>JAFPZP010000066.1 GCA_017417215.1 Candidatus Rifleibacteriota bacterium | reverse complement strand
TTTATGCCTAAATAACGTAGAAAATGCCTGCTTTTTTACTAAAAAATTGCATTTACTCTTGCAAAACTTGAAGTTAGTTATGCAAATTCCCGTTTTTATACTGTTTTTCAAAAAGTTGCATTTACTTTTTCAATTAACCATCGTGCCCCAAGCATGTTACAAAGTTAAATATGTATCTAAAACAAAAAAAGCACGCTTATGCGTGCTTTTTTTGTTTTTACAAATTATTGCTTTGGTTCTGGATTTGTAACTGGAGCCAGGTTAGAGCCAGAAACAGGAACAGCTACTGCTGTTGCACCTTCTGGTAATTGTGCGCCTTTGCCAGCCATTGCACCAAAGAGCTTCAAAGAATCTTCCATTGGGTAACGATTTGCGAACATTTCAACATTAGTTTTGATTGTACCCTGAAGAGGCAGACCTAAAACACCTCTAAGTGCATTAGCCTGATTTTCTGGAACTTTTGTAGATTCACTATATTTCATAGAAAGGAAAGCGTTCAAATAAGTTGGATTCAAGCGACCTTCGAAAACTTTTGGATCTTTAAGATCAACATTGTCTTCGATAGATTCGATACCATCAGTACCTTCAAGGTCTTCAAAACCATCTACTCTAACTTTAGCAATTGATGGAGAAATAGTCATTTGAACATCGCTTCCACGATTCAGGAAGAATACGTTGCCATCAAGTTTTGTGATTTTCTTCTTTGGATCGCCCTTAGTGTTATCAAAACCAGTAAGAACGTTCAAACCAATGATATTGTCGTGAATATTTGCAGTAACACCAGTGTTAGTGCGAACGCCAAAACCCATATCGCCTAGATCGCTAATGCGGCTCCAAGTATACAATACAGTATTCTTAGCGAATTCCCATTCAACAGAAGGAGCAGCAGCAGAACAAGTAACGTTGGCACCAATCATACGAGTGTTGCAGAATACGTTATTAATTACATTAACTTTGCCTTTGTACCAGTTGAGGTTCAAACCATAGTTGCCAATATTGACAAAAGTGCAGTTCTGAATGGTTATATCGCCTTCGCCTCTGGAAGCTGTTGCAGAATAGATACCATATCTATCTGGAGAAGCAAATGCGTCATTTATATTTTTGGCAGGGCCCTGCAACCACATACCGGTATCAAGACCTTCTGGTTTACCTTTTGTAGCATGGAAGCTTGAAGCAAAGCCATCGTCAAAAATAAGGCCGTCTATTACCATATTGAAGCCTTTTGGAGCATTGTTGGTCTTGTCGAATTCCAAGTGAAGAAGACCGAGACCAGTGCCTTTTTTGTCGTTGTTTTCATTAAGTGGCTGAAACATAGTCTTATGAGTCAAAGGATTTCTTTCAGCAAAATCTTTAGAGTAACCACCAATAATAGAAACTGGTTTATCCATCATGAACCAGCCTTGTTTCATCTTTCCAGGATAATTTCCTTCTGCAAGGTGAATAGTATCACCAACTTTTGCATTTTCTAATGCTTTCCACAAGTTCTTTAAAGGAGCTTCTTTTGTTCCTTCATTTTTGTTTTTACCAGTTTCCAAAGAAACATAAATATCTGCTGCAGAAGCTACAGATGCGGTAAGTGCCATAGCAAAAAATACGGCTAATGATTTAAAATTTTTCATTAAACACTCCCTATAGAAATTTTTCAATGCATGAAGTTTATAACAATTCAACTTTCATTGCAATACCCTTTTGACAAAACAATTGGAAGGGGTTAGAGGTCTCGCGTCTTCTGTCCGCTCATCGCTCTGTTGCTCTATTGCTCTTTGCCCTCTAGAAGTTCTTCTAGGAAATGGAAGACCAGCGGTGGCTTCAGCGATTTCATGCATGCATCTGTTTTTAAAGGGCAGACTCTTTCTCGACACGGAATCTTCTCGCAGTTAGCAGCTATAACAGGCACAAAATTTTCATTTAAAGCCCCAGTTCGCTTCATATCAGTAGGTCCGACAGGAACAACAGTAGGAGTTCGATAAAGCGCTGCCAAGTGCATTGTTCCCGAATCATTAGCAACCATGGCTTTGGCACGACTAATCAGGCAAGCCAATTCCTCTAAGTTCGTCTTTCCTGCAAGGTCTATTAAACTGACACCAGATTTTTCAGATATTTCTTTAGATATTTCAGTCTCTTTTTCGCCACCAGTAATGACAATCTGAATACCTGCGTATTTTTCAGCGATTAACTTAGTTAATTCAGCAAAATATTCGGGTGGCCAACGTTTTGCAGCACCAAATGCAGCACCTGGGGCTAACAGAATAAATTCTTTTTCTGTATCAATATTAAATTTGGAAGCTGTCTTAGCCCAATCTTCCTTTGAAATAAAACAATGAGGCAAATCTGGCATTGTTTCGGGCAATTCAGGAACAGCCTCTCTCATAAGCATATAATGAAGTTTTGATTCATGAATCAACTTATAATCAACAGGCTTTTTTATTCTTTTGTTAAGAAGTAGTCCTCGTGCCTGAACATCAAAACCAATGGCATTACCTGTTTTGCATAAACTGGCCAAAACAGCCCCACGAAAAGAGTCTGGCAAAGAAACAGCTGCACTTGCAAGAATACGAGATAGAGGTTTCATGGCCTTTAAAACTTTTAAAGGGTTATCATTGGTGGGAATGCGATGAACAACTACAGGTAAATCTGAGAGCCAATAAACATCTGCCAAGTGAGGTCTTGTAACTATGTGAACTTCTTTTCCTGCATTACAAGCAGCGGATATTGCCGGAAGCGACATAACTACATCGCCTAGCCAGTTTAAACCTATAACAATTATAGCTTCGCTCATGATTATAATTTACTTAAAAAGTTAAAGATTTGTTTAACGGTCTTTTCAACATCTATCTGTCTGCATTTAAAATGCCCAGCAGGACAGACTTCGTTTTGTCCGTGGAGAGAGCAGGGCTTACAAGGCAAGCTTTCAGAAATAACCAAAGTTTTATCTGAGGGAACTGGCGAAAAACCTAAAGAAGGGTCTGTTTGGAAGAATATAGCAACTAACGGCGTGTTAACAGCTCTAGCAAGGTGCATCGGGCCAGAATCAGTAGATATAACAGCTTTTGCAAAACTCAATAAACCCGGTAAATGGCGTAATTCAAACCTGTTTCTCAAATCAAGATGCTGAGCCTTGCAATTTAACTCAGTATTGCCATTTCCAATAATAGCAGTAGGAACAGGTGAAGCAGCCTGAATAGCAGAAACGAGTTCTGAAGTCATCAGTTTACCTGGTTTTGAAGCCTCTGGATGAATAAAAATAAAAGATTTTTCTTTTAAACCAACAGATTCCAAAACCTTTCTACATTCTTCAAGATAATCATTAGTCAGATTAATAGAAGCATCTGGTTTATCTATAGAAACACCGCATGTATCGGCATATTTCTGCCAAACAGGTCGGTTATCGCTAAATCTTAAAGGATATTTTCGACCAATGGCCTGTAATTGTTCTACAATTGTTCGTTTTTGATAAACTCTTGTTATGGGAGCATTTACAAGAGTTCTTAATGCTATTGTTGAAAGCTTTCCCTGCAGGTCAAACAAGGATTCTGGTTTTAATCGCTTAAGTTCATTAGCTAATGGAACCAGAGATGTTGTTCCTTTAAAAAAATGGACTGTTGCAGGTAAAAAGTCTGCTATAGCTCTCCAGCGTTCGTTTATAACCAGATGAACTTCTGTGTCGTTGGCCGCCAAAGCTCTTAAAGTAGGTATTGTTAGTAAGATGTCTCCCATTGCATTGAGACGAAGGACTATTTCTACATTTGACATTTCGGTAAAAACCCTAATTTCTGTAAAGCTTCAATTGTTCGTTTAGAAGCTCCTGACATTGAATCTAAAACAAGTCTGGCTTTTTTCCCCATTTCTATATAAGGAGCAGGGTTATTACACCAGGATTCAATAACTGCCTGAAGTTCATTTGGTCCATTAACAATTTTAATGGCTGATTCTTTATTTAAAGCCATAACTTCGTATCTGAAATTAAAATTATATGGTCCAGCAATAACAGGCTTTGAAAAGGCTGCGGGTTCCATAAGATTATGACCGCCTCTTTTAATCAGGCTTCCACCGACATAAGCCAAATCAGAAAGAGCATATAGGTCTCTCAGAACTCCCATACTATCAACAAGGACAATTCGGCTTTTTCCACAATCTTTTTCTGAAAGTTTCTTATAACTAAGCCCCTGCTGAGAAATTATTTTTTCAACTTCATCTACACGTTTAACATGCCTTGGAGCAATGATTATACCCAAATCTAAAGTTTCAAGCAAAGGTTTAACAGCTTCAATAATATAGGCTTCTTCGCCTGGGTGCGTGCTTCCAAAACAAATCAAACGTCTGCCTTCTACAAAGCCATATTTATTTCGAATAGCCTTTACATCTGGCATTGGAGCGCTAGCAATATCATATTTGAAGCAACCAAATGCCTGCTGCTTAGAATCATCGATACCAAGTATTCTAAAACGTCTCAAATACTGTTTTTCTTGAGGGAAAGCGAAAGACATGCCTCTTATGCCTGACTCGAAAAGAGACCAGCCTAGACGCATCATTCTAACGCTTTTTTCGTTGATTCTGCCGTTTACAATTCCGTAAGGAATGCCTCTCTGTTTTAAGGTATCAAGCAAAAGGGGCCATATTTCTGTTTCGTTTATCATTAATAGTTTTGGTTTTATTTTATCTATGAATGGAACGGAACAAGCGGGCAATTCTACCGGCATCAATGTTGCAAAGCCGCAAAGTTCGTCTTTCTGGAGCTGACGTAAACCATCTATTGAAGTAGTAGTGCAGATAATGCGTTCGCGGCCGTAAAGTCTTCCTAATTCTTTCAAAAAAGGTCTTAAAGTAATAACTTCACCTAAAGAAGCCCCGTGAACCCATAAAGAACCGCCTTCAGGAGCTTTAAAACCTTCAGGCAAACGACCGAGTCTTAGAGCAAACTCTTCTTTTTCAAGCTTTCTTGGGGGAAAAACACATAGAGCTTCTACTACAGCTCTCAACAACCATTGATACGATTTTAATGCTAGTTTTCCCATGACAATTATTATCAACCTTTTTACTATTTAAAGTCAATAGTCTTTTTGGCATAGTTGGAGTTGTTAGAGTTGTTTGCAGAATCTTTTGACCCAGGGGTTCTCTGGGCAATCTTCAGGTTGGGTCTTCCAGCGTCTATGAAGCCAAAACCACTGTTCGGGATACTTTCGAACTAATTGTTCATATAATTCGGTATAATCAGCTGTCAGCTTTTGTTGTCCTTCTACAGTATTTTCATAATTTTCAGGGTATAGTGGCGGATAAATCTTGAAATAATGCTTTCCTTTATAATTTGGAACAATAAATAAAGGAACAATCGGCGTTCTCATTTTCAAAGAAATCATAGCAGGTCCGACTGGAGCTGAGCACCATTTATTCAGGAATTTTACAAAAATTCCCTTTTTACCGTTATCCTGGTCCATCATCAAACCAAGGACATAACCATTTTTCAAAGCCCTTAGTATTTCTCTCAAACCCATTCCGGAATCAGTAGTTTTGCCTTTGTGAGCACGACGCATTTCTTCAAACCACTGGTCAGCATATTTATTATTCTGACGACGAACTACTGTAGTAACCTTATAACCTTTTAAGGCAGCCCATTGGGGAATATATTCCCAAAGTCCGAAATGCCCTGACATAATTATTACGCCGTTGCCTTTTCGATAGGCTTCTTCTAAATGCTCATAACCATCAACTTCTAGCAGATTCAAAACTTCTTCATCACTGATATATTTTAATTTTGCCATTTCCATAGAGTTAAGGACAAAATTTTCATAACAGCTACTTCTGAGTTTTTCTGCTTCATTCTGGCTTATATTCAAGGTCTCCATCATTATATTTTTCACATAATCTTTACGTGAAAACTTAAATGGCATAATAAGCTTTGTCATAAGCATAGCAAATCTACGTTTTTGACTAATAGTCAAAGTCATGCTTTTACGTGCTAGCAAATCAAGCATTTTTGCTAAAAGTTTATCAATAAAATCAAAGTGTTTTTTACTCATTTTTTTTACTTCTGCTCAAAATATTTCTAACATTTCTAAGCTTTAAAATAATAGACATAAGTGGGCTTGCTTTCATTTCTATAGCTTCTATTGGGCAAACTTCCATACAGCAGAAGCATGAAATACATTTGGTCCTGTCAAATTCCGCTCCATTAGAGCTAATTTCAATAGCTTTTGCAGGACAAATATTCTTACAACGCCCACATTTTACACATTTATTAGGCTTAAGATTTGGTCCGGTCCAAATCATTTTTCTAATTAATTCCAAAACAAAATCAGGAATTAAATAAACAGGGGGAGCAGGCGGAACAATGTAACCTTTTACAATACAGTCTTCTACTTTTGTTCCGACAAAGTCAACATCGTTAAAAGAAGCTGGTCCCCACCCTATACTCTTGCAATATTTCATGATTGGAACAGATTCCGGTTTTAAACCTACAATTTTACAAAAGCCCATATCTACAGCTACTGGCGATTCAGAAGCAATAAGAATGTTATTCTTCTTAACTCTACCACTGGCAGGGCCTTGCAAATCCATTGCTTCTATTCCATCCATAATATGCAGTTTAACAGGCAAAGACCTTGCTAACTCAGTTACAAAAGCTGAAAATTCATTTACCTTTGTAAATTTTTTGTGCCACAAAGCTTTGGCAAAACCAGGAATAAAGCCAAAATGGTTTTTTACTGCCCCAGTAATTCTTGTTAAATTGTGGGTTTTCATTTTTGAAAGGCTAATAACCACGTCAGCATCAAAAACCTTTTTAATTACTGAAGCTGTTACTTCCTTCCCAAACACTTTAAAATTGACATTGGCTTTTTCGTCTTTTTCAAAACATAGCATTTTACCGCCAGCAGTTTCTGTGGCCTTAGCAAAACCAGTCTTGTTCCAAAAATCTTCTGTTCTTCCAAAAATAGCTGGCGGGCTGTCACCAACCCAAACTTCTGAAGCTCCTGCATCGAAACATTCTCTTACTACAGCCTCAATGACAGAAGGATGTGTTGTTGCCGCTCTTTCAGGCTCTTTACAGCTCAACATATTCGGCTTAATCAAAACAATATCGTTCTTTTTAACAAAAGCGGACATGCTTCCTAAAGGTTCTAATAAAGCCTTAATAGAATCTGCTACTTCCTGCTTATCATAAGATTCACATTTTTGAAGTGAAACTTTTGTATTCATTTATAATCTCCTGAGAGTCTTGAAGAAAAAGAAGCTGGGGCATATGGCTGGACTACAATAGGATGGCCTTTTTCATCTCGGAAATAACCCATTGGTCCCATGACAACAGAAGGAGCTATTCTTGGATCAGCAACCAAAGGCGGTGGATATGGCCCTGAACCTGATTTTTCATCGTAATATCTTGGGTCTGATGTTACAAAATCAGTTCTAAGAGGAGGTAAAGGAACAGGTTCTCTGTCTTTGACATTGCGTTTATCTCTTACAGCAGGTTTTCCCGGCCATGGAATAACTTCTAAACCTGATTCACGCTCAACAACAATACATTGATTTGTGTAAACAATGTCGCATAATATTTTAGAAAAAGGCACTTTCTTATAATTTGCATAAACAGCAAAATGCAAGTCTTTGGGAAAGCTTATAGAAACTTCTCCACCCAAGGAAATAACTCTCAAAACGTATTGAATATCATCACCTAACGAAGTTATTATTCCCTTTTTTTCTAATCCAGGAAAACGAATAGATAAAGCTTTATGACTAAATCTGCGTTTTCTGTTTAATATATCTAACCATTTTTCGTTAGGAGGATTAGTCGGAAATACATATAAAGTGTCTCCATCTAATCTTGCACAAGTATATGGCGGAAGTATGTCGTATAACAGTTCTTTGAAGCTAGAACCATTATGTTTGGGAACAATGGCCCCAGTGCATAGATTATGCATTACAGCATTATAACCGAATCCATCAGTCAAGAGCTGCATTCCTTCCCATAAAGTGATTGGAAGCCCATAAAAAGACCAGGTTCCATATTTTTTTTGAGGTCTTTTTGTTGGATCAATGTAATATTCTATATATCTTTTTTCAGAAGTTCTTCCAAAAAGAATACTTTCTCTGTTAATGCGTTTGATTCGCCATTCATTATCTAGTTTAACATCATTAATAACATTAATATGTTCGTCTCTATAATGAACAAGAGCACAAGCTTTATCGTGAGACCATAAAATGGCTCTTGGCTGAGGTTCATCGCCTTTGCGAGGTTCTATGAGTCTGAAGTTGTCATATTGAGCAAAGCAAGCAGGAACAGCTATTAAGAAAGCTATTGTAAATATTATTTTTATTATTACTTTTGCTTGTTTCTTCATATATGATTTATTTATCAAATTAGAGAGCAGAGATAAGAGGATTGTTTTTAGTTAGCTTCAAGTCTTCGGACTCAACTTTCTACTATTTTGCAAAGTTCACGAAAATCCCCCTTAATCCCCCTTTAATAAAGGGGGTAATTCTAGCGGACAGCAAGACGCGAAACCTCTATTCTCCGCACAAGGCTCGTTCCCTCAAAGCTTATTCGAAGGTAGTAATAATCAGAGACCGCGGAGGAGAATAAGGTTGAGCAAGCGACTGTCCGCTACCAGCTCTGCGCTCTTTCTCATCACTCATCACCCACCACCTATCACGCCAAGCGTAGCTTGGCTAAATAAGTCCATGTTTGACCATTTCAGTGTAAATCTTTACAGCGTTTGTAGCGGCACCACGGCGCAAATTGTCTGCTACAACCCACATATTGAATCCAACTGGAACAGTCGGGTCATTTCTTAAACGACCAACAAAGACTTCATCCTTATTCTGACATTCAAATGGGGTTGGATATACAGAATTAGCAGGGTCATCAAGTAAAACTACGTCTTCTGCCTTAGACAAAACAGCTCTGACTTCATCAAGAGTCATTTTGTTAGTCAGTTCAATATTTACAGACTCGCTATGAGCATACATTACCGGAACTCTGACTGTTGTCGGACAAACTTTTACGTCAGATTCCAAAATTTTCTGGGTTTCTCTTACCATTTTTTCTTCTTCTCTGTATAAACCAGATTCAGGTAAGAATACATCTATTTGAGGAATCAAATTAAAACCAATAGTATGCGGATAAACACCCTGAGGAATTTCAGTGTTTTCCAGAATAGCCTTAGACTGTCGTTTTAAAATATCTATTGCTTCAAGACCAGTGCCAGAAACAGATTGATATGTTGAAACAACGATTCTTTTTATTGGATTAACTCTATGTATTGGAGCTAAGGCCACAATCATCTGAATTGTAGAACAATTTGGATTAGCAATTAATCTATGTTCTTTTTTTAATGCATGAAAATTAGCTTCTGGAACAATTAAAGGAACATCTTTATTCATTCTGTGAGCATTAGTATTATCAATAACAATAGCTCCATCCTTAACCGCCTTCGGGCAATATTCAAGGCTTGCTTCTGTTCCAGCAGAAAAGAAAGCTACATCAACGCCTTTAAAATCTGATTTAGCTACATCTTCTACTGTTATTTCCTTACCTCTGAAAGTGAGCTTTTGACCAGCACTTCGAGAAGATGCAAATAATCTTAAGCTTTTTACTTCTTTAACTCTTTCATCAATTACCTGTAAAAGTTTTAAACCTACAGCACCTGTAGCTCCAACTATAGCCAATGAATGACCGCTCATTTTGAAGTTTCCTCCTTCTTACGCTCATTTTCTTTTGATTCGATATAGAAAGATTTTATCCGCCCAGGCTTATAAGTTCGCCGTCTTCTTAATTCCTCATCGCTTGGCTCATCATCTTCTATTTTCTTAGAAATACTAGCCGTTGTATCTGAAGCCAACATAGTTATAGCATTTAATAGATCTACCGCTGTAGTTGCTAATTCAGACTTGTTTTCAGTTTTTTTTAAAGTTTCATTAGAATTGGAAAGAGTGTAAGAATTACCTTCTGTTTCTGTTTCTGTCTTTGTTGCTTTTTTTCGCAATTCAGCAAAATCAGGTAATTTGGGTTTAAACCCTTTACCTCTTTTGGATTCCAAGTTGCTAATCTTACCTGTTTCAGGGTCTACAGGCCCGCTGAATTCTGAGTTAGCAGATTTTTTATTAAAATCCACTTCGTCCATCCAACCCGGAAAAGCATTGTCTGCAAAAGCAGTTAAATTAACCATCATAAGTAGAGCCAAAACAGCTACCACCTTTGTTATGGCTTCACAGGATTTTGAAAAGTCTTTTTCAGCTACTTTGTGCATCTTTTCAGAGAAAGAAGTAAGCTTCTTAGAATACTTTTCATAATCGAAAGCCATTTTATTAATGCAGTTTTCAAAGAATTCAGAATTAGCTTCTTCTGGATTATGACAGAAATCTTCCCAACCACAAGATTTTGCGAAACTTGATACTTTGGGGTCATAAGCAATGCCTATCCATGGGATTCCTTGATTAGTCGCAATAATACAACCATGAAGTCTCATAGAAACAACTAAATCTGCACCCTCAAAAGCTTTATCAAAGCTATCAACAGTTTTGATTTCACCTTTCCAGCCAACTCTTCTCCAAACGTAAGAATCTTCACCTAACTGGAAAGCCACAGGAATTAGTTCAATATTTTCACTATCCTTAGAGAGTTTAATCAATTCTGAAGCAATTTTAGAAGCACCAGCAATAGAACTTCTTACAACTGCATAGATTCTCATAAATTCAATCTTGCCTTTAAGCTTTTTCTTTTCATAAGTGTCGCTCAAGAAAGCCATATCTGTAGTAGATTCTACATAAGCTTCCAAAGAAGTAATTTCTTTGTATTTTTCTACAGAATTACTGTCTCTGACTGTGACGTAATCAGCTTTTTTAAGTTCATGAGCAAGCTTTTTATGTAGCCATAAAGCAAGAAGGCTGTTGTTTCTCCAAGGTCCTAAGCCCTGAGCAGGCAGAACAACCCTTGTTTTAAAACATCTTGCCAACCTGACTATAAGCAAGTAATACATCAAACTTCGATAGCTTGTAACTGATTGGAATATTCCACCGCCAGGAATAACAAGAGCTTCTGACTTAATCAGCTCTTCAATTACGGCAGTAAAATCTCTTCGAAGAACCCAGTTAACTTTATGATCATTCTTTTCTGGTGGTTTATTGCCAATTAATACAGATATCTTATAGTCATCTAATTTTTTAGATACTTTATCAGTGTAGACTTCACGTAATAGTTCATCTCCAGCATTGCCATAGCCAAAATAACCAACAAGGAAAATCTTCTTTTCTTTTCCTAGTCCATAAGCATTTATAAGTTGGAAAAATCTCCATACCGAAACGAGAATTAACCCTAAAAGTATTCCAAGCCAAAGTCCGTTGCCGACTCTCAATAAAGTCATCAACAAATGTGTATGGAAATGGCAGAAGGTATTGACTACTGATACTTGCCCCATTTGAACAAATAAAGCCAAGAGAGGAAGAAGTAGCAATTCTTTGCGCATCAAAAGAAGGACAAATAGCAAAGCTGCCGGATAACCGACAAGGAATTCCTTGTTTCTTGGTCTGGCAACTAATGTATTTTCCAGGAAAGTTCTAGCACAGTCTTCTAATGCCGTTGGCTTTAACAGAGTAGTATTGTCGGATCTGATTATATATAGGAACAGACTAACAACTACTGCACCTAATACCAAAACGCTTACTATGGTCATTGGCTTTTGAATTAAAGTAAAAACATTTTTGCCATACTTCTTCAATGACCATGCAACGCTTATTATCAAAGGTATTATAAAAGCAAGCTTGATACCTCTAAACTGTTCTAGTTTCAGAAGGAATTCAATATTTGAATATAGACCAGCTATTAGAAAACCACCTATTATTGATGGTAGAACGAGCAATACTATAAATCTTATTGAATTTCTAATAAAAGTATAATTATTATCTTCAACAGCATTTGAAGCCAGGAACAAACCTATACAAGAATATGATATAGCTCCTATTAAACCAGCCCAACCTGGCAACTGTTTTGGATACAAGTAATAAAGACAAACTGTTGCGAAAGTATATATTAAAACAGTTGTTCCTTCTATTTGCGGAATGAAGCATAATCTTAAGAATATTAAGAGTCCAAGCATCAAAGCCAAAGAAATAACCATTGTTTCAGCAGGAATAAGTCTTCCTAGCTTTAATAAAGGTTCATTTTTTCGTTCTTCATCGTTACTTGCTATTTTAAAACCAGCTTTAACCAATGCATCAACACTGTCTTTAAGATATTTAATATTGAACTCTGTCAGGTTCGCTACATATCTATCTTCGTCTTGCAAAAAGCATTTGAAATAAAGCATTTTCAAGCTTCTGTCTTTTACAGCTCTAACCCATCTTGCAACAGCTCTTTGTGGAGTATAGACCAAATCAAGTTCTTTTCTCGTTATACTGTGAACTCTTACAAAAGGTCTATTTTTAGACAATTTCTTGATATATTCTTTTATTCCGTCTTGAGTATCAAATTCTATCCAGCCTATTCTGTAAGAAGGGTTTTGGAAAATATCAATAATTTTATCTAATTCGCCACGAGCTCCGAGCATCTCATCGTCAGAGAACAGCAGAGCAGAAACACTTGCGGGGTCTGGAACAGAATTAATTATCTTGCTTGCACTTTCAGCAGTTAAACCAGGATAATTGAATACTCTGGCAACAACCCCTAAACCGGTTTTTTCTGCCAATTTAAAGTATTCTTCAGAAAAGCCTAAGCCTACCTTTTCTGTAAAACCATCACCTGATTTATTTATAAGCAAAAGATTGCGATGTATACGTATTAATGTTTTATCAGATAATTTCCAAGAAAGATTCTGAGTAATTCTATCTAAAAGCTTGTCATCATCGGAATGAACCCAAAGCCCAGCCAAGGCACTTGTGTCAGTAGGAAGTTTTACTTCAAAAGTCTCGTCTAATGAGAGTTTTCTAATTTCCTTAGAACTTAAAACGGTTATCTTACCTTCTAATTCCAAAGAAGCCAAAGTATCTTCTGAAATAGCAACAGAACTGGCTCCATTTTCCTTTAACTTTACAAATAGTTCTTCAATAGACCAGCCGTCTTTTCTGGCTAGTTTTCTAAATTCATCGAAATCAGCTACAGTTTCAACAAAAACATCTTCCTGCTCAACAGCAGAACGCAGCATACATCTCATAGTCGCAACTATGATACCTGGGAGAACCAAAGGAATAACAATTAACCAAAATAGAGATATTTTCTTTAATAAATTCATATCCTCAAAAAGTTACGCTTTATTCAGCGTCATCACTAATTCCCATAGCCATTAAACTAGAATCTTTTCTAGCTTTAAAGCTGCAAAGTGAACCATTTGGAACCATAATCAAGTGAAAAACCTGTAATGTAGTATTAGAACCTAATTTTCTACCATTAGTAAGGTCGATAACAAAACCGCCCTTTTTCAGTTCAAGTTTTAGCTGCCCCGACATTACTATTATTAATGCTCCAGTTTCAGCATTAACAGTGGTCCCTGATTTGACCTCTACACTTCTTAATTTTGCAGCAAAATCAAGATAACTTTTTGTAACCAAAGGGTCACTGGAAGTACCTGGAGTCTGTGCATTAAGAGTTAAGGAAAGCCCAAATAACAAGTAAAGAAAAAATATGGAAATAGTTTTTTTGTTCATTTCATATCCGATGTTTTGTAAATTAATAACTTAATAGTACCACATCAATAATTACTTTTCCATACCCCTTGTTATTTCACGATAAATTCATCCACCCAACCATGTGCCCCTTCTTCTATCCAATGGTTATCTGTTCGTTCTAATTTTGAATCTTCTTCAAATAATAGTTCCGGATACTTTTCGTAAACTATCGAATTGGAAGGTTCCCCTCTAAAACCTGGTAAACAAAGCCAATCTGTATAGAATAATCTGACTCCTATTTTTTTAGAAACTCTTGCAAGCCAGGTTCCATAAGTTCGTCCACCATTCCAGTTTTTAGACCAGATATAATTTAGATTTATTTTATTGGATAGAAAAATCTGTGAGACAATATATTCATTTTCACAAAGGCAGAAAATCAATGTAATCGGCTTTTCTTTTCCCCAAACCTTTAAAGTATATTTAAAACACTGACCACTATAAGGGAAGTTGCCATTTATGCGGTTAGGTTTATCAATGTTTTCAAGCTGTTCAAAGCTTAGAATTTCAAATTTTCCATGAATTCCACATTCAGATAAATCCAAGTCTTCACCAGACTCAAATTCCATATAAAAATTCACATCACTATGAACGAAAACTTCTGGTTCATCGAAATCTCCATGCCAAGCTTCCGAAATAGCATCTTCTTTATTACGTTCTTCTCTCGGAAGCCGACCAGAACAAAAATAATCGATATCACTCAAATCAGTGCCACAAGAAGGGTAAAAACAAATGCTTTTATATTTTTTTAGTTCGTTTATTATGTTATTCATTATTATATTGTTATCTTTTATAGAAATTATCCTTTGATTACCCTCTTTGTTAGAGGCTGTATCAAAACTAATTTTTAAATCCAAATTAGATTGTGCTAATTGCCTACACATTTGTCATAAAAAGTATAGCGTATGGGCTTTAGCCCTGAAAGCTATACGTTTATGACAATGGGTAGGCTACAAACAAACGAGAAAGGGGATAATATATCAGAACGGGGCGTTTTCTGAAGCACCTTCTATAAGAGTCTTAATCGGAGCGGGACCAGCATCACTGGTAATAAGTTCCAAAATCCAATTTAGATTATCTAAATTAATAATAAGACCCCTTTTTACTCCTAATCTGACTTTGCCTTTTTTATCTACCGTAAGTGTCATAGCCCCTAAGGGAGTTTCTATAATACCGCTTATTGAATTAATTTCATGATTATTGGGCTCAACAATATTGTAAGATTCATAATCTTCCATATGACCAGTCAATCTTGCACGGCGAATTTCTTTGTCTTTAGGATTTTCAACCACAATAGACTTCATAACAGTCAATCTGCCTTGAACCAGTTCCATACAGTGATTGTCAAATTCAACTCTTTCAACATGTTCGCCAGTAGCAGCAGACAAAGCCATTTCAATAAGCTTCTGAGGGCCCTGTTTCCCAAACAAATAAATTCTTTCAGGAGTTATTAAAAATTCACAGCTTTCAATGCGCTTAAATTCTTCTTTTGTAGTAATTCCATCTTTAAAAAATTCAACATTGAAGGATGCGAGATTTGAATAGAAACCTCTGATAACACCTTTATCGCAGTCGCAATCATGAAAACCTGGCGTTCCAGCATCTATATCAAAAATATCACCTTTCTGCATAATAGTATCGAAAGTTGTTTTTATATCATCTATTTTTAAATTCAAGCATTTAAACGATAGTGAAGAACCTTGAACTTCTATTTCATCAATAAGCATTTTTTGCCTCACAAAATTAGAGATTGTAATTTAATATCATATTCTAATTAATTAGAGCAAGATACCTCTTGTAATAACTCCATGAAATGTATTAGAGTATCTTTAGAAATTTATGGAGGTTTCTATAATGGCATTAGATTTAAGAAAAATTATTCCACCAGAACCCAAAACCCTTTTTGAACTTAATATAGACCCTGAAATTCTAACCAATCTCATTATTAAAGAACTATATCTTCATGGAAAAGATGTTCCAAGAAGAATAGCAAAGCGTTTGAAAGTTAACACAGAAATAGTTTCCGGTGTTATTGCAGATTTAAAGAAGCAGGAATTAGTTGCAATGGTAGGCGGAACCGGTATGGGCGACGACTATCAGTATGGCCTTTATCCAAAAGGAATGGAAAGAGCCAGAAATATTCAGGAAAGAGATGCTTACGTAGGTGCTACACCAGTAAGTTTTGATGAATATATTAAATTCACCAAACAAATTCTTGCCGAATCCAAGTCTTCTTTCAGAATCAATCATGATTTCCTAGAAGAAAAATTAAGCGATCATACTGGTTATAGAGACGTTCTGTTCCAGATCGGTCAGGCAGTCTGCGCACGCAAGCCAGCTTTCGTTTATGGTTTCCCTGGTAATGGTAAAACATTCCTCTGTAGTTCTGTCGTAAAATTATTGCCTCCGATGATTGTTCCTTATGCTGTTGAAATTGGCGGTCAGTTGGTAAAAGTTTTCGACCCAAGCTGTCATCAGGTTATCGAAACTTTCGACATGGATGGTTTAGACCAAAGATGGGTAGCTGTAAATCCTCCTTTGATTACAGTCGGCGGTGAATTGACTCTTGACGACCTTGAAGTTAAATATAATAACAAATACGGCTGCTTTGACGTTCCACCACAGGTTAAAGCAACTGGCGGAGTTCTTCTCGTAGACGACTTGGGCAGACAGAGATGCGCAGTTGAAGAAATTTTCAACCGTTTTATCATTCCTCTTGAAAACAAGGTTGACTATATGGTTCTCGGTGGACAGCGTATGGAAGTTCCAACAGACGAAATCATACTCTTCAGTACGAACCTCGACCCAATGAAAATTGTTGATGATGCATTCTTAAGACGTTTGCCCTACAAGATTAACGTTAGAAATCCAAATGTTGAAGAATATACTGATATTTGGAAAGGCGTCTGCAACAAACTTGGTCTTAAGTTCGACCCCGAAAACATCAAACAGATTCTTGAAATCTATAAGGCCAAGAAACGCGGACTTCGCGCAGTTCATCCACGCGACATACTAAATATCATCAGAGATAGAAAACGTTATTTGGAAGACGAAAACGTAGCTATTACTCCTCAAGAAATCCAAGAAGCTTACGACATCTACTTCGTCACTGAAATGACCCTTGTAGAAACAATAGAATAAAGACCCAAACTTGAGACACAAGATACAAGTTAAACTTGAATCTTGTGTCTTGTAACTTGAGTCTTATAACTTAAAGATGAACTTCCTATTCTTTCTTGAAAGTTGCTTATCAGGTATATTAGCCGGCTTACTTAGCTGGCTTTTATATCGTGGAGGAAATCCTTGGGATTTAATAGGTAACTTTCAAACCAGTTTAATGACTTCGAGTATGTTTTGTGGTCTTTTTGCTGGTCTAGTCTCTTCCATACCTATTTTGATAATGGAAAGACATTTTATCAAATCATTACATTATTTTATATCGCCATTTATAATATGCTTTTCACTGACAGCCTTAGGCAGTACCGTTTATTCATTAATAATGGAATCAATAATAGACAGCGGAACCAATATACCTTTAACTGTTTTAAGGTTTTTCTGGTGGCTTTTACTGGCTATTGGTCTGTCATGCACTTTCAGTTTTATATACAATAGTATTAAAATTCTATGCAAAACCCTTATGGGCTTCATACCTGCATTTATTGTTGCAGGAGCATTAATAGACAAAGTTTTCCTGTTAGATAATTATTATTTGCTTTCTTTTCTATTTCTTGGTTTTATGATTGGGCTAGGTTTTGTTATTATCTGGGAATTACTGAAAGAAGGATGGCTAGATGAATATAGAGGTTATGGAATAACTTTTAGATATTATCTTGAAGATGATTTTTCTGTAGGCTCTTCAAATGAATGCGATTTAACCTTACCTGAAGGCCCAGAAGTTTTATTCTATATAACAGAAAAAGACTCTGTTCACGTCTTTGAACTTCAAAGTAGTGATTTCAGAGCCTCTGTTAATGGGTCTAAGTTTCGCTATAGAGCATTAGTTGATGGTGATAAAATAAACATTGGAGAAAGAGAATTTATCTATCATTCAACTCTCTCTAGAATCAGAGAGGAAATGCCAGAGATTAGTTAATCATTAAAGGTTAACCCCATAGCAATTAGAGAGTTATATATTTGATTTACGGCGCTATCTGCAGTTCCATCTGCTGCTCTAGCAAATGTAATCTGCACTCTTGCCCCATCTTCGTTACCAATTATGAAGTAACACCATGCAAGCATAGCATGAGCACCAGCATTTGTAACTCCAATTGGGTGAATAGCTGTAAAAACAGTTGAAGTTTCTTTTAAACCAAGGCTTTCCAACAAAGAAGCTGCCTGCTGACAAGCAGTTTTGGTTCCTCTTTGCATTAAAGCCGCTGCTAAACCAATTTTAGCTTCATCATTTAATCCGGAAGCCTGAGTAAAAGCTGAGTAACCAGATTCTGAACCTGATGATTTAGTTAAAGCCCATCCAAGTCCATTATAAGCACTAGCTTTTTGAGTATCAGATATGCCTGAATTTAATAAAGCTTCATTGAATTTACTAATAGCACTGCTATAAGCACCGTATTTGAAATCTTCCCAACCACTGGCGATTAGAGAATCAACGTCTGTTTCAACAATTCCGCCGCCACCTGAGCCACCGCTGCTGTGTCCAGAACCACCGCCGCCACTAATAATATCTGATGGAACAGAATAACGACCAGTTCCACTGCTTGAACCACAGCCATTGGCTAGTGTCAAGATAACAGCCATTATTGCAAATAATGCGATTAGCTTTTTATTCATCAGTCTTTCTCCAAATTAACACCTTACTTACTTAGTCAATTCGGAGAAGACCTCCGAAAGACTATTTAAGAACAGCTATTTTCAGCGTATACTTAGCTTTTTTGCCCCAATTGATAGGATCTCTTACTTCAATTCTAGCAATATAGGCGCCATTTGCTACTTTCTTGCCTTTCTTGTTTCTTAAATCCCAACGAGCTTCATAGATATTGGCCTTTCCACCTCTCATATCAATGTTACTAGCATCTGCGACAAGGTGACCGGCAACGTCATAAATTTTTACACTTACTTCATCGGCATTTATTTGATTTCCGCTAACCTTAAATCTGATTTTTGAATAATTTTTTGCAGGATTCGGGTAGCTTGATACATCTTCAATTACCAAAGAAATAAGTGCTGTAAAGCGTCCAGAATCAATTGAAGCCCTATTACCAGCTAGGTCAATCACATTAATACCTAATTCGTGTTCACCAGTATTAAGACTAGGCGGTGTAAACTTAGCAACAGTACCATCTTTGCTGAGCATTACATCATATTCTTTTCCATCCAAGACGGCTTTTATATTATTCTTATCAATTCCTGATGCATATTCGGTAATATTCCAAGTAAATACAGGCTTAGATGTCTTAATTACCTTCGTTAAGTCATTGGTTATTGATGCTCTTGGAGCCATAGTATCTTTCATAACAGCAAACAGACTGCCATCTTTTGTAGAGAATCTGGCTGTTCCGCTAGCAACAGAAGTCTTAACCAATTTCCAAGTGTTATTGGTATATTCGTAAAGACCAGCATTTGTTGCAGCTAATTGTTCATCACTAAGTTTCATGCTGATATTAACAGACTTAGTAAGATTATTGGTTGGAACAATAAGCTTATAGCCGTCACCAAAGGGTGTAAGTTCCTGAACTACTTTATCGTTCTGAGCATTGATGTCTATAGTAGCTCTCAACGAAGCTCTTGTTTCTGTATTCATTCCTTCAGAAACAGCAGGAATAATTGATGCTCTAACAGCAGTATCAGAAGCATTTTCAATCTTAACCAACTGTTCAGTCATAAACATTACAGTTGAATTAGATTTCAAGCTACCCTTTTCAAATACAACAGTTGCAACCTTATCTGCTGATGTTATAGAAGCTCGTGCAGAAGAACTTACATAAGCAGTTGTAAAGCTGTAATTGCCTGTTCCAACGTTATTTGATAAGTCTGTAGCAGTAACTTTAATTGTTGCAACACCAGCATAATTAGAATCAAGGTGATAACCACCTGTAAATATTCTATTATTACCAGTTGATACAAGCTGAATACTGTTAGCAACAGTTCCAGTCTGGCTGATTACTGCAGTTGGAAGTCCAGAAATATCTTCATTTGCTTTAACAGCGATAACTATATCTCTTACATTTGCTGGAGTGCTGAAAGCGGTAATAATTAAAACAGGAGGAGTAATATCACGACCTTCAAAAGTAATATTAGTGTCACTCTTATTTCCAGACAAATCTTTAACATCTTTTACTGTTAAAGTATAATTTGTGCCTTCTTCAATATCACTTGAAGAAGTAATAGTAACAGATTTATTATCAGCTCTTAATACAACAGAAGTTATCGGAACATCTGTTCCACCAATTGCCAGTTTGTAATTTGCAACAGTTATTGCACTACCAGATTCAACCTGTTCATCAAAGACTACATTGAACTGTTTCTGAGAATTCAAACCATCATAAGTTATAGCAACTATACTAGGTCCTTTTGTATCTGCAGTAAACTTAGCAGTATTATTACCAGCTGTGATTGAATCACCATCAATACTCTTAACAGTATCTGCCGGAACAGTTACTGTATATTCAATATTATGCTGATTAACAGTCAACGCAGGTGTAATAGAAGCCATAACTATGGTTGCATCACTTGAGCTCAATGTAGCATTAGAAATCTGCAAACCAGGAGGATTAATTGGACTGATAGTATAAGCAGCACCGATTGTTGTAGGTTCTACTTTCTGGCTGAATACCATTTTAATAGAATCAAGTCCGACCTGTTCAACACCTGTTAATGAGAATACTGAACGAATCAATGTTACTTCTTTGGTCAGAGTGCCTTCGTTGCCAGCAAGGTCAGAAACTTTAATGGTGTAAGTTCCATCAGGAACAGGAGCACCATTGTCGTCATTGCCATCCCATACGGCATATAAGTCACTTCCGGTTTTTACAGTAAAGATTTCTCTAAGAACAGTATTACCAGACATAATCTTGACTATGCCAGTGCCATCATCTAATGGGTCATCAGCAACAGTACTGTCAACAATCATAATCTTAAGATTGTTAAGTCTTGCATTGAATCTGTCTATTCCAGGATCACCAACAGGAGTCAAATCTGCAGTAACCTTCTGAAGAGTAATGTTAGTAATATTTGGAGCAGTTCTATCTATATACAATGTAGCAACCGGTTTGCTGGATGCATTTAAACCGACACCAATATTACCTGCAGTATCAACAAGGTCAACTGCCCAACTTCCGACCAATGCTTCAGTTGCACTAACAGAACCATTACCATCAAATGCAATTGTATAGCCAGAATTTCCATAAGAACTCATTACATAGGTATTTATAATATCATGCTGAGCTGGATCTGGATTCTTTCTAGACAAACGCATTTTCATGGTTTGGCCTAAATCACCAGTAATTACGTTAATTCTGGCAGAAGATTGAGCGCTAGGACTGAAATAAGCAACATTATTAACAACTTTTAGATTCGGGAATTGCCATTCGATAACTTTTGGTGAAGAATTATCGTAAATAATCTGACCAGTACGGCTTCCTTCATTGCCTGCAGCATCAAAGAACTTAATTAAATAAGTAATCTGATAATTAGAGGTAATTAAAGTTCCATCATCTCTTCTACCATCCCATTCTGCATACCATTCAGTAGCAGATGAAGCTTGAACAGCATCAAGTCTTCTTACCAAAGTTGCTCCATCTATAGTATAGATTCTTATTTCTCCAGTATTTCCTTCTGGAGCAGAATCAAAGGTTACAGTAATAGTAGCAACACCAAGACCTTCACCCATACCATAAGGATGAGCAACAGTATCTTCATAGTAATTTGAACTTACAGAGGGGCTGTAAGCTACATTTGTCTGATAATCATCTGCTGAATTAGCTGTTGTATATTGCAAAGTCTTAACAATAATACTATTAATAGTCGGGCCTTTAGACTTAATATCAAGATAATCTGCTAAGGTTACATCTGCCAAAGCATTTCCAGCTTCGTCGTAACCGCCGCTTATCATGAAATAAGCTTTGCCCTGAGTAGTATTGCTATCAAAGTCTGCAGCATTGAGATATTCAGCTTCAGTTGGGCTTTGCCATCTGCTGAATGTAAATGGCATTACTGTTGCTCCAGCTGAAGTTACAAGTTTCAAAGAAGGCATTGCAGATGTATTAGTGCTTTGGAACATGTTTTCGCTGAAGGTTACAACAACTTTCAAGTTATTCTTAGATGTTACTCCAACAATATAGTCTACAGGAGCCACGTTAGCTACAGTAGAAGTTGCAGTCAAAACAGTTGGAGCACAGTTATCGAATTCCATTGGATAACTTGCAACCTGATTAAATCCTGTTGGATAAGCTGTTCCTTCCATCTTTTTAGTAAGATCGTATGAGAAAGAAGCAGTATCTTCAAAGCTTTGAGTTGCTCTGAATATATCAGTAAAGCCTTCGACCTTAACATATACAGGTTCTCTTTGGAAGGTTCCAGCTTCAGATAAGCCTGAGTTAGCAAATCTTACATAGGTTCTACTTACACCACCCTGATTATGTTCTCCCCATTCAACAAAGGTTCCAGAATCTATTAAACTGTCACCATTTTGAGTATATAACTTCAAGGTTGGAGTTACATTCTGGGCAATAGGAACTCTGATATTGCTGGAAAGTGTAGCTGTTTCAAAACTTACTTCATACATAAAGGTGTTTGCTGTATGACCTTTAAATAAAGTTCTACCAGCTAAGCCTTCTACTACTGGAGTTAAAGCTACAGAATAAATCTTAGGTTCTGCGAATTCACTACCGCTTGGCATTACTGTTTCAATTAAAGCACCATTATTATTAGAATCTGCAAATGGTTCACTTAAATTGCCCCAAAGGTCTCTAAATGCTCCGTTTTCACATCTCAAGTAGAATTGGCTTGTTCCCCAAGTCAATATAGTATTTAAAGCTGTATCGGTAAGTGGAATACGAACTGTAGATGAAGCAAAATCATTCAAAGAGGTATAACTTGTAGCACCAGAATTCCAATTAACCATTGCGGGAATTGTGCCAGAAGTACCTAAACAGATATTATTGCCTGTGCTGACTCTTTCATCAGAACAAATGTATATTCTTGACAGATCAGCAGGCATGGTTTTACCAACCTGAAGGCTGGTTGCAGAGTATGTATCCTGGAACAATCTAGCTCTACGATTATTGAAGTTAATAGTGAGCATTGGAACTGTTCCAGTTAAATCAAGTTTCACACCAGAGGTCATAGAGAAAGGACTTACCAATGGAGTTAAACTTGCAGCTATTGAATAACTTGGTAATATAGCATTGATTCTATTACCGTTTATATCTCTAATAAAAGCTGGTGGGTCATATTCTGAATCATTAACCTGCAATCTGATTTCAGAAGCTCTGTTGCCATAAGTTAAAGCAATCCAGTCTTTAGCTTCCTGAGAAAGCTTGATACCTACAGAGAATGCATTACAACTAGAAGTATTATATGTATCTCCAAGATCATAAGTATCACTACCGGGCTGCATTCTGTATCTTACATTCCAAAGTTCTGACTGAGAAGAATTATTATACCAGATTGCCAACTTACTAATTGAATCTTCTGTTAAAGTAGTTTTATCCATAGACCTATCAAAAGTCAAATGTAAATAATCACCATCAATATTTGTAGAAGCAGCATTATAACGACCACCAATCAGGTTAGGTCTTTCACAATACTGTTCATTGCTGATGGTTATTTCCATTGGAGAACCTCTTAAAACAGGAGTTATCCAGTTATTAGCAACATCTACACCCAAACCAGTTTCTTTATAATTTATATCTGTTGTATCAGTAATTTGGCCTGGATCGTCATCTATACTAGCAATAGAAAGGAACAGCTTAGTTGAACCCCAATCAGCGATTTTGCTCTTTACTGTTTTACCAAGCATTATGTAGACATATTGTGAGTTAGTTGTAAGAGGAGAAACTTTTTCATAGTCTTCGGGGTCAGCAGATACAGGAGTTGAAGAAAACTTAACTGCTGTGCCCTGAATAACGTCTACGTCTTTATGAAGACTCTGAACTCCTGAAACATTGGCTCTACCCATTCTTATATTATCTACATCTATTGTTCCAGGCTGAACTGGTTCAGAGAATTTAATTGTAAGCATAGCTCCATCATAAGCCATACTTTCAATAACAGGTCGTTTGGTATCTATGCCGAGAAGATTGACAGTATCTTCAAAAAAGTTCTTATTACCTGCACCGTCAACAACCCATATTTTGAAACTATAACTGCCTAAATCTACTTCGGAATTGCTTATATAGTGATCGTATCTATCTCCGTAAGTAATTCCTGCAACAGTTTCAAAAATAGTGCAGTTAGCTCCGGTACTAGGTTTAAGCAAATAGGTTGAAGTACCATTAATAGGTGATAAATCAATATAGGCATAACCCTTACCTATAGTGGCATTAATACCTTCTGTTAATGTTACCTTAACATGTATACTATCTGTAGCTAAGCCATTCCATACATTGACGCCAGTCCAGGAGTCAGCATTAGTATTTACACATTCAATATAAGTTTCAGTATGTGAAGTACTGATTTGCGGTGGCTTATTATCCATCTTAATTGCAGGTGAAGGTGTAGTCAAACTAGAAGAAGCGGTATTGTCTGCGTCATCAGTTGCAAAAATCTTAATTTTTACAGCTTCTTCATTTATTATACGCCATTCATTTTCACCAACAACTTCTCCTGCTTTTCTAGTACCTGTAGCAACTTCAAAGTTACCAATCCAAACATCTGTACCAGTATTTCTTACTAATGGAACATAACCTAATATTTCACCATTGTTAGGCATATATAATACGGCAGTTGCAGAAGCAAAATCATCGAAGAATTTAATTTCTGTCTTAACTTCCATAAAATCGCCAATATTTGCAGAATATGAAGCTGTATTATCGCCGTTTTCATCTACAATAGTCAGTTTTGTAGAACCATTTACAACAAGAGGCATTTTGGTATCAACAGGGAACTCACCAGTAACTGTAGTAGTATACATGGTTTCTGTTGTAGAATCCGGGTGAAGAACCCTGATTATGAAATCAATACTTTCTGCATCGGTTCCACGATTAAGTTTAACAGTTGGAGATGCGACAAATTCACCTGTATACAGATATGGGTCTCCAGAATCTCCATCCCATGTTAATTCTACCCAACAACGTTTTTCAGGATTTTCAACATCACCAGTATAAAAAGCATTACTGTCTGAATCTGTTATTCCACCTATATCTACAACAACTTTTGTTGGAGGAGTATTATTATCTTCAAATGCACCTCTCAGGTTACAGCTAATTCTTACTGTATCACCAGGATTCAAGATTCCATTTGAATTTTTATCATCAATTATTGCTACTGAAGTCTGATTTACTTCAGGAATTTTCGAAATAAATCTTATAATTTCAGTTTGAGCAACTGTCATATTTCCAGAAGAATCCTTAGCAATTATAGCCAGTCTATTCTTTGATAAGAGACCTTCAGGAACAGTGAATGTGGCAGAATATTTATTACTACCAGGTGTAACTTCCATTATTGTTCCACCTGGAGGAGTCATATTATTTGCCGAATAAAGCTCTGTGAAATCAAGCAATGGAGCCAACCCATCATTGCCAGTAACATTTGCTTCAATCTTTATAACGTCATTCTTATTTGCTTCGCCCTGTCTTCCGGTATCGTATGTGAAAGTTACTGGAGCTACCAATATTTCAGGCGGTTTATTATCTACCTTTACACTGTTAGGAGTATCCATTATTGTCTGGTTACCATTTTCATCTGTTGCAGTAACAGTCAAGGTAACAGCTTCATTATTGGTAGAACCTTTCTTAGGCTCAATAACTTCTTCGGCTTTATAACCGCTAATAGAGGTTACAACAGGAATAGAATAAGCAGTATTGTTATATCCGAATTTAGTCAAATCAACAGTAACGCTTGCATTTGCAGAAAGATTTACTGTTAATGTAACTGAATCTGTTGCGTAAACAGGAGTAACAACAAAGGAACCGTCTAAGTCAACTATATCGTTGCCGTTGGTATCTGTAGTCTGAGCAAAAGTAATACTGTCAATTTCTACCGGGCAATTATCTACGAAGAAACTCTTTGGAGCATTAGTTTCTACAAAGTTTCCTGCATCATCAGTTATTTTACATTTAAATAAAACATCTTCGCCGTTGGTATCACCCTTTTCAACAGTATAGGTGTATGTCCAGATGTTATCGCCAATATCTTCCAGTTTTTGAGCAGATGAACCACCCAACTTTTTAAGATTTACTGTTACAGAAGCATTATCAAAAGTTGAGGGGTCAACTTCAACAGTAAATTTAATCTGATCACCAACGTTTACTACGCCTGATTTTCCTTTTTTCTTTATATGAGTTACGCTGAAATCATTGCAGACAGGTCGGCGGCAGTCAACTACAAATGGTGACGATATGCCACTCATTTTATTTCCTGCTTTATCATATACATTTGCAGTAAATACATAGCTAGGATTTTCTATGGCTGCATCTTTACAATCTATAACAAGGTAATATCTGTTCAAAGCTGTGTCAAACTGATCATAAGGAATAATGCAGTTACTGCTACTACCAATAATGGATAAATCCATATAGCAGTAACCTTCATCAGCATCATCAACAGGAACAATTATTTCAATTCTATCACCTATATTAATTACACCAGTTTTAGCAGTATCTGTCAGGAAATTAATACCTATTGGACCTACAACTGGCTTCTGATTGTCTATTTTAACTTGAATAGATCTTGTAACAGTATTGCCAGCATTATCTTTGGCGACGGCAGTAAAGTTATTGTCAAAATTCAAATTACCAGCAGGAATATCAAAAGAATAAGTATACCAACCACCACCATAATTAAGTTCAGTATTATCACTCTGCCCTTCAAAAGCAGATAAATCCATAGTAACAGTTTCACCATCATGAACAGTTGATGTAGAACTAGCTAACTGAACTTTAAAAGTTATTCTATCGCCTGCTTTTACAAATTTATGTGTAGCAGAAAGAGCTGGATTGACAGTATATGTCGCATTCAAAATCAATGGTGGTTCTGTATCAACCATCAGATTTCCTGTTGTAGTATCTACAATATTACCAGCATTATCTTGAGCAAAAACAACAAAACTTAATGATTGATCAATACCGCCTGGTAACATAGGATTAATAGATTCACTGACGACATGATCTAATCTGTAACTGACCCCAGAGAACAAACTTAATTCAGCCTTATCAGAACCGCCTAACTTACTGATATCTGCATAAACAATTCCATTGTCTGGATTACCAACAGAAGCAGTAATAGCTATTTGATCGCCTAATTTTACAGGCTGATTAGCTGATGTTACATTTATAAATTGAGCTGCACTTATAGTAGGAGGTAAGTTATCAACATAGATTACAGGCATTGTAACCTGAGTAATAATATTACCCGCAATATCTTTAGCTGTAACAGTAAAAGCTCTTGGAATATTATCTTCTGAAGTATATTGACCAACATTATAATTCAAACAAAAACTTGTTGTAGCAACAGAAGGAGCAGTAGAACCATCAGCGAAAGGAATAATCTGATTAGAAACGCCACCTATTGCAGATAAATCAACCAATAAGGTGACATCTGTCATCAAAGATGACATATCACCGAATATTTGAAGGTTATCATCAATTATAGCTACATTAGACAAAAGACCTTTTACAGGGTCAGTAATTTTAATAGATAAGGTTTTAAATTCTGGTGGAAGAGTATCCAGTCTTATATAGTTTGTGGATTTCTTTACAGTGTTTTCTGCATCATCCATTACTGTTATGTCAAAACAGGTTGAAATATTAGATATATTTTCTTCTGTAACCGGATGAGAGTATTCATAAACAGCCATAGCCCCAATAGTATCACCGGAAACATGTTCCATTGTAACGGGACCGCCTGGGAAAAGCAGAGAGTTTGAAGCAGTAACAATATCATTATCCCATTTGCTGATTACGGCCTGTATTTTAATAGTATCTCCAACAGTAACATACTGTTTGTTAGATGTCTGGTTTACTGCTGTAGCAGACTGAACTACAGGATTAATAGTATCGTAGTTTATGGCTGCTGAAGTCCAGGTAACAGAGTTACCAGCTTCATTCATTGCAGTTACTGGGAAACTGAGGTTGGTGCCCTCTTTATTTGCCGGCATAACAACACTACAACTGAAAGTGTTTGCATTGGCACCCATATCTACATAGCCCAATCCCAATGCACTTAAATCAGCATACATTGTTTCGCCGTTATTTGAATTATTGAGCTTAAAAGTAATAGTTAAAGTATCGTTTTTCTTAAAAGTTCCATCAGAAGAAGTACCACGATTTGTAGAAGGTCTGCCGTTAGCTGAAGGGCGTTTACTATTCAGAACAAACCCAGTGGTAACAGACTGGGTGCTTCCTGAGTTATCATCAAAAATAAATTGAATCTGACTATTAACATTACCGGCACTAACTGTATATATGGCAGAATACAAGCCGTTGCCGATATCAACCAATGGTAACTGTGTGAATCCTAACGAAGGTAATGAAGTAACATATATAGTTGCATCGTTAGTAGTGGATCTACAAGTTAAAGTAATTGTATCTCCAATACCTGCAATTCCGTCGCCATTAGCATCAGAAGTTAAAGCTACCGCAGGATTCTTTATTGCAGCCTGCCCGGTAGAGGCCGTTGTCATAAAAAGAATTAGCACAAAAATGCTAAAACACCAATAGAAAGACTTGTTTGTTACCTTATTGTTTGCCATATTTATATATTTCTCCTGTGAAACACCCTTGGTTTCAACTATTTTTTTACAAGACAAAAGCGTGCACAGTATATTTTTAGTGCACAGCCTAATCTACTATAACATTAAATTATTCTAAAAAAAATACCCCGTGCACAATTTTTTTATTTATTTTTGTGCACGGGGTATTCTAATTTTTCTAATTGAATAATCCAGCGGCTGTTAAAGTTGTAAAAATCTGATAAACAGTTCCTGTAGTTGATGAATCATCTACACGCGCTTGATTTATCTGAGCTTTAGCTAATTCTGGCTGATTTCTCCAATAATATGCATAGGCAAGCATAGCATGAGCTTCTGGTGAACTAACACCGATACAAGTATGTTCTATACCTAATACAAAAGTTGGATTAGCTAATTGAAGTTCATCTGCCAATAGTTGTATTGCTCTATCAAAATTTGAATCTCCTGTAGCTTGAATTAAAGCTAGAGCATAACCTAATATAGATTCTTTATAGGCATTAGTATTAAGCTCACCCATTTGATAAGAAGCTTTAAAATCATCTAACCCTTCAATAGTATTGTAATATTTGGCTCTTGCCCAACCACGACCGTTATAAGCCTGCTGACGCTGTTCTGGAGTAGAATTGGAATTAGATATAACATGATCAAAATAAGTCATGCTTCCACCATAATTCCCCTCTTTCATTATCTCCCAACCTCTTTTTAACAAATCAGCTGGAGTTAGATATTCTATTGAGGTTCCAGTTCCTGTTCCGCTACCAGTGCCAGTGCCTGTGCCTGTCCCAGTTTGAGTTTGTGTATAAGTACCAGTATTTGTTCCTGGAATAATTATTGGACCAGTTGGGTTTTCTCCTGGTAAAGTTTGTCGACCTTCTCCACCACCAGAACCACCACAACCAATTAACATAATAGCGGTAGCAAGCATAAACGAAAATACCACTTTATAAATTACTATCATGTTAATTTTTTTCATAGCTATCCCATTTAAATAAAATAATTATTTTGAAAATTATCGGAATAATTAGACTAATTTATTAGAAAAAAAACCTCAGCTTTCGCTGAGGTTTTTTTAGAAACTTACTAGACAATAAAGTTATCTATTCTGAATTGTCTTATCAAGTGTTCTAATGTCAAGTTCGTGACCAAATACTGGTAATGAGGTCTTAAATGTTCTCTTATTTGGTGTGTCCTTACCAAAATGAACAGTTCCCCAAGACCAGTCGCCATTACCATCTTCAGCACCACCGAGGTAATAGTCCCAATCTCTGGCATTGTCTTCAGATACAATGGTTATAGGAATAGCCATTGGGAATTGGCCAGAATTACCTCTGAACAATGTATTCAATTCTACTGTTGAAGAAGAGATATTCAGCTTAGTAGAACCATCTACATTTGCTGCTGAAATCCAACCATTTGTGGTTCTAATACTTCTAGTTAATACAGTCTGAGCACCACTACGTCCGTCAGTATCAAAGTATTTAAGAGTTAATGTTGCGGTTGCATTACCACAGTTATCGTTAACATAGGCATTGAAACGGCATTCAACGTTATCTTCAACTGCTAACGGTGGAATTCTTCCTTTAACCAGATTAATATATGCATCATTATCTTTCACAGATTCTCCAGTAGAAATATCATCAGATACTGGAAGCATAGCCTTATAAGGACCAGCTATAGTATTATATCTAACCAATCCAGTTGAATCAGTTGAAGCCCAAGAGTTTCCTCTTAAGAATGCACTATTAAGATTCTGAGAGAAATAATAGTCTTCACCTTTAACTCTATAAGATGGAGCCTTTGCTGGATCTGTAGCCACATCAGAATCTACTTCATATGGGAAATATGAAACAAGATCATTCTTAGCATCATGAACTGAGCCATAACCAATAGGTGGAATATCGTCCTTAACATTCAGAACAACGTTAAGTTCTTTTTCACCTGTATAGTTACCAGAAGAGTCTGTTAAGCTAACAAAGAACTTATAAGGTCTGATTTTGTCTCCAACTCTATAACCTGGAGTATTATTTGCATAACCATCAGGAACCTTATTCTGGCTTGAATCATCATTAGTAGTACCAATCTTGATATTATTAACCGGTATACTATATGCCAAAGTAGAATCATAAACAGTAGTAGCACCAACAGTTCTAGAATAACTCATTTCACCCAAAGATAAAGACTTCTGGTATTTTGCATTGTGATTTTTACCTGCACGATAGTGAACAGCATAATCACTGTCATTGTCACTAGAGAACTGTCTTCCAGCTGCTGCAGACATATTATCTGCCTTGTCTAATGTTACCTTGCCACTTACTTTATCACGACTTACGGTTTCAAAACCAATTCTTATATCTCTAGCCTGTCTTGAGAACAAGGGCTTATAATTCAAATGCGAAGTCTTTTGTTTCTTAGCTTTTGCAGTTCTGATGTCTTCCTTTGTGCCTGTTGTATTAGGAAGATTCATATCATCAAATAGTTTTTTGAGATAAGAATTCTTACTACAGTAGGATTGACAATAAGCATGACCATAGTTGGTGTTGATATTTCTAATATGTTGTTCTATTGACAAGCCTTCTTCTGTTTCTACAGCTTCCCAAGGATTATTATCAGTAACAGTAAAGCTTACGTTATCAGGATTAACTCTGCCTGTTGGACCGACTCCAGATTTTAATGCTCCGCCTGTTAAAGCAAAGAGATTGTTTGGAACAGTCTTTTCCCAATCTACTTTTGGTTTATTTGTATCCATAATACGAACAGTAGCTTCACCTACCATTTTAAATTCACCAGGTACTGGGGCTGGATACCTGGGCTGACCATCTGGAGACAAAGACCACAATGTATACATATATGATCTTCTCATAGTGATTCGAATTCTTGCATCCATTGGGTCAGTAGGAGGCAAATTACTTGCAGTAGTATAATAAACAGGGATATTACCACCAGGTTGCCATAATTGGCTTTCATCTTTTACTGTATATTCAAATTCATAGTCACTACCTATAGAAGAACTATTATCTTGAGCCTGTTTTAATGGCAAAGAAATTTCTTTATAGCCACTGCCATTTGGAACTTTATAAATAAGCTTGGCTGAAACATAAATCTTCTTATCTGTCCAATAAAGGTCTCCAAGATTATTTATGAATTTTACCTTAGCTGTATTACGATAATAACCGGAACCTGGAGTAAGCATCTGATCAGCAAGATAGTTATAATTTGGATCTTTTGAATTTGTGCTGTTAAATTTAGAAATATCCTTAAACATATATGCCTGTGCATTTTTATCTATACGCCAGTTATATACTTCACCTGCTGCAATACCAAAAACTTTATCATCGTCTGGAACAGGACTCCAGAATGAATCTGTATTCATATAAGAATCACTAGCAACACCTGGAATATTATCACAACGAGTAATTGGGAATTTTACAGTTGGTTCTTCAGGAGCTTCTCCTACTTCACCAATAGAAATAGGTTCAAGAGCTAAGTATTTTCCGCCATTTGCATCCGATACAATTGGGCTATAATCAACATTAATTGAATTCCCTTTTTGATCAACAGGATAATTCATAAACAGGATTTCTTTATTGCCAGTATTAGGCCCTTTGTATTTAAATGAATTTTTAATCTGTGTAAGTCTATCAGATGCCCATTGAGTTGAAATACCACCTACAGCAACAGGTAGAGCCACTTCATTAGTGTGAAGAACACTACTTAAATCGTCAACAGTACTACCAAAAGTCAATGCATCATAATCATACCAGTTATATGTTGCACGGCAGGTAATAATAAACTTACCAGGAACAGAAGAGTAAACAGAATGATACGGATAACCGTTATTTACATCATTTTTCTGAATTAATCTACAAGTACAGTTACCATACAAATCTAATACCATCCAAGTTCTCCATTCATACTTAACACCGCTTGGATGAGTACTTGGGTTATATGGAGCCGGATCTTGAACAGAGGTAATAAAACCACCCATTCTGCCATCATTATCCCAGTTGGGTTGAGCTGTCGGGTCTTGAGCACCGTCGTCAAGAGGATAGTTTTCAACCATATAGAAATATAACTGTTCTGTACTTAAATTAGAAGTATTAAGCAAACCATCACCCTGATTAGTGCTTCTATTTACTTTATCAGGAATAGCAAATACATCAAGATACGGACCAACTATATCAAGATATGATTTTTTATTACCTAAGCTGATAACCTTTGGAGGAGTTGGAACGTTGATAACAGCCAATTTAGCCTGACCTGGGTCATTATAGTTAAGTTCAGAATAATGAGTACATGCACCTCTGCCTCTCTGGTAATAACTAGATGGCCAAGAATTTGTTGCTGAAGAATAGGTATAACCAGCAACAGTTGCTGACCATGAAGCTAGTTCTGCATTTAATCTTGCAAAATTACAACCGGATGGATAATTCTGAATAACATTCCAACCAGCATCTTTGATTTTACAAGTAACATTATATATTCTGCTTGCAAAGTCTTTACTACCAACTTTCGTAATATCACCAGTAAGATAATTTCTTTGAAAAACTTTCTTGCCGTAATCCTGCTTGAATATCATCAAGAAAGTAGTTTCTTTCTTAGTATTATCATGACCAGTCTTGTGAACATGTATACAATCACTTGGCTTAAAATGTTGTGCAGGGTTATATGAATCTACATTCTTGCTAGGATGGCTCATAGCAAAATAAAGACTGCCGAAACCATCTGCCTTGATGTCATCTAATTCAGAATTATTCAAAGCATCAATTTCATTCATTATAGAATTTAAGTCTAATGCTAGGAATCTTTCTTTTGAAATCGGTGTTCCAGAAGTTTCTTTTCGTTCAAACTTGTAAATCTTTTTATTAGCTTTATCATAAGCGTAAACAATACCGCCCTGCTGGTCCCACTGATTGGAAACAGTAACAGCAGTAATGTTCATATTAGATGGAGCAGAACCAAAAGCCTGTTTATACCAATCTTTTATTACAGTAGTACCTAAGCAATACACATAATCTGTTGAAACATTTCTCAAAGAAATACAGAGCCAGAATGTATCAGTACTATCTTTCAGACCAATTAATGGGTTGCCAGAACCAGGATTATAAGCCGAATTGTTTTTAGTAACTTTACCGTTAGTACCACCTTTAGTTCTTGAATAGAAATAAGTTCTAGAACTAGAGTCTTTTAACGGAGGCTGAAAAGCTATATCATTAAGCATTGGTAGAGGCTGTGAACTACCACTACCTGACGCACCACCACAACCATCAAGACAACCAGCATAAACATTTCTGGAAATCTTTTCTTCTTTAGTTACAGCAACAGTATCTCCTGTATTTTTAGTATATGAAGGAGTATCAAGTTCAGCATTGCTAGGATTCCAAGTCCAGAGTTTGTAATTATGGTTCTTTTCTTGAACTTTATCGCCAAATACATAATAGAAAGTATTGAATCCGTTATATAAATATCCATACTTTCCATTGGATTTCTTACCATAATCGCCCATAGGGTCTGCTGAACCAGTCTTCCAGTTAGAATACCAGCTAGCATTTGGAATTTGATACCATTTTTTACCACTAATTTTACCAAGTGAAGCAGCACCTGTCATACTCGGCAATGTTGAGGTATAATCGCCTGATACTTCAGTACCAGGTCCAGCGGATTTAAAACCACTCCAGGTTCCGCCGCCGTCTTTATGTATATTTCTTCCTGAAGGACCAGTTCTATAAATATCACCTTTGTTCCAGCTTCTATGGTCATAGTGAATATATGAATGATAGCCATAGTCTGCCTGGTCGGCAGTTACTCCGCCATCAAGAACCTGTCTATAAAGTGGAGCAGAAGAAACCTGCCAAGTTGATTCAACCTGTTCAGTAAAAGTATATATTTTTCTGTTAAGGTCAACATTAAAACCTAGGGTGTTATTAATACTACCACCAGGAATAACTCGGTTATTATTATAATATTTAGCTGGATTAGCTGCAGGATTGTTTAATCTATAAACACCTCTCAGCGTAGAAGCCCCTTCACCAATTAGCAAATAACACTCACCGTTTCTTAAATACTGTGAGTCCAATGCCTTGGCTTGTTGAGGACATAACAACGACAGAGCTACTAAGCCCAATAGTCCCAAACAAAAACTCGACGTTTTTCTCATATGGTTAACTCCTGTTAACTATGTTTTTTGTATCTATCAACAAAATACAAAACAATTATATCTAGTTTTGATATGCATATTTTGTACCTTATTTACTCTATTAGTATTATCGTATTCATACCAATACCCAGTAAAAATATTTTTACATACCGGTTTATATTTTTACTAAGTTTATATTAATAACTTATAGCTGCTTTAATAACCGCATTAGATATATTAGGGTCTAGTTTATAAGCTTTAAATAAAGCAGCCAAAACATCAGCAGTCAAATCCACACCACCAATAAAAACATCATTTTCAAGCATAGAGCTCTTAAAACGTCCTGTTATAGGAGAACAATTCTTCAACCAGTTTTGGGTTAAAGTAGAGACATTGCTATAATAACCAGCAACTGCAGCTTCATCTCTAGCTAATTCTGGTGGGAAATTAGTATTAAAAATTGCACCCAAAGCCATTCCATCAGGAACATATCCACTTTCAGAATCTCTAGAATCTGGTCTCATAACTGTTCTTTTATAACTGGTGTTCAAAACTATTGATACACCTTTCTGATCTGCTGCACGCTGAGCATATGTTTTTATTTCATTTAAAATAGCAATAAATTTCTTTTCTGTTTCATCTGGAGTTGTATAACCTTCTTCAAAATTAAACTGAGTAAGATTTAAAAGTTTTTCTTCGGCATCATTATATTGGGCATATAGAGCTGTTAATTTAGCATTATGAGATACTTCTGCATTATCAGTTTCCGCTTTGTATGTAACCCGGTTAAAACCAGCCTCAGCTGTAGCTAAATTAGTGATATTTTTCATAAATTTATCATAAAGAGCAGACATTTTTTTCTGAAAGCTCTTTTCTTCTTCATTTATTTTACCAGTAATACTTTTCATTAAAGCATTAAGTCTGCGAACTTCTTCCTTGTTAGAACTTGCTTCTGCTACAGCTCTTTTTTTAGATACATCATCACGAGTAACTTTAAATGCCTGTCTTTCAGGGCTATAACTAATCATCAATGGATGTAATAAAAAAACGGTTTTTACATCTATTTTGCCAATATATGCTCCACCCCTTTGAGCAAAAACAGAATTAGAAGCAGAAATTACAAAACCTAAAATAAACAAAAATAAAAAACAACTCTTCTTCATAAACAATATCCTATTCTATCTATTACTTTGTGGAATTAAACTATGTCTATCCAAATCAACCAATCTAGTGACTACTTTATCTATACTTTTATGATATTGATCTGTATAATTAGCAAAAGCTTCTATATATAGAACTTCATTATTCCATTTATTATTTGTAAGAATAGTCATACTAGCTAACTGAAGATTGACCGAAGTACTATTAAAAGAAGAAATAGATCTATTTTCAGCCCTAGTACCTGTAAATTGAAATTCAGGAGCACCTGTTGTAAAAGAGGTTAAATAAGAGGAATCATTAAGTTTTGAAGCTTCCATACAAGCATAAAAATCAGCAGGATAAAGCTGAAACTTCAACAATGCAAGTTCTGTTACACCATGAGCCAAATATTCTAATTTTATTCTTTCATCTATTTGAACAGTTTGTCGCTTTGAAGTAGCAGTCTGTTTACTATAAGCCAAGCCCATCATAAGCAGAACTGTAGCGAAAATAAGACAAAGAGCAACAGCACTACCTCTTTTTAAATTACATGATTTTCTCATATTATTTCTCCCTTATATCTGCTTTTAAAGAAGAAAGAGTATAAAATTTCTGATTACCTCTGCCTTTATCTTGCCAATTTACAGTAACAGTATATCTTTTAACTTTATCAGAAGCATCACATTGAATTACGTTAAAACCCCATTGAGAAGGATCATTCTTATATCTGGAATCACCTTTTCTAGTAAAATCACATGTAGGAACATTAAAGCTAACATTGTATTGTTCAACTAATAATGAAGAAGTATAAGTTACTCCATCAATAATCTGGGCTCCAAAAGAAGCAACAATTTCATTATTATTATAGGTACCAGACACAATTGGAGTTGTACTAACAGCAAATTTATCAAAAGGCATTTGTAAAACAGCATTTAGTTTTTCCTGACAAAGCATAACTGCACGTTGAGTATTTTCATCCTGCTCAGTAACCTTTATAGAAGAAGACATCAGGCCCATAATAGGCAAAAAAGCACCGGCCATAAGAACAACAGCAAGAAGAATTTCAACCAAAGTTACTGCCTTTTTAGTTTTAAAGAATAATTTTTTTAACATTATCTTGCGCCCACCTCCTCTACCTTAACAGAGCCATCAATCTTGAATTTATACCCCATTTCCAATACGGTTTGTGCATGTTTGGGGTTGCGCATCTTTACTCTAACTTCATAAAGGATAGGTTTTATTGCTTGTAAGTTACCAGAAGCTCCAGATTCTTCTGCGCCTTCAGAATAATTAAGAGTTACACTACAAACATCTCTTAATGTAAAAATACCTGGAACTGGTTGCAAACCGAAACTCACTGGGTCACCCAAAAAGTTAGCCTGAGTCATATTCAAACCATCTGCAGCACCCATAGAAAAGCAATCTGTAAGACTATTATCATCTATTCTTTTTACAAATAGATTAAGCTTATAGAGACCAGAATCGCTATCTGGAACAACAGTTAAACTATGAAGAACAATGATTCCTGTTTTTCTATTGCTGGAAGAAAGAATCTGACAGGGTTTACAAACTGCAAATTCCGCAAGTTGTATATTAGATCCAGAAGCTTTTGTATTTTCAGCTAAATCGATAACAACGCCTTTTTTGGTCATAAATCTTGAAGCATTTGTTTCAATCTGAGGAGTACTTGATGGATCTATTTTAACCATATTAGAAGCCTGTTCAACACGTTCTTTTAATATTTCAAAAAAACGTTCCGCTTCTTTTTGGCGAGTAAACTTCCAAGAACCAGAGACAAACATACGGCTTCCCATTCTATAAAGAGAAAAAAGAGCGCCTGAGAAAGCCATAAATATAGCAGCAGCCACGATTACTTCAGCAACAGTAAAACCTTTTTTGTTTTTATGCATAAGTTTAACTCGACTTAAATTAAAAATCATATTTTACAGTCTTCTGCTCGACATTTTTCCCATTTTGCAACTGTTCTATTTTAATTATAACAGAATCAACCACATTATATATAGCAGGTTTTATTTTATATTTATTATATATCTTTTTAACAACAGATGACAATATGCTTTTTCCCCCTGACAAGACCAAAGGATAAGGTTTCATAGGCAATAAATTTACTGTTCCTGGGTATCTTGTCAGCTCAAGCCAATTAATTAAATCTCTTGAGGGAGGAACCTCATCTAAAGGACTAGCCAGATTATTCATTGCCAGGAAAGAATAAAAAAGCATAAAGTTTATACCTGGAATACCCTGCCCATATATTTCACTATTATAATAATTTTTAGTAAATGTATAAGGCACCGGAATAGTAGAATTTAGAACTACAGAATATTTTTCTTCCTCTACAACCTGATTAATAGCTTCAAAAATATCTTTTTCGATTTCTTCCAATATAGCTCGAGTTTCAGAAGGAGAAGTCAAATCGTAATTCATTGTTTGATAGTTAATATCAAGAATCTTATCATTCAACTCTTTTTCTTTAGCCAAAGAAGCAGACATCAGCTCATCAATCTTTTTTTGCTTTTCCTCATCTATATTTACGTAAAGATCAGATATTTTATTTCGTTCTTCATAAAGATCATCTAACTCCTTCTGCAATTTATTTAATTCTTCAGAACGATCTGGGGCAGAAGCTCTTAAAGAATAAGTTTTTTCATTGAATTCTTCTTCAGAAAGACCAAATTCAACTTTATAGAAACCAATTCTATTAAAATCGAACAAAGACATTTTTGGGTGCAAGCACAAAGCCATAGACAAATCTATAGTTGCCACTTCATTAGCATTTATAGCCCAGACAGACTGAGTAGAAAGAAGTATAAAAATACAAATAAAAACATATCTCAATCTTTTCATTTCGTATCTCCTGAAGTTTTCTGAAAAAGAATGGTCTTGTCTACAGAAGGGAACATAAGACCAATAAAGGAAGAATATTGAAGATAATCACAGAGGACTTTTTCATCAGGTCTGGACCAGAAAGCATGCAAATCTTTTCCATTCAATTCAGGCTTTTTAGTCAGATATCTAGGCTGTTTATTCAATATAACTTTGTTTTTATCATACATTGGAACAAAAATATCATTGCAGATATTGTCTATAATAGGATATAACTTCTCCGAGCCAGGCTTTCCATCACTAATAATCATATTTTCATTCTTCTGGATTTTATATTTAAGCTGATATTTTCTAACACCAAGAGAAACCACATTATCCCAGAACGCATCTTCATCCTCGATTTCAGAAGAGATTGCCGCCACAGAATTATTTAATTCTTTGCTTTCTATTTCCTTTATTTCAGATGACATAGAAGCATTTTCCAACTTCAAATCAGCAACATTCTTTAATTCATAAGGAGTATTCTTAAAATGACCTGTTTTAGCATCGTAATTCTTCATCATAGGATGATTCATAATCAAACGTTCTAAATCTGCCTCCCCAAAAGGTTGCCCAAATAACGAGAAAGGCAAAAGGCAAGGAAAAACGAGTAATAAAATTTTTACATATTTTTTCATTCTGGTAAATCCGGAAAATCAAAAGAATAAGGGTCGATAACTAAATCTGGTCTACGCATGAGCATTTTTTTGCTCAATAGAGTTTCAACCAAAGGATGATCTTCATATAATGCAACTCTATTGCCATCTATAGGATAAGTAGAAAATGACAAAATATAACCCGGAATAGGAAGTCTGTAAAATATCAAAGAGAACCAGCTCTCCATACTATATTCTTGAGCCCAGGGCTTATTGGGGTCTTGGAAAATGCATCTTATGCGGCTATCTTGAGCCAAAACAATCTGACAACAATTATTATTTGAATTTGCATCTAAAAAAACAGCTATTTTAAGATAATTTTTATCAGAACCAACTATTAAAGGCTTATTTTCATCATTAGAAAAGCTTCTAGCTAGTTTAATAACAGACTTATTGTTGGGAACTATTATCCATTTTACTTTTGAGACCCAACCATCAATAAAAGAAATAATAAAATCATTGAATGGGGTTAAAACACCAGGTTTTACAGCCCAGAACAATCTATCTGTTACTGCTCTATTAAACTGTTTTTGAATAACAGCGATTTCAGACAATGGAATAAAAGGAGCATTTATAGGAATTTTATAAAAAAATTTCAACTGCCAATCATGTAAGGCAAGACTGCATGCAGAAGCTGTTGATGCTCTGCACAACAACATAATTACTATTAAAAAGATATATTTTAATATGCTATTTCTGTACATAAATTAAAATAATTCTAGCAAATCTGATACCATTGTCAAATTTTTTGAAACGAAAACTTCTTAACAAAAATCTAAAAAGGGCTTGTACTTTTTTAAAGAATAAATTAACATGTTATGCAAGAAACAATATATTAGAAAAATATGAACAAAGCCAGTTCTCTCCTAATTGGCTTTATTCAAGGAGAAGAGATGTTTTTCATATCCGCTAAAAAGATAAAGCTTCTGCTTTTAACAATATTATTTATCACAATATTGCATCCTGTTTTTGCAGAACCACCTGTATCTATAAGTGCTACTGTAACTTCAGCAGATAATCCTGCAAGAATAAACAGCGTAATCAATGTAAGCGTTTATTTTAAAAGCAATGCAAATGGTAATAATGCAGTTGTAGATTTATCAGGGATATGTACCCCAGGTTTAAATACTTTAAGCATAACAAATATTGGCGGAGAAAACTATTTTGCACAAGGAACTTTTACTGTAGTTGAAGGAACAAAAGAAAACCAAAATCCAGTAAATATACCAATATTTATAGGAAACGCTAGTGATACTATTAGTTTTTCACCAGCTCCTTCATACACATTCGACAACAAACCTCCTACAAGAAACGGTGGAATGACATGCACAGTCAACGGTGCAAATTACGTAGCCGGCAGAGTATTAAAAGCAGGTGATGTTGTAGTATTAACTCAAAAAGTAAACGATGACGACATCAACTCAATTATTGTTGACTTATCTCCTATTGGTTATCCACCAGCCAATATGACATCAAGTGCGAATAGAACATTTACTACAACATTCACAGTACCAAACAACTACGAACTAGTTCTTCCATGTAATTTAACAATGGTTGATGATGTTGGAAACACAACTACATATCAGGACAACGAAGCCCTGAATTTAACGATAGACAGTAGAGCTCCAACTCTGACTGTCACGATTGCAAACAATGCAGGTAATGTTGTAGCAATTCCTGGTCACACATTTACTTTTACAGCAACAATATCAAACTATGATGGAGACACAGTAACTGTTACCAGCAATGAATTAACAACCAATCATCCTAGCGCCTATGACGGAACTCTTCCAAAAGAACTTGTAGTAAACGGAAATCCAACCGCAGGAAGCACTGCAACATTTCAAGGAACTTTAACTTTTCTTCCTGACCAGACCTGTTACTATGACAATACTCTGACCTTTCAATTCACTGCAAAAGATAAAGCAGGAAACACAATTACAAAAGAAGCAACCTACAACAATATAGTTGACTTAGGTGAATTTTCGCATAAAACATCAAAAGTTACAATTTACTCTGCAGAAAACAGAGTAACTAATGTTGCAACAGCAACATCAAAACTTTATTTTCATTCAGAAATAGTTACAACTAATACAGAAATGACTACTGTAGTAGTTGATTTATCACCTATTGGGGGAACGACTCTAAACCTGATATACGATGATACATTAGTTCCACCGCAATATGTTGCAACATATACAGGTGGTTTAACTATGCTACAATTAGACGGAGAACAAGTAACTTTTGAAGTTACTGCCACAGACCGTTATAACAACACCATAACGAAAACCACAACTCCACCTATAATTGTAGACAATGTTGGTCCTAGAATAGAAAGTTTCAATATTACTGGCGCAACAGGAACAGATGGCAGCATACTAAACAAAGACAAAATCACTTTTTCCGCAACAATCTCTGGTGCTAATGCTCCAAATAATCCAGTAACAATAGACTTAACTGCCCTAGATGATTCAGGAGTTAAAAACCTAACAACCAGTTCTGGAAACAACTGGCAATATCGTCATACTGTTGCAAGTGGCACTGTCGATGAAAGCGATTTTCCTTTTACATTAATAGCACAAGACAGTAACGGAAACATATCATCTAAACAAATCACTCACCCAGTTGATAACGAGCCACCTGTCTATATTTCACAAAGTGTGGCCTTAAATCAGCAAAACTATCCTTATATTATTATTGGAGACAGTATCACAACAAAAGTTCTTCTTGCTAATTCAGACGATGGAATTACAGTAGTAATTGATTTAACCCAGTTAGGCAACTTAAGCAAAGAATACATGTCAAGCATGGGTAATGAATTTTCCTACAGCTTTGATATAGCAACTGGTCCAATCAATAATGGTGCAATTTTCCCAGTAGAAATCAAGGACAATGCGGGGAACAAAGCAGTACACCAGGATACTGGTGATATTCATATTGCTTCATTTACATTTTTAACCCTAGACCAAAATCCACCTGACCCACAAGAACCAACTGTCACATTAGTAAATCATACTTCAACCACCGATAAATATCCTGATTCTATCAACACCAAGAAAACTATTACATTTACACTGCCATATATTAAAGAAACTTCAAATGATGACCATGCTACTGCAACTTTAGACGTAACCTATCTATGCAAACTAGAAGATGGTTCAATGAAGTATGTTGACAATAACCTGAATCTCGTAACTCCTCCACCTCCAACTAATTTTATTAGTATGGAAGAAGGATCTAATCTTTACAGACAAGTAATAATAGCAACAGAATCGATAGGTTTGGAAGAACAAACAAATTACCAATTTAACTTCATGATGTATGATAAATCTGGGAATAAAGTTGCCAAGCAGAGCACTTACTTCCAGAAAGTCGACCTTAACCCACCTGTAATAAATTCAATTACAGTTGGAACAAGCGGAGCAACACCATTAAGAATTGGTGACACAATATCATTTACAGTAAATGTTTCAGGAAATGATGGACAAAGACCAATCATAGATTTAACGAGCATAGACCCAGATACAGGCTCAGTTCCAATGATATATGACCCAGCTAATATAGGCATATACACATATGATGTTAAAATTGCAACAGGAACTTTAAACAATGTAAATGCATCTTGGGCAATTACTCTCTATGATGGCTGCGATAACTCAGTAACCAGCTACACTCCAGAAATAGCTATAGACAACAAGCCTCCTGAAATAACAATGTTTACTGTAAACGCAGACAATATTACAAATAATAATAGAATCAACTATACAGAAAACTCTGTAGCTGAAGTTAACTTTTCTTTAGTTGCTCCCGAACATCTCACAGTATCACTAGATCTCACAGCTATCGGAGGTTCTGCAAATCAAACTCCGCTAGTAATGAGTGTTCCACCGAATTACATTTATACATATAATACAACAACATCTCAAACATCCGAAGAATACGAAAATTACAAATTTCCAGCATTAATTACAGACGACCAAGGAAACAGATTATTAATATATACTATGGAAGTAGGAACCGTAGATTGCCAGGTTCCTATAATAAACACACCTTTATGTGGAGCTGAAATAACAGGAAGATCAGACAGTCTGCCAACACCCAAGAATCAAAATATTGTCAGAATAGGTGATACTATTACGTTCTATGCAAGTATGACAGCCTGTATTGATGCAACAGCATCGGTTACTTTTAGCATAGATCCAGGAGTAGCAAGTATCTCCAAAGAAATGGTCTTCAATGAAGATAAAAACAGACACGAAATTTCATTTACAATAAAAGCCCCAAACATAGTTGAAAATGGAGCAACTTGGGGAGAACTCAACTTAAACGATCTTCCCTATGTTATTTCTGCTGCAGATGACGCTGGGAATATAGCAACTCCTTACGAAAACACTACAACTTTTGTTGCAAAAAATGTTTATCCGACAATAGCAAGCTTTTCATTGATAATTAATCCTGATTATGATGTTCCAGGAATACTTAATATAGCATCAGGAACAGACAGAACAACAAGAGACCTATTAATAGCCAGTGCAACACTTGACAATAATGCAAATATATCAACAGCTTCATTAGATTTATCTGGTATTAATGGTCCTCAAACATTATATATTGCTTCTATAACAAATTCTGTCGTCAATAGCAGCGGAAATGGTATAGATATAGCTTCATATTCTGAAGTAGACTATATGGAGGTTTCAATACCGATAACGATATATGATGAAGCAGGATACTCTTGTAATTCATCTCATGAACTAAAATTAGACACAAAAGCACCAGAAATTACAGGCGCAACCTTCGATGGTGAAAAACTAATCGTTTCTTTTTCAGAAGTAATAGATAACATCGATAAAACCCAATGGACACTTATAGGCAGCTCAACCGTAGGAACTACAGTAAAGCTAGACCTTTCCGACACCAATTTAACCCAAGACCCATGGACAGATTTATTTGAAGAAATAGAAATTCATCTAACTCTAGAAGGAAGAAGAGAAGTTACAGGCTGGGCATCTTCTCCTCTCTACCTGGAAGTAAAACGCACAACGACAAATGCGGCAGCAGAAGACATCTATAAAAACTGGCTAAAAACCTATGACTACTTACCAATAACAATAACAGATTCTTCTTGGCGTGAAGAGCCTGCAATCTTAAATATTGTAATGGTTCATGACTGGCCCAATACAATCACTTTAGACATACAATTTGAACAAGAAATGGATACTTCAACATTCGTTGCTTCTGATGCAGTATTCTTTGTTGATGATCCAGGCTTAACAGAATTCGCAGATGTCAGCTATGATTCATGGTATGTAATTCAAAAAGAAGATGTCTGCAACTGGTCAGACAACAAGAATTTAAGAATTACATTACAAGACAACGGAAGAGATTGGATTGCAAACAAGCTAACAAATAATCCAGAAAAAACTTTAAAATTTGCCCAGAAATCATCTGCCAACAGAATGATTTCAAGTATCTTTAACAAAAAGCTCAAATATTATACTATCGAACAACCATTTGTAGTTTCAGACAACCGTGAATCTACACCTATTAGTGCTTTAAACATTCTTTCATCACCGAAGCCTGTTATCGATTTAGCTTCTGCAACATTAACTCTCACCTTCAATGATAGAGTAGTATTGTTTACAGACAATTTCAGAACAATAAATGAAACAGACCCCCAGATGGGAATGCCGACTCCAAGCCAGAATAAAGGTTCAAGACTTCATTTGAATAATATCAAATTATTCAATTTGGAAAATGACCAGTCTTTTACTCTTGAAACTAATCCGATTGCTAATTCAAACAATGAATATGCAAGTACAACAGTTAAAATCAATTTAACCGAAACAGACATAGACAATATTCTAAACTTCTATAATACAGCAGACACCCTAAGCTGGGGTTTACAAATAGAAGCAGATTCATTTGTTAATTTCTGGGGAATGGGTAATACAAGATATAAACCTACAACACCAGGTACAATAGAAGTTATAGAAGCTGTTCCTACTGAAAATGCCGCAATTATAGCCGTCTCTGTTTCTGATATGCCACCTACAAAAGATGACGCTGGAAATTTCCTCTTTGATTTTGAACTCACCAAAATAAAAGCAGGCGAAATAACCTTACCATTCTTAACAACCACTTCACCAAATGCTGCTATTTTTGAAATATCTACTGGTGACAGAATAGCTTCAGCAACATTTACAGGATGGAGTCAAAGAACGGTAAGAAATGTTGAAAGAACCATCGCTTCATTTAAAACTTCCGAAGATTTTAATAAAGACGTTGACGGAGTTCCTGCAGAATTAAGAATATATGGATTAAAAGATATATTTGGAAATGAAACTCCTGTTCAAATAGCTTCTTATGTTTATGACAGAGCCCAGAAGAATGATTCTCAAATTACTGGTTTTAATACAGCATCTGAAGCATTTATAGTAGACAATGTTGCCCCAACAGCAACTATTCAACCAGAATTATTAGGTCTGACACCAGCAGGTCAGCAAATATTCACAGTAGATTATTCTGAAAGCATGGATACAAATTACACACCTAGTATGAGTATTGCAACAGAATCTACTGTAATAGGTTTAAGTTTTGTTCAATGGGATAACTCTGACAAAAGAGCCATATTCTCTAATAATCAGGCAATTACCGCAGAAACTCCAAACGGAACCTGGAAGTATGTTCTCGCTGGAGGACAAGACTTAGCTGGAAATGCTTTTGCTAACTTTGAAAGTGCTTTAACCATTAAATCAGAAATACCAAAAGTGCTTACTGACAGTATGCACTTATACAGTATTAGAAAGAATATAGACAATAATAATGTTGTAACAGATAAACAATTAAATTTTGATGCTTCTCCTGATTACACCAGAATAGGCTTTAAGTATGTATCTGCCGATACAGAAAATCTGCCACATACTCTTTGTTTCTTCGACACTTCAGATCAAGAAATAGGTAGCGCAACAATAGTTCAAAGCGGTGTAAATGCTACAGCAACATTTAGCATATTAGATTTCGATACAGTTCCGACAACCAACTCAAGCATAATAATTAAAGTTGTAGATAAGGCCGGAAACATGACTGAAAGCATAGGAAGCATTGAATATTATGCAAAAGCTCCTATTGTTTCAGAAATGACACTAACAGGCGTAGCAACTTTAAGTCAGGGAATATACTATTATAGAACAGCTCTAGATGATATGACGTTTAAAGGGACTATAACCCCACCATTTAACAATCCGTTAAATCTTATTATAGCCTCTTTCTCTGCACCAATGTCACCTGTTGCTACTATGACTTTAACAACAGAAGACGTTATATCTACAACTCTGACAAATAATTTCGGTCAATCTTTAGCAGAAGACATCTACACCATTTATATTGCAGATGATGCTGGTAATTTGCATACCACTGCAGATCCTATAATGCTCATCGTAGATGATACGCCACCAGAAATAGACAGTATCGTTCCAGGTCCGACAGATTTAGTTGCTAACACCCCAATAGGCATGGCAACTTTCACCGTTAAATTTACAGAATTAATGGATACTACTGTTACTCCAACACTTGTTTTGGCAACTTCTACTCTTAATGCAAGTATTGGAATGCAGTTTGTTGGCTGGGGCGACGATTTAATGACCGCCTCCTTCACAAATGCAGTAGATATAGTTGCTACTTATCCTGTAGGAATCTATAACTATACAGTAACAAATGCTCAAGACCTTGCTGGTAATGTCATTGGTGCAACTCCAGACAGTTTCACAACTGATATTCAGCCAAAAGGACCAGGCGTTAGCAGTTTAACAATACTCACATTACAACCAGACATTAGTGATGAGGTTTTCGAAAATAGAGACTTCAACCCAATTAAATACAGTACTGGCGATGAAGCTTCTGTAACATTCAAGATTGATTATGTCAGCGGTCCATTTAACACTCCGCATCAACTACTGATATATGATGAAGATGGTAACAATATAGCTACCTTAGCTGTTAGTGTAGGTAATCCTGGTTATGCCACCTGGGATGCTGGAGATATGCCAACAACAGACTCCACATATTCTTTCAAAATAGCAGATAATCTAATGAATATCAGCCCAGAAACAGGTTATTTGAAATGGCAGTTCAAAGTCGATACTACAACACCTGATGTTACATCTATTGATTTCAACGATGGTGGTATTGGTCAGACAGTAGCAGGAATAAGATATTACAGTCCGACTGTTCCAGCTACATTTACTGTAACCACTACAGAAACAGACGATTTAGTATTGATTGCTTCATCAACAGCAACTACAACATATATCATAACAGCTTCTACAAGCCACAGCATAAGCTTTGGCAGTAGCTTAGCAGATGGGGAATACACCTTAGGTATTTCAGATTTAGCTGGCAATATCAATGATGGTGTTTCTATGAAGATTACTGTTGACAGCATACCACCTCAAGTTACTTCTGCCTATGCTTCAGATGAACTCTTCGCTCCATTGGAAATAGTTGGGAAGACAGCTACTTTCCTTGTTACTTTCGACAAAATAATGAACCAAAACATAACTCCAACTGTTCAATTAGCTACAGATACAAGTTATGGAACAACAGAAATAGCTACCCTCACTTTCCAAAGCTGGCGTGATGATCAATCTTGTTTATTCGTAACTAATAATGTATTTGACACAATCAACTTCCCTGTTGGAACAGCAAGCATAGTAGTAAGCGAAGCAAGAGACCTGGCTGGTAACCTCATAGCAACTGACACCTACGGTGAAGTTCAGGTAATTTCTCAAAATCCAAAATTCTATGCTTCATTAACAACTCAGCAAACAATGATAAGTGATGCTTATCTAAACGATATTCCATTTAGTTTAAGAGCAGAACCCAATATTGCAACTTTAACTATTGTCTACGACACAATAACAACAAATGGTCCATATGCACTAGACCATACTCTGCTTCTATTCGATGGAACAGGCGTTCAGATTGCAACTCATACTCTTACTGGTGGAGCAACAGAAATCACTGTTGATGCACCATTCTTTGGAGATTTTGAAGCAGGTATAACTCCACCCGAAGAATTTACTGGCACATTCACTATTATGCTAAAAGATTCTGTTGGAAATATCGCTTCAGATTCTAATAATTTTGAAATAAAGTATGACAGTATTAGACCTAAACTTAATGATATTATACAATTAACAGGACCATCATCTGCTTCTGTCGGATTGAATTATTATTATAATCCAGACATATTAGGCAATATAAGTACTGATATAATTCTCAATGCAAGTGATGCAATAAAACTAGTTGTTTATGGAGTTTCAAGTTCACCTTATGAAATAATAGCAACAAGAACCTACCCATTAACTTTAACCAATGCATTAACTTATAGTTATGAAGGCAATCTGGAAGACATTTACGGAACCCCGTTACCAGAAGGAACCTATACTATTGCGGCAATAGATATGGCAGGAAACTTTGCAGAATATTATTCTCTGCCAGGATTTATACAAACAGCTAATATTTTGATTGATAAAACAGCTCCAACTGTATTAGTTGCCACAATTACAGATCAGCTTTACATAAGTTCAGGTGAAGCTGGAATGGCTACATTCTCTATTCAATTTAATGAATCTATGTTTGAAGAAGCATTCCAATATCTGGAAATAGCAACAACTTCATACAAAATACCTTGTAGATTTATAAGATTAGAAACCACTGCTATTGCTAGTGATACAGCTATCTTTGAATCTTCAGTAGCGATTCCAAACACAATACCTCAGGGCAATTATGTTTACCATATTATAGGAACCGATTTAACAGGTAATAAAGTTGAAACAGACTTTGGCGAAGTATTTGTTAAATCTGCTGGTCCAGTAGTAAGCTATATACACACATACTCCTATCAGCAAACAACTGCCAGCGATACCTTAGAAAGTGGTAATGAATACCATTACGATGATGTATTCAGCTTTAACGTTGAACCCAATGCTGCAACAATGACCATAAAGCTTTCAGAAGCACCTGATGGAGACCCGGCTACTGTTTATTTAACTTTCCTCAAAAAAGTTACAGTAAATCAGCTAACAGAAGAAATAATGGTAGCTTCTTACCCATTAGCCTTAGATGGTGATTTAATGGCAACATTTACCTGGGATGCAGTAACAGAACCTATCGTAGCTACATCAGCCACATTTATTATAAGAATAGCTGATACGAACGGTGACTTATCATTCTATAACTATGAATGGAGTGTTGACAGTGAAGAACCAACTTACACAGGCATTTCATTCAATAGTGGAATAGATTTCCCAGACAGCGAAACTGTCTATATGAATCCATATAGGCATACAAACTTTGAAGTAACCTTCAAAAACTTAATTGATACAAATCCAAGACTTAGGATTAGAAGCAAAGTATCTACAGATACCTATGCTCTGACTCCTCTTAGTAGTAATGGTTGGAAAGCTCCTTTCAGAGCAAAATACAGCAGAGACACCGGTAATCCAGATGATATAATGCCCGATGGAGTCTATGACATAGGTCTTACAGATCAGGCAGGTAACTTAGCTGCCTCAGACACAGAAGACCTCTATAAATTGGTTATAGACACAAAGAATCCTGAAATAGGCACTTATACTCTTAAGATTAATGGTTCTGTCATCGGCAGTTACTGTTCACCAAGTGAAGATAAACCATTAGTAATTTCATTGGAAACTGAAGAACCTCTAACAGCTACTGGCGCTTATTACATAGACGTCTACAACGCTGGTAACGTAAGAATTAACAGACTCAACATTGTTGATAACGGTGGAACCCTTGAAGCTTCCTGGAACGCCAAGAACGACAGCGGTGCTACTGTTTCTGACGGTGTTTACACTTTCCGAGTTTCTGATATCTGCGGTAACTCATCAGAAACAGCTACAAGCACAACTGCTATAACATCACCCTTCCAGGTAATGAGTCCAGCAGTTCAGACTGGTTCCAACACTATTAAGTTGTGGTTCAACCATGGAATAGAACCAGCATCATTAGGAGCAACACCTATAAGCTGCGTTCCTCCTTTAACTATTAGTAACATTCAGATAGAAGATGAACGAGCTATTAGCTTTATTGCTACAGGTATGACTCATGGAGCTTCATACACTCTAACAGTAAATGACAGCCTGACTAATATTTATGGTTCTACTCTAAGCACTACAGCAAGTTCTGCAGTATTCTACGCAGATATAAAAGGTCCTGCAATCGTAGGAACAAGCTTTGACAAAGTAAATAGTCAAGGCGAAATTATGGTTGTTTTCGACCAGCCCTTAGATAAAACAACAGGTGAAGCAACTTCATCTTATATAATTCAGGACAGTGTTGGAAATACTATTCCAATCACTACAGCAATTCTACAATCTGATGGAACCTCAGTATTACTTGTCGCATCAGGAACTTTCATAGAAAATGCTGATTACAGAATTAAAGCTCCTGGAGTCAAAGACGAATTAGGAAACGATTCTTGCGAAAGTTCTATAAGTGGCTTTGGCTTCAAGGGTCGCGATGTTACTCCGCCAACATTTGTTATATCTGCTTTCTCTAATCCAGCAAACGAAAACGACATAATCATAATCGCTATAAGCAACGAAGAATTGATTAAAGTCCCAACTCTAACAATAACTCACGGCTCTGCTTCCCCGATAAAACTTACAATGCAGAAAAATGCAACTAATCCTCTTGCATTTATGTCTGCCGCTTCACTTAAAGCTTCCAATGGTCAGTCTGGAACATTGAAAGTCGAAGGAGAAGACTTAAACGGCAATAAAGGCAGTGAAACCGGAAGCTTCGTTATAGCAAACGTAAAAGTTAACTCTAACCAAAGACTTACTTCTGATGATAAACAGTTCAGTCTTTCATTCGACAAAGATAGTCTAAAAGAAGATGCAACTGTTAAAATACTTAAACGAAGTGTTATTAAGGAAGATTATGCTACAGGAACAATCAGAACCTCTTTGCAAAACGAATATATCGCCATGAGAGGTTTAAGAGCTTCTGTTGCAACAAGTGAAGAAGAAGCCACTAATTCTGAATTAACTCCTATTACAGATGCTTACGAAGCCGCTGTTAATTCATCAAAAGTTAACAAAGGAATTGTTGCTTCTATGAAGATTCCTGAATCAGCCAGTCAAACTACAGGATTAGGATTATTCTACCAAAAGAATGGTTCTTGGAAATACATATCCTCTAATATAACTGCTGACAAAGAAATCAAAGCTAGAATCAATTCTAGTCAGGTATTTGCGATAATGAGAGACTCTGTTGCTCCAACCATCAAGTTAGACGAATCAGTAGACTTAACCAAAGCTTTTGAAACTGCTAGACCTGAGTTTAGAGGATCAATAAAAGACTTTGGTTCTGGCATTGATACCAATAGCCTTGAAGCAAAAATAGACAGCAAAATTCAAGGTATAACCTTAGATAATGATGGTAATTTCAAGTTCAAATCACTCTCTGAACTCATTAACGGAAATCATGATCTGGTTATTTCAGCAAAAGACAAAACAGGCAACTTAGCCACATCTGGAAGTATGCGTTTTGCTCTTGTATTGCCTTTTGAATTCAAACAGATTATCCAGTATCCGAACCCCGCTAAAAACAACATGACCATAAGAATCAGAACCAACAGTACTGGCATTAACTGCAACATCAGAATAAAAATATACGATGTTGCCGGTCATAAAGTTGCTGATTTCGATGAAGGTGATGTATTAGACAGGAATGACGGGAACTATGAAGTTAGATGGGATTTGAGAAACAAGAAAGGCAAGAAAGTTGCCAATGGTGTTTACATAGCTAAACTTGAAGCTATTAACCCAGAAACAGGCAAGAAGATAAAAGCAACACTTAAACTCGCTGTTCTGAAGTAACTGTTAACTATTATCCTAAAAAGCTCTCCTACTTATAGGGGAGCTTTTTTTCTCCCTTCTCCCTTCTCCATTCCACAAAGATTGGAATATGGACAGTCAGCACAATGTTCAGATTTCTTGGCTGCCCAAAGATGTTCCTTACGCAATTCAGAAACTATTTTAGCCGCTTCATCTTCAAAATAATTCAAATTTGGTTCTATCTCATGTAAATCCAAACCTTTTGGATTAAGATAAGCTATATATGAATTAGCAAAATTGAGTTGGCCCATTTTGCCTATAACGCCTCGGCTTGAAGCTATTCTATATAAAGCTAACTGGCGTTTATAACCTTCATGAGCTTCAGGACTATATTCTCTGGTTTTAAAATCTATTATTCTAATATCACCATTTTCTTCCAAATCAACTCGGTCAACAAAACCTCTGATAAAAAATGGCTTAGTAAGATTGTTTCCGTCAAATTTAACATTAACTTCTGCTTCAAAAAGCCAAGGCTTGGTTCTGCTGAGGTCTGATTCAATATAACGATTAAGCAAAGTCATCGTCTTAGACTTTAAAAGCTTTTTAAAATCCCCCTGTCTGCTATCGCAGACTTCCCCCTTTACAAAAGGGGGTATATTTGAAGTTTCACCAATGTCATTGTTATTATTCTCAGAAATTCCCTGCGACTCACTGACCTCTGCATCCATAGCAGATAGAGTTTTACTCCTTAGATAGCATGGAATCAATTTATCTAAGAAAGATTCAATTAAATCAATAGCTTCTTTTTCAGAAGTAAGATTATGTCCGTCATTTTCATGAAATAGCCTAATAGACTCATGTGTTAGCTTTCCAACTAATGTTTGAACCTGTTCTAACCTTTCTTCAAAAGAACCTACGTGAACAGAAGAAAAATAATATTTTCTTGGGCAAATCTTAAACAACGAAAGTTCCTGCAAAGAAAAAATATCTTTGTTGTTATCTATTTGAATGAAATCTGTGTTTTCTCTTTCTTCCAAGAAACTACCTATGGCCTTTATGCTTCTGTCGAGCATTTGAATATCTGCCTCAGGTCTTTGAGGAACAGGATTATCAACTCTTTCTGACTTACCTGATTGCAGCCATTTATTCAGTAATTCCCGCCAATTCTGTAAGTCAAATATTTCTCCTAAGTTTTGATTTTCTTTTAAAATATCTACAATATGACAAATTGGTTCTATAATTGGCTTTGTGGGGTCTTCTGGTGGAATACTAGCTTTATGGGGTCCTGTGATTACCAATAAATTTTCTGCTCGCGTAAAAGCTACATAAAGCTTACGAAAATCTTCAGAGGCAGATTCTTTTCTGTCTATCTGTTTATAACTCTCTATAATCGGTGACAAAGCAGCTTTTTTATTATCAGATTTTTTTTCATTTACAATTAAACCAAATTGATCGTCATAAATGATTTTCTCGTTAAATCTATATATTCTACCTTTTAAGAAAGGCAGTATTACAAGCGGGAATTCAAGACCTTTAGATTTATGTATAGTCATTATCTTGACTGCATCACCCTCATCAAGCCCCAACCCCGCTTCATCTTCGTCTATATCAGCAACTCTTGTTCTTTCAACATGATTTAAAAAATCTCTTAAAGAAGTAAAAATGCCGTTTTGTTCAAAATCCCTAACTATTCCTAAAAACTTTGAGATGTTATTGTTGATTCTTTTGGTCTTTAAATCAGAATCTAAAGTGGCTGAGTATTCATAAAAACCAGCCTGTTCTATAATAGAATGACAAAGATTTACAAGACCAGGCTTGTTTGCCTTTTCCTTTATACTTACATAAAGATTTCTAAAATTAACTGCCTCTTCTGGCAAATCTTCTTCTTTCATTGAAAGAATTCTAGGCAACAAACGAACATTTTCGAATTTTCCACTCAGAGAAAGTTTTAAAAGGTCTGAATCATTAAGGCCATATAAAGGTCCTGTAAGTAGCTTAATAACAGAGTAATCATCTTCTGGTTGAATCAACAGTTTCAAAAAGGAAAGAATATCTTCAATTTCACTACGGTCATAAAGACCAAATCCACCTGAAATTACATATGGAATCTGCAAATTAGACATTGAATCTTCAAAATTAATAGGAAGATTCTTTACAGAATTAAGAATTAAAGCAATATCTCCATAGCGAATAGGTCTCATTTCCCCTTTGTTTTTACGATCAGGTATCGTCATTCCTGAAGCAACCGTATCTCGAATAAACTGAACTATATTTTGAGAAGCTTCTGCGTCACTCATAGAATCTGGTGATAAAAGGCAACTTACAACCGGCGTTCTAGGAGAATCTCCTCTATTGGCTTCTTGTTTGGCAAACATTTTTCCAACGTCGCCGCCTCTAAGCAAATAGGTATCTGCAAAATCTATTATTTGTGAATATGAGCGAAAATTGTCTTTTAAAATAATGTCTTCATCTGAAACAAAATCTCTGAAAGTATCTACTTTTGCTCCTTGAAATCTGTAAATACTCTGCTTTTCATCTCCAACAACACAAATCTGGCTTTCTCGGTCGCGACAAAACTCTTCTACTATACCAAGCTGATTTGGATTATTGTCTTGAAATTCATCAATTAAGAAAACACGACGATCAGGGAATATGCCTATTTCACGCATATATTCTATCTGGTTTTTACTCTTAATGAGTATTTCGTCAAAATCAAGCAAATTGCATTTATCAAGCTCTTCCATATAGAGTGTATAAAATTGGAAAAGCCATTCTAAGGTTTTAAATTCAAGTTCAGTTCCTCTAGAATCTAGTTCTTTTCTTGCTTTGCGATAAAATTCACCTGGGCTTAAAAGATAACGCCTTATTTTACTCAAAGCCGCGGGAAAATTTTCAATAAATTTTGCAGCTATATCCGCTCCTAAGGCATTATCACCTTTGATAATCTTTTCTCCATATTGCTCTGCAAATTTATCTGCAAGGTCTAACATCAAGATTTCTCTGGTATTTTCGTTTATAACTGTAAAAGAACTATCTAAACCAGCACCAAATGGGTCTTGCTTCAAAAATCTTGAAAGAAAAGAATGAAAAGTTGCTACTTCCATTTTTCTTAAAACTGAAGGAGATATCTTTCGCTTTTCAATAAGCCTGTCTTTCATTTCAGATGCAGCTTTTGTAGTATAGGTTATAGCAACTAGCTCTTCTGGTTTTATTCCTTGTTTTAGAAGCGCTTCGATACGTCTTGTTAATACTTCAGTTTTGCCAGAACCTGCACCAGCAGAAATTCTTAACCTTCCTTTTGGAGGATAAACAACAGCTTCAGCCTGTTCAGGAGTCAGACCTTCGGTTATAATATTAAGAATTTTTTTAATATTCGTCATCTAAGCTTCCTTTATCCTATGCCTTTGCTGTGTTCTGACGATTTTTAAGCTGTTCAAGCCCAACCTGACAGAAAGTTGCAAAAGGACAGCCCTCTTTTGTTAAACAACTACTGGCATTTTCTTTATCAGAAGGTATAGAGTCAAAAGTCTTGTCTGTTTTTATCTTAATCAAAAGCTCTTTAACTCTGTTTTCAAATTCTTTTAAATCATTGCTAGAAACTCTTTCACCATAACATGGACCACAACCATAGTTCAAAGCAGCAGACCGCTGATAACCAGCTTTCATATTATTTGTCTGCTTTTTGTAAAGATCTGTCATGATATATAAAGTCGCAGCAGAAATATTTTTATAACCCATTCTTTGACAGGCTAAAAAGTATATAGGAAGCTGCATTTCTTCCTGGTCTTCTATTAAACCAGAAGTTGGAAAAGCTTTTTTAAACATATTCTCACTAGAAACAATGGTTTTTGTCGTTTTATAGTCTATAATCTGAATGCTTTCTTTATCTAACAAAGCAATACGGTCAAATCTTCCTTTTATTCTGCTACCAGCAAGTTCAAAAGAAAAAAGCTTTTCAACCCCCTTAGTATGCCTACATGGCAGTTGCTCATTCTTAAAAACTGCTTCTCTATATAAAGGCAAAGCTTTCATAATCTCTGTCTCGTGTTTATGCCTTTCAAAAAAAGGAATAATCTCAAGCATAGGTTTTGCATATTTTTCAAAAAGTTCCATTAAATCTTCATCTGTAGGCTCTTTGGCTAATTCCCAAACAGAACCAGGTTTATGAAGCTCTTCTAAGACCTTATGAAATGCATTTCCAACTATAAAATGATTAGCATTGTTTTCTAAGGGGTTTGTTATTCCCAAAAGGTTATTAAAAAAGAATTTGCGAGGACAGTCCAAGTAGTTTTTTAAAGAAGTTGCAGAAAAACAGAAATCTTCTGGTAATTCAACAGAATCATGCTTGGCTTTATTGAAAATTCTAGGTCTAATACCATGAATAGCATATTTTTTAGGAATTTGTTTTTCTACTTCCATCAAAGTTGGTTCTAATTCTAAGAGTTCTTCTTGATTTAAACCTGTTATAGCTGTTCTAAATTCGCTAAGAGTTAAAATCTTATCTTCTTTTTCTAATTCATTTGGTTTAATTCCCATTTCGTAGAAGAATGGCGCTGCTGTTGTTGGGTCTGTTCCTATCCTCATTGGAACAGTCATTATAAGCCCTTCTTTTGCTCTTGTTATTGCTACAAAAAACAAGCGACGTTCTTCCTCTAATTGTTCTTCATCACTACCAGGATAAGGATTGAAAAAATTTACTTCTCTATTCTTAGAGTTAAAATAATTTTTCAGCTTTTCAATTACAGAAGTTCCTAACAGAATATTTTCTCTTAAATTTACAGGGAACTGCCCTTCACAAAGGCCACTAATTACTGTTATTGGAAATTCCAAGCCCTTAGATTGATGGACAGTCATAATTTTTACAGCATTTTCATTTACTATCTCTGAAGATTCAATATTTAAAGCATAGTAATTTATCCATTCTTCAAGCTCTGGAAGTAAATCAGATATTAAAGGTTTTCTATTGAAATTATGTAAAAATACTTCTGAATAATCAGAAAGCATATTCCTCAAATGCAAAATATTACGTGAAGTGCTATCTGAAGCATTTTTCAAAAGAGGTATAACAGAAGAAACAGCCGCAGAAATAATAGAACTTATCTCTTCATTGCCATTGGATTCAAGTAATCTGATTATTCTAACAAATTCTAAAGCCTTATTCTGATTGATTTCATCAGTTTCTGGTAATTCTGAAAAGCGATTTTCTTCAATTAGTTTTAGAACATATGAGATTTTATTGGTTTTATTTGAAATATCAGTAATTACAGCCTGTGTCCACAAAGGGTCTAAGCCAAAAACAGGTGACAAAAAAGCCGTTTGCAATGCAGATTCTTTTATATCTTCTTCGGTTGCCCCAGCTATTTTTAGCAAAGAAACAAGTGTAATAATCTCCCCTGCTTTAAAAAACTTCATATCTTCAGCAATTTGATAGGGAACATACATAGTTTGCAGATTTTCAGCTATCAAATCTATTTGATAGTTGTTTCTTACAAGAATTGCTATGTCAGAAGGTTTATATCTCTTACCATTATTGCCATAAATCAGATAGTTTGCTATTTGTCTTGCAATAACTCTGGCTTCTTCGATTTCGTTTTTAACTTTATAATATTTAATAAAGCCTTCTTCTGTGCTATTAGGTGTTAAAAGACCATCTGTAGAGAATTTTTCTGACCAGTTAAGCATTGTTGCAGATTTTACTATGCTCTTAGCAGAACGATAATTCTGACTTAAAGGGAACACACTAGCCTTGTATCTTTGCTTAAATAAACCTTTTGGGGTCATCATTGACGGGTCTGCACCCCTGAATCGGTATATACTCTGACGAGGGTCTCCAATTACTGCTGTTTTTATATCTGTGTTTTCACCTTTCAAAAGTGATAAAAGCAAAAACTGAGCAGGGTCTGTATCCTGGAACTCGTCTACAAGAATAACTTTAAATCTTCTTCGGTATATTTCTGCTATTCTAGGATTTTTTAATACTCGTATAGAAAGGGCTATCAAATCTCTGTAGTCTAAATAGTTATCTTTTTTTCTTTCCTTTTCATATTGCTGATAAATATTCAGTAATTCAAAACATCTTTTTTGAGTTCTTTTGTTCAAATCTGGAGTATTTTTTATAGCATCTTCAAATTCTTCAGGAGTAACAAGATTTGATTTTAAAATACCTATTAAGGTTGAAACTTCCTGCTGAAAGCCCCTTTTACTTAATACCTTCCCATATTCAGGGAAAGCTTCCTGAGCCATTTTCCTACAAATAAAACTCATTAGAAGAGACTCTTTAAAAGCATTCAATAGTTTAAAATCAGGTGCAATTCCTACTTCATAGTATTGTTCTCTTAAAATTCTTGCACAAAATGAGTGGAACGTAGATATCCAACATTGGTCAAAACTTCTGGGATAATATTCTAGAACTCTTTGCTTAAGTTCTGTAGCTGCCTTGTCTGAAAAGGTCAGAGCTAATATTTCTTTTAATTTTACGCCAGCTTCAAGCTGTTTGGCTATTAAAACAGAAATTGTTCTTGTTTTTCCTGTACCTGGTCCAGCTATAACAAGAGAATTTTTACTAAAACTTTTTATAATTTTTTTTTGCTGCTCGTTTAATCTGTTAAAATCGTTGTTTAATAGCTCAGACATACCATAATCGTTTTTACTTCTTTAAATTTTATAAAGTATATCATTACCTAATATGACATACAAGCCGATGAATAATACAAATCTATAGAAAGAAAAATAAGGATAGTATTATGAAAAAGCTGTTCAAATTATTTTTGGCATTAACTTTTGCAGTTACTTCTCTTTTTATAACAGGCTGCAATAACAATGATGATTATTCAAGCTGGGTTAAAACAACTGAATCCAATTCTGTGCTTTTGAAAGTAGGTATTCCATCTAACGCAATTAAAGAAGTTAGAGCCGCTTCTTCTGGAAGAACAGTTGTTATAGCTGGTATTCCTCTAAAATTTGTAGAAAACATAAACGGTATAGATTATTATTCTGGATATCTTTCTAAAACTATTATAAATCAAGCAGTTTCAACATTAAAATTACAAATTGATTCTGTAATATTATATATTGAAAGTAACTTCTTCAAAATTGCTTTTGTCAATATTTCTCAAGGTATCCAACCCACTGCCGTTCTAACTTTCGATCAGAATTATAAAATCATTAAGGCCGAAAGAAATGGTGCAGTAGTTGAAAAACCTATCGTTACAGAAGATGAACCTCAGAAAGTTGACGGCTATGTTAGTTTATCAATAAAAGGCGATACTATTACAGCCGTTGTTCCAAGCGAACTTGGAACTGTTTCCGATTTTTATAGTTGGAGAATCCGCCTTACATCTAATAAAAGTCAAAACTCTAAGGTAGTATATAATGGTCAGTATACTGAAATGTATAGAATTACCTCTGAAGGAAATAATTTCTACTTTACCATAACAGATGCTGGCAAAGCCAACTTAGACCCCAATACAACCTATACTGGTATTTTGGAATCTGTTTCAGTATATACCGACAAAAGCCCAAACAAGCTCCTCTATTTAACCTCTAATAGTAGTATTCAATATAACAAGTCATATTGATTTTTTAATCAAACACTGTTATAATCGCTACCTATTAAACTTAGTAAACGGAGATTAATTAACGATGGGTATTTACGAAGAACTAAAAGCCAGGGGCCTGATAGCTCAGGTAACTGATGAAGAACAAATCAGAACCATGGTAAACTCTGGTAAAGCTAAGTTCTACATAGGTTTCGACTGCACAGCAGACAGTCTTACTGCTGGTCACTTTATGGCTTTAACTCTGATGAAAAGACTTCAGATGGCAGGGAATACTCCGGTAGCATTAATCGGCGGCGGCACCACAATGATTGGTGACCCATCAGGACGCACAGATATGCGTAAAATGCTTACTCGTGAAGACATTAACCACAATGCTGAATGTTTCAAACGCCAGATGGAAAAATTCATCGAATTTGGCGAAGGCAAAGCCATAATGGTAAATAACGCTGATTGGCTACTTAACCTTAACTATATAGACTTACTACGTGAAGTCGGTCATTGTTTCTCTGTAAACAACATGCTTCGTGCAGAATGTTACAAGCAAAGAATGGCTCAGGGTCTTAGCTTCTTAGAATTCAACTATATGATTATGCAAAGCTATGACTTCTACTATCTATATCAGAATATGGGCTGCAATTTGCAATTTGGCGGAGACGACCAGTGGAGCAATATGCTTGGCGGTACTGAACTTATCCGCAGAAAATTAGGCAAAGACGCCCATGCAATGACAATTACTCTTCTTACTGATTCACAAGGTCATAAGATGGGTAAAACTGCAGGTAACGCAGTATGGCTTGATCCTAACAAGACTTCTCCATATGATTTCTATCAGTATTGGCGTAATGTTGGTGATGCCGACGTTATGAAATGCATCAGAATGCTTACATTCCTTCCATTAGAACAAATCGACGAAATGGAAAAATGGGATGACAGCAGAATTAACGAAAAGAAAAAGATTCTTGCCTACGAACTTACTTCTTTAGTTCATGGTAAAGAAGAAGCAGAAAAAGCTGCTGAAGCTGCTGCTGCATTGTTTGCTGGCAATGGCGGCGATGATGCTAATATGCCTACAACTACTGTTACTGCAGAAGAAGCCGCTAATGGAATTGGTATTCTTGATGCCTTAGTAAAAACAGGTATTGCTAAGAGCAAAAGTGATGCACGCACTCTTGTAAAACAAGGTGGAATCACTGTTGACGGCAATAAAGTTGAAACTCAAGATTTCAAATTTACTGAAGAAATGCTGAAAACCGGTGCCAAAATCAAAAAAGGCAAAAAGATTTTCCATAAGATAATCTTAGGTTAAAAGACATAAAAAACGCCTTGGTTTATAACCAAGGCGTTTTTTTGTTGTAGTTTAAAGATGCTCCCCCAAAGCAAAGCTGTTGGGGGAGCTGTCACGTAGTGACTGAGGGGGTCTTTGCCCTAAGCTCTTACTTAACTCCCAAAGTAGCTACCATAACAGCTTTTATTGTGTGAAGTCTGTTTTCGGCTTCGTCAAATACCTTAGAATGTTTGCTTTCGAAAACTTCGTCAGTAACTTCCATTTCACCAATATCTTTTGACATTGTTGTATCATTGTTATGGAAAGCAGGCAGACAATGTAAGAATATCGGGTTTTCTTTTCCGGTTTTCTTTATCATAGCCATATTGACCTGATATGGTTTCAAAAGCTTGATTCTTGCCTGCATCTTGGCTTCTTCACCCATACTAGCCCAAACATCAGTATAAAGAACATCTGCACCCTTAACACCAGTGTTTACATTATTAGTAATGGTAATCTTTCCACCAGTTTCTTTACAGATTTTCTTAACTTCATCAACAAGTTCTTTTTCTGGGTGCAAGCCCTTAGGAGCTACGATTCTGCAATCCAAGCCCATCTTAGCACAGCCTATCATCAGAGAATTAGCCATGTTATTGCGGCCGTCACCTACAAAAGCAAATACTATACCTTTAAGATGACCATAATGTTCTTCAATAGTCATCAAATCAGCTAAAACCTGGGTTGGGTGGAATTTATCGGTAAGACCGTTCCAAACAGGAACGCCAGAATATTTTGCTAATTCTTCAACAGTTTCATGCTTGAAACCTCTGAACTGAATACCATCAAACATTCTGCCCAAAACTCTTGCTGTATCTTTAACAGTTTCTTTCTTTCCTAACTGTATATCGTCTTTTCCTAAATATTCTGCATGAGCACCTTCGTCAGAAGCAGCAACAACAAAAGCACAACGAGTTCTTGTAGAAGCTTTTTCAAAAATCAAAGCTATATTTTTGCCTTCTAGATTTCTTGGCTTAATGCCAGCCATTTTTAAACGCTTGAGTTCTTTAGCTAAATCAAGCATATATCTGATTTCTTCTGGGGTAAAATCTTTAAGAGTCAAAAAACTGCGACCAATTAAATTTACTGCCATATCAAAAAACATTCCTTCCTGATTTTATTTATATTAGGTTCATTTAATTACTAAAAATAAGTAAAGTCAAGAATTTTGGCGAATTTTAAATTGATGATTATGGCTTATAGACAGATAAATAATTAAACCAGACGAGATTTTAAAATATCATGTAGATGCAAGAAGCCAACAACATGGTCTTCATGGTCTACAACAGGCAATGATGTAATTGCTTTATCTTCCATAGTCTTAAGAGCTTCCATTGCCAAACGATTTGAAGTAACTCGTTTTGGATTTACTGTCATAACCTTACTTATAGGAATATCCAAATCGACATTTTTACTCTTTTCAAAGTATCTTCTCAAATCGCCATCAGTAAATACACCTAAAAGCTTATTATCTGAATCTGTAATAACCAAGGCTCCAAAGCCGCCATGAGACATTTTAACAACAGCTTCACGCAAGATAGCATCTGGAGCAACCAAAGGAATTGAATCTCCAGAATGCATCAAGTCTTTTACAGAGATAAACTTGCGTCCAAGACTTCCAGATGGGTGGAATCTGGCGAAATCTTTTTCTTTAAACCCCCTGGCTTCAATTAAAGCACAAGCTAAGGCATCGCCAAGAGCAAGACTTACTGTTGTGGAACTTGTTGGAGCAAGATTCAACGGGCAGGCTTCTCTAGCTACAAAAGAATTAAGAACTATATCTGAATTCTTTGCCAATGAGGATTCTATATTGCCAACCATCGCAATAATCCTGGTGCCTATTCTTCTTAAAAAAGGTACTATTCTGATAATTTCATCTGTTTCACCAGAATTTGAAAGCAGTAAAACCACATCATCTTCTTTTACCATGCCTAAATCACCATGCAAAGCTTCTGCAGGGTGCAAGAAGAAAGAAGGGGTTCCTGTGCTTGAAAGAGTAGCGGCTATCTTACTGCCTATTAAGCCGGATTTACCCATTCCACTAACAATCAAACGACCAGAACTATTTAAAATAAGTTCAACTGCTTTTGTAAAATTATCATCAAGATTATTGACGGCTTCTTTTAAAGCCTCAATTTCAAAATTCAAGGCTTTTTTAGCCGATTCCAACGGAGTTATCATATTTATAGAAAGACCTCAAAGACTGGCAGGAACTTCACGCCAGCTCATTATTTCTTTTGTCATAGCCAAATCATAAAGATTTGTATAATCAATAGTTTTGTCTATAGTGTAATCATAACCGCTCTTTTCGAGTATACTCTGCCAATCATAATAAGTTATTCTTACATCGTTTGGCATTTTGCGTCTATCAAAGCGGTCAACAGACAAATTACCAACTATATCCATATTACAGAGCTTTTTCATAGAAGAATCTGTCTTGAATTCCATACCACCTTCAGCATGGAAACTGCCTTCAAGACGAGGACTTAAATTTCTGAAAGGTGTTGTTAAACCAAATCTAGACCAATCGCTATCATGATGAGGTTCATAAATAATCTTGCCTGAGCGTGGCTCATCATCTGATTTATCTGTTTCAGTACGAAGAGCGATGACACCTAAGCAGGATTCGCAACCCTTATCATCAGGAAGTGTCAATACATCGCCACCTACATAAACATTTCCTTCAACAACAAGCAAACCCTGACCTTTTACCCAGCCTTCAAGGAAAACGTCACCCTTAACATAGGTTATGCCATTGATTTCTACAGCATGACTGGTATCGTGGGCCTTGTTTGGATTACCGAAATACTTATTGTATTTATTGGAAACATTTCTCCAATCGCCCCAACCATAAAGAGGCAATACTTTATTATAAGTTACTTTATTACGTTCAAAAGCTTCAACAAAAGTTACATCCTGGAAATACTTACCCATTGTTGGGTTGTCTTCAGGGTCTATAACACGATTTGCTATTTTCTTATAAACAGAAGCAGGATAAGCTTGAACTTGTTTATCTGAATATTCTTCAACCTTTTTAGTTTCCGAATGATATAGTTCACTGCTGCATTTTTCCCACCATGGGTAAGAGAAAACACCCTGCCATTTATAATATTCACGAGTTATTGGATCATTGGAATATTCAAGCTGTGTTTCAGTAAAATTAGCACCACCTGTCCAACCAGTCCAACCCATGCCCATGTCGAGCCATGGATGTTCCATTTCTTTCTTCATTGCGGTTAACATCAACCATTTTGGTAAGTCGACAATAACCCCGTCTTTCATGTAGGTCTTACCGCCCTTAACGATAAATTCCCATGGATCCCAAAAGTCAAAAGTATCTATTTTAAATGAATCTCTAGTAGCTTCATTAAGATATAAACTATGACCTGGTGCTATCATCCCAACAGAATTGCTATTTATACCACCTTTAAGCAATACAGCTTTAACTGTCTTTTTAACTTCAACCTGCTTTTTGGTATTGTTGTAAACACCCATAGAATTAATTGTAATAGTACCTTCTCTTGCCAAATCACGAGGAATGCCCTGATTAGCCAGTTCTTGAGAAGTTCTTTTATTTAATTCCCAGGTAACGGTAGCTTTAATATCTCCGCCTTTCATAACAGGTTCGACTTTATCTTCACCTTTAGCCAACCTGGTAAGATCTACATCTATAGTGCCAGAATCTTGAGTGGTTATCATTTTATAAATGACATTGTCTTTTGAAGTCATTTGACTTTTTATACTAAAAAGACATTCTTCAACTCCAGACTCAGCTAAGAGCAAAGCCACTGTGCCATCCACATAGTTTTCAGAGAGATGAACTTCACCTCTCATAAAATGCATCATACCGTAGACAATAAGACTTACTAAACCAATGACACATATAGTAAAAAACAGTGCTAAACCACGTTTCTTATTTTTTAACTTAGTCATAACAATGCTCCTAAATACGTAACATCAAAACATTTTATAGATGTACATAGTTTAATGATAGCAATCTATTTGATTTTTAGCAACCTCTAAGAGTGTAAAGGTTAGTTAATTATAATTAATTTTAGTTATTTTCTGTCTTAGATAAAGATTCGGATTCAGTTTTTGATTCCAACTTTGATTCGGATTCAGGCTTAGATTCCGACTTTGATTCTGATTCAGATTCTGGTTTTGATTCCGATTCCGATTTCTTTTTTAATCTCCCTATCCACCAGTTGCTATTTCCTCTAGTCCATTCTATATCTTTCAACTTATCTAATCGTTTATTTAGAATTAATCTATCTTTATCTGTCATTTTATTTACCCAAGGCAAATAAGCTTCTTCTATGGCATGGAAACCAATGTTTCTTAAAGTTTCTTTGTCTTCCTGCTTCATTATTGCAGATTCAAAGCCAAGAATATATTTCCATTTTGCATTAGGATATTGATAAAAATGCTGATAAAAACAATACATATTATCTGAATATATTATTCCTCCGTCTTGAGGCTCCCATCCTTTTAATACATCTTTAGTTTCTTCACAATAAAAATCTATAGGTTCTTCTGCTCTTAATTTTGTAAATCTACCATTACCGTCGTGAATAAAACATAAAAGTAGTGCTACTTCAACAAATAGACAAAGACAGTATCTTACTCTAGGTATTTTTAAAGAATATGAACTTTTAATCAGATCATGAATTCTATATGATAACCATAATATCAGACATATTCTTCCCCAATCCACCCAGAATCTTATAACCCAAATACTTCCCAACCAGCACAATAGAACCATCATAAATATTGGATCAGAGGCAATATTACTTAATTTATAACCACATTTTTTCATGCATAGAAAAACAATTATTGCAGTAAAAGGTATCCAATAAATAGTTTGCCCACCTTGTGCATTTTCAGAAACTAATAACCAGTTATAAGTCTTTTCTGAATAAATTGAAAGTGTTGCATTGAAATGGTAATAAAGGAAATGAAGGAAATTACCGGTAAGCATAGCTCCTATAACCGTTGATACAAGCACCAAACCTGTTAATATTAATGATTCCTTAGTTTTCCCAGCAATAAAAAATGAGAGCGGAATAAGCAAAAACAGATACCAGCTACCATGTATCCAAACTCCCAAAGATAGAGCAATTATAGTCAACAAATACTTTAGCCATTTTTTTTTCAAGAACTTTGGTGCGTTCTCATCTGAATCAAAAGACCACAAAAACAAAACGATTAATGTCGCTGCACAGGAAGCTATATAAGGTCGACCAGATAATAATCTAAAGTAAATACTATAATCAGTATTCATAACCAACAAAAGCGCAACACACCAACTTATTGCGGATGGAGCAGATAATATTCCGCAAATATTTACAAGTATAAACAAGCCAGCAACAGAGAAAAACATTAAATCCAGTTTGTCAAAACCGCAATTCTTATAAAGAAACTTCAAAATTTGATGCCATCCGGCATTGTGGTCTGTATCATATTTTTCATCTATAATTAAAACATCAGACCATTTTACATCTAATGTAGAAAAAGCAACATGACGCTTTGCATCATCATACGGAGTCCAACCATAGCTCAATATTTTTAAGGGTATAAAAACCAATATTCCTATAACTAAAAAGAAAAGAATCAAAGATTCTTTTCTTTTTATAATTTTTTCAATTTTTTGCCAAATATCAAAAGATTCTTTTTTTCCTTCTATTGAGGTATTTTCGGACATATTGAACTCCAATTTTTATTTTTAAAAATTATACATAAAGTAAGAAACAAATGCAAAATTAAGTTAGATATTCATCTAAATCATAGAATAGCTAAGAGATTAAAATTATGCTATTTTATGTCGATAAATAAAAATAAACATAAACAGAGGCAAACAAATTAATCGATTCGCTAAAATCTTTATCTTCTCGCTTGTTATTGGACAGCTATTTCTCATAGGTGCCTACATGCAAACCAATGAGAGCAGTTATTCTAATCTTTCTGATTACGATAATAGCTCTGAAGAAGTCTTTTTTGACATGAAAACTTCTGAAAGCAATGATTCAAGCACGGTTTACGACCAAATGACAGAAGATGAAATGCCTATTCCTGAAAACTGCGAAGATGATAGCCTTTCTGAAAAAGAAAGTCTCCCTACCCCCAAAATAAAAAAAGAAAACCCGGTAACTAACAATCCCAACAAAGAAAAGAAATCTTCTAAGCAAAACAAATCAACCGCCAAAGAAGATAATATAAAAATTACTGATGTTAAAATCAGAAGAGAAGCAAGTTATGATATAGCAGAACTTACAATATCAAAACCTGTCAAAATAATGAGAAAAAATCAAGGCGGACAACTTTTAAAACTAAGAATTATTCCACCGGTAAAGTTTACTGATAAGAAAAATAAAGAAAAATTAAATCAGAGTTTCGAAAAAACTGCTGTTTACGAAACAGAATACTATACTGAAATACTTTTCAGTTCAAAAGGTAAAATAGGCAATCCATACACTGCTTCTGACACAGCTGGCATATTCAAGCTCTGCGTTCCTTATCAAAGTAGAAAGAGCCGTTTTTCCTTAAGAAAAGGCGAAGAAATAGCTGAAGGTTTAACCTACTACCATGACAGAGGCAAGTCTGGTTCAGGTTGGTCTGATGTTCATATATTGCGTATAGAAGCCCTTTCCGACAAAATACAAGTACTTCCAATATTAGCCAATGAAGGTATTGCTCAAAGAGAAAATCTTTCTTCTATGGCAAAAAGATATAATGCTGTTGCTGGTATAAATGGCAGCTACTTCACCTGGAGAGGCGATCCAATCGGCACTTTAATAATTAATAGAAAATTAATAAGTTCCCCTTTGTACAAAAGGTCAGTTTTTGGTATAACAGAAGATGATAAACTTATTTTTGGTAATCCAGACTTTTCAGGAACTCTAAGGTCTGGTAAAATAACACTGAAAATAGATGCTGTTAACCAACCTCGTCGTGGCAGCTCGCTTGTTGTATTTACTCCTGAATACGCAAGAAGCACTTTAACTGCTGAATTAGGCAAAGAATTCGTTATAGTTAAAGGTAAAATCGTAGGTATCCATAAAAAAGATGCCTTGATTCCTCCCGATGGAGTTGTTGTTTCTGCTGGTGGTGTAAAAGCTTCTATGCTTAGTTCTCTAAGTCTTGGAAATTCTGTAGAATTAGATTATTCTATAGATAAACCTTGGAATAGTATAAAACATGCTCTTTGCGGTGGACCAAGACTCTTGGCAAATGGTAAAGTAAGCATAAACGGTGTAGAAGAAAAATTTGATAATTCAATTATCAATGGTAGACATCCAAGAACAGCGGTTGCAATGACCTTTGACGGTGACTTGCTATTAATAGCAGTTGATGGAAGAAAAAAAGACAGTATTGGAATGAAGCTCCAAGAACTGGCAGAATACCTTCAGAGATTAGGTTGCATGCATGCAATAAATCTTGATGGTGGGGGTTCGACAGCAATGTATCTAAATGGTAAAATAATTAACAGACCTTCTGATGGATCGGAGCGAAGAATTTCTAATGGGATTCTTGTTACAAAGAGATAAAAAAACTTTTAAGCTTGTAAATATATTTTTCATAGCATTCCTGATTTGGAATGCTATTCCTGCTTTAGCTGCTGAAGTAGAATTTTTCCCGGTAAAAGAACTTCAAGTCGGTATGAAAGGCTTTGGAAAAACTGTCGTTTCTGGCCGCAAAATTGAAAAATTTGATGTTGAAATTTTGGGAATCTGCTCAAACAACAAAATAAACGAAAGTGCTCTTATTAATGGGAAATCAATTCTTGTTAAAGTAAGTGGAGATGTTATAAAAAAAGCTGGCGGTATTGCTGCCGGAATGAGCGGAAGCCCTATTTATATAGACAATAAACTTGTCGGCGGTATAAGCTCCGGTTGGTTGATGACAGACCACACTGTTGGTCTTGTAACTCCTATAGAAGAAATGCTTGAAATATGGAATTATCCAAGCGACTCCAAATCAAAATCAGGTATAAAAACAGGTTATTTACAAAAACATCATCTTGATAAACCCGTAAAAATTGGCTCGAAAAAGATAGACACAATAATAGAAGCTCCATATTCACTTGCAAAAGCTGTTGTTCCTCAAACTAATGAAGTTGTTTTCTCTCAGGCTGCTACAGAAATAAGAATTGATGATATAAACAAAAACCGAGTATCAGAAAGCATAAAAGCCAGACTGAATAGAAAAAACGTTATAGTCACAGACTCCAAAAACAACGAAGATTCTACCGATATGTCTGGTTATTTCGCTATTATTTCACCAGATTATTATGAACCAGGTTCCTCAATAGGCATACAATTAGCCAGAGGTGATATTAACGTAACCACCTTAGGAACTCTGACTCACAGAGAAGGCGAAAGAATACTTGGATTAGCCCATTCCTTTTTGAAAAAAGGTAATGTTTCTTTTCTTTTAACAGGCGCTTATATACACCACTCCTTTGGTAGTGTTCAAATGCCGTTTAAAATAGGTGCCCCAACAGAAATGCTTGGCACTGTTGAACAAGATAGAGAAAAAGGCATAAGCGCTGTTATAGGGAAACTCCCAACAATGATTCCTGTAAAAATTGATGTTAACGATAAAACTCTAGGAATAGAAAAAAGCATTAACTATCAGATTGTTAAAGATGCTTCTATTCTGAGCACAGTCTTAGATACCACAATCATGCAAGCCTTAGAAGGTGCTATAGACAGAGAAGGACCTGGAACTGCCTTAATGAGCATATCTATGGATTGCTCCAGCAAAAAAGGTGAAAACTATAATTTCAGACGTGAAAACCTTTTCTACTCAAAAACAGATATTTGCCAGGTTCTTACCAATGAAGTCACCAGTCTCGTAGACATGATTAGCGAAAGCGAATTCGACGAAGTCTTGCCTACAAGAATACTTCTGAAAATAGAAATAGAAAACAAACGCCGAACCCTTACCATAGAAAAAGTTGAAGTAAAAAATTCTTCTGTTTCTAGCGGCGGTGTTCTTGACGTTGAAGTTACTTTAAAACCATTTAGAGAACCCAAGTTTATCAGAAAAGTTAAATTGCCTATTCCTCAGGATATAGGTAAAGAAAGTCTTACTCTTTCTGTATTCGGCTTAAATATGAAAGTTGAAGATCTTGATATTCCTTCAGATTCAAAAGAAGGCAAAACATCAAACTATAAACTAGAAGAAACCAATTCATCTGATTTTTCTTCTGTGATAAGAAGCTGGGCTAGTGCTCCCAAAAACTCTGATATACTATTTCAAATCACAGTTGAAGGTGACGAAAACAAAAAGTTGAAAATGAACAATAAAGATTATGAAATTCAACCTACTAATCTGGTAGTTACAGGCAGAGTCGATACTACTTTGACTCTGAGCGAGGAATAATAGATGATAAAGTCCTTTATTGAAGCTGCTGGAGCACAAACAATACTCTTTTTACAAACCTTATATTGGACCGTAGAAAGCTTAAGAAACAAGAAATTCAGCTTCAAAAATTTAATTAATCAAATGTCAATCATTGGTGTTGACTCCTTTTTGATGGTAGCCATCAGCGGATTCTCACTTGGCGCAGTTTTGGTAGTTCAAATAGGTTTCCAATTCGCTAATATGGGCGCTCAAAGTTACGTCGGAGGTGTTGTTGCCCTGGCAATGACAAGAGAAATTGCCCCGATTATGACAGCAATCGTTGTAGCTGGCCGTATAGGAAGCTCAATGGCCGCCGAAATAGGAACTATGAAAATTACAGAGCAGATAGACGCTCTGGAAACTATGGCTACTAATCCAGTAGACTACCTGGTAGTTCCGAGATTCTGGGGCTGCACAACCATGCTCTTCTTATTAACAGTAGTATCTAATGCTTTTGGTATGGTAGGCGGCTCAATTACAGCCATATATCAAATAGGACTCACATTTGAATCTTTTAAAGACTCCATTCTATATTTGTTGAAAATACAAGATTTAATGGGAGGACTTTTAAAAGCAATAATATTTGGAGGTATTATCGCTATAGTAGGCTGTTATAAAGGCTTTACTACAGATGGTGGTGCAGAAGGTGTAGGTAAAAGTACAACCAGTGCAGTTGTTATTGCCATTATGTTGATAATTGCAGTAAATTACTTCTTGACTGTTGCTATTACAAACTTTAATAATGCATATTTACAATAATGATTATAGTATCTAACGTTCACAAAAGATTTGGTCCAAAACAAGTATTAAAAGGCGTCAACCTCAAAATATACGATGGGGAGTCTCTTGTTATACTTGGACCATCCGGTTGTGGGAAAAGCGTATTACTAAAGCATATAATAGGCTTAATGAAGCCGGATAGCGGTCAGGTTATCATTGACGGAGAAGATATTACAACCTATAACACAAACCAGTTAGATTTACTGAGAATGAGAATGGGTATGCTTTTCCAGTCTGCTGCATTATTCGACTCCTTAAATGTTGAAGATAATATTGCTTTTGCTTTAAGGCGTCATACTAAGCTTTCAACACTAGCATTACATCATCTGGTTTCTGAAAAACTAGAAATGGTCGGTTTACCAGGAACAAACTATCTCATGCCTTCTGAATTATCTGGTGGTATGAGAAAAAGAGTAGGTCTAGCCCGCGCCATTGCTATGGAACCTGAAATAATTCTATACGATGAGCCAACAACAGGTCTCGACCCAATTATGACTTCTGCAATAGATGAACTTCACCTAAGTCTTAAAGAAAAACTTGGTGTTACATCAATTGTAGTTACTCACGATATGAAATCAGCTTTCCGTATATGTGATCGTGTCGCATTACATTACGGTGGTCAGATAGTAGAAATAGGAACAAAAGAAGAAATATTGAATTCACCCAACCCCATGGTTCAACAGTTTATTAAAGGTGAGTCACAAGGACCTATGACACTTCTTTGATAAACTAAATTAGGAGACAAAATAATGAATCAAAATTTAAAAGTCGGCTTAATGACATTACTTACCTCAGCCGTACTTATCTATATGGTATACGTTATCGGAGATTTTAGCTTTTCTGAAAAAGGTTATAATTTTACAATAAGCTTCTATGCAGTTAACGGTCTGAGCAAAGGCTCAAACGTTTCTATGTCCGGTGTTAAAATAGGTAAGGTAACATCTATAGAAATAGTTGACGACCAGGTTTATGTTCATGCCTATATCTCTGATAAAAAACATCATATAAGAAGGAAAAGCACTTTTACCATTTCTTCAGCAGGTCTAATGGGTGAAAAATACGTTGAAATTATGCCTACTCGTGACTATACGTCTCCTTATGTCGCGAATGGCGAAGTTATAGCAGGTACAGACCCGGTAAGAATGGATGAATTAATAGAACAAGGTAGCGTTCTGTTGCAGCGTTTACAGGAATTAACAGCTTCTGCCAAAGATATTATTGGTGACCCAGATCTTAAAGAAGATACTAGAACCATGTTCCGCAATGCTAGAAATGCTTCTGATAATATCAATGAAATCACCGTCTCCCTTAGAAATAGAAGCGATCACATAATTGAAAGTCTCGACAAGATACTTAATAGCGTTTCTGATGAAATAGACAAAAACCGCAAAGATATAAAACAAATTGTTGAAAACTTTAAGAATATCAGCAGCAATATTGATAAGATTACCGGAACAGGCAACAGAGAAAACCTCAAGGAAATTCTTGCTAATATTAAGACTTCAACAGATAAGCTAGACGATATGATAGCCAAGTTGAACGCAGACGATAAGATTACTACTGATATCCGCGCTACAATGGATTCCTTGAAAGATGCTTCCGAAAATGCAAAAGAAATCACAAAAGAAGTTAAGGAAATAATTGTTGATAAAGACATAAAGAAACAAGTCAGCACCACATTAGATGATGCTCATAAACTTGCAAAAGCAGTAGACAAAGTATTCCTCAACATTCAACAAACAAAAGTTGATTTCAAATATTTGCTCAGATATCACAAAGATACAGAAGACTTCTTGTCTGATATCAACGTAGATATTTATCCGAACAGCACTTATTTCTTCCGAATCGGTATGGAAGATGTCGGCAATGAAAACGATATTAATGCCATGTTAGCTAGAGATGCTGATACAAAATTCATAAAAAGAGCTGGTATCATGAAATCTAAAGTCGGCGTTGGCGTAGACTATAAAATAGCTAAAGATTTAATGCTAAGCGTTGATTTAATCGATACAAAAGATTCTGAAGTAAGATTGAAAGCTAGTTATTTAATTAACGAACACATTACTTTTGAATTAAGATTAGATGATGCTGCAGATGATGAAAAAATCAATTTCGGTCTTGAATATGTCTTCTAGTAAAGGAGAAATAAATGACTGAATCAAAAGATACAAAACCTAAAATTTTGCTTCTTACCACAGGTGGGACTATTACCATGCTGAAAAGCTCTAATGGAGCTTTACAACCCTGCGAAGATGCAAATAAGCTAATCAAGGCTATTCCAGAATTAAGTTCTCTGGCAGAAATAGAAATACTTCCTATAGTCAACATAGATTCAAGTAATTTCACGCCTTCTACCTGGTTAACAATATCAAAAGCTATTTTCCAAAGAATAAAAGATTTTGACGGCTTTGTCGTTGCCCATGGAACAGATACTCTCTGCTATACCGCCGCGGCACTTTCCTTTATGCTTCAGGAACTTAATAAACCTATTGTAATAACAGGTGCTCAAGTGCCCTTAGAAGAAATCGGCTCCGACGGTCGTTCAAACCTAATAAACGCAGTCAGAGTAGCTATTTCAGACTTAGCTGAAGTTGCCGTAGTATTCGGTTCCCAAATAATAAGAGGAACCAGAGCAAAAAAGATGTCTGCATTCGATATGCAGGCTTTTGTTTCTGTTAACGATAATCCTCTTGGAAAAATAGGTCTATCTATAAAATATGACGATTCAGCTCATCTAAGAAGCAAGAAAAAACCTCTGCTCAGACCCTTCCTAAATTCTAACGTAGCTATGATACCTGTTTACCCTGGAATAAAACCCGAAATAATTGAGTATCTTGCCCAAACCCATTCTGGAATAATAATAGAAGGCTACGGTGCAGGAAACCTTCCTACAGACGAAAATATTAATCTCATTCCAGCAATAAAGTCTGCTATTGAAAGAAAAGTTCCTGTCGTTGTATGTACCCAATGTATACTAGGATCCACAGAAATGGAACTTTACCAGGTAGGCAGAGCAGCCTTAGACGTAGGTGCAATACCTGCAATGGATATGACTCCAGAAACAGCAATGGTTAAACTAATGTGGGTTCTCGGGCAAACCGATGATATCGAAAGCATTGATTCTATGATGCAAAAATGCTTTGTTGGAGAACTTCACGAGGTAAAATAACTTGAAGACATGTCCGGAATGCGGCATGCAAATACCAAATGATGTCGCTTACTGCCTATATTGTGGAACAAAAACCAGCATCTCTAAGCTTGTAAAATATAATAGAGCTGTTTTTTTTCTCACTCCGATTTTTCTTATCTTAGTCTGCCTGGGAATAACCTATGACTTAGGTTCTTCTAATTTCCCCGAATCAGGACTAGCATGCTCAACATTTGTTATCTGCTTATATTTTTTAGGAGCCCTATTATTCGGAACCTTTAAAATATTTTTTAAAGTCCCAACTATTACAGGTTGCTTTCTAAAATCTTCTTTTTCTTCTCTTATAAACGCTGTTACAACAATATTTGCCACATTTTCTATAGAAGAACTTTTTTTAACAAACTTTTTTGAAAAACTTGGTCCAATCAATATACTCAAATATCATTTTTTATTAATGATTATAGTTTATTTAACTATACAGCTTCTAGAAACTCTGGCAATATCTCTATATGCAAAAATAACAGATAACCCTCAATGTACAAACTCCTATTACAAACAAATTATATTTAAATATTTATATTTGGAAATACCTATAGATTTCATTATCTTAACAGCTATACTTTTCTATTTTGTCCCATCTCCCAGCAAAATGTTTTTTTATAGCGATACTATGTTAAAGTTATCTGCCTATGAAAAAGCCAATTACTATATTGATTCAGGGTTAGAAAAATATCCAGACAATGATAAACTTTGTTTTTTTAAATCAATCATCCTGACAGAAACAGATTCTCCCACACCTAAAAGAAACCAAAACAAAGAAAAAGAAGCCCTCAATTACGTAGAAAAAGCAGTTAGTCTAAAACCTGATTCCCCTTCTTATAAATATTACCTTAGTATTCAGTTAGATATTACCGGTAATCATGAGCAAGCTATAAAAATGGCCTCTGAAGCCTCTGAATTAGCACCTAAAGATGCTTATCTATGGCAATACTTAGGTGATATAAACCAGAAATACAAAAAGTATTCTGACTCTATAAAAGCTTATAAAAAATCATTAGAAATAGATCCTCACAATTCAATAACTTTAAATAATCTTTCCTACGCTTTATTAACCAATAATCAAGATTATCCAATAGCCTTGGAATTAGCTAAAAAAGCTGTAAAACTCACTCCAAATTCAATTTCCCATCGTGATACTCTAGCTTGGGCATATTATAAAAATAATATGTTTACAGAAGCCCTAAATGAAATAAGTTTATTATATACTGACAAAACTGAAATTAGTCCGGAAATAGATTTTCATTATGCTGTTATCTTAGAAGAAATCGGATTACTAAATAATCCGGTAGAAACTTACGATAAAATGATGATAATTCCTGAAGTTTCAATTAATTCAGATTTATTGCAGCAAATTATAGAAGCTCGTAATAAAGCCGAAAGAAAGCGAAAAGAAAAGCTAGAATCAAAAGGGAAAGAATGAAATGACATTAAATAATAGTAAAGCTATAAAGAGTAAGCTTCAAGCTTCAAGCCATATATTATTTTTATCCTCTCATTGTAATCAAATTTTTTATGTCGCTTTTTTTATTTTTTTATTTTTCTTTATTAATGTTTCCCAGGCAAAAGCTGTCTTACATATAGATACAAGCTACAGCGGTAAATTTAGAACCCATCCTGGTTTTGCTAAAATAATGGCTGACCTTCCTTTTGTTTATCAGGAATCTTTTCTGAAAATAAACAAAGCGCTAGGTATACCTATAAGAGAACAAATGAATGTTGTTATTCTCTTTTCTGACAATCTGACCTACAAAGGTTTCAGACTTAGAGGGAAAAGACAATCTGTTAAAACAGCCAACAAAACACTTGTTCACTATATTCATTTAGACTTGGATTTCCTTATTAACGGCCAGGCAACTTTAGCAGAAGAAATGACACATGAAATGACCCACGCAATTATGGCTGACTGCATGGGTTTAAGAGAATATGATATTCTGCCTATGTGGGTTAAAGAAGGAACCGCTGTTCATACAGCAGATCAGGGGTTAGCCAGAATTAAAGCTCTGACCCGTAAAGGCTTTGACATAAATGCAATAGGTGGCGAAGACGAAAACATCCACGGGAACCCTATTTCTCTAGAAAAATATGTTGAAAATTACCTCAAGGTCAGCTTCTTAGTTAAAACCTTTGGAGTGAAAGCTTTCCATAGGTTCATTAAAAAGCTGATGAAATCTGGCAATGTTAACCAGGAACTCTCTGTTTGCTTTAATGGTCTTACAGAAGATGTTATGAATCAATATTCCAGCCAGTTCATAAAAAATACACTTATAGCCAATACCAAGCCATCTACTGCTAGAGAAAATATGTTAAAAGGTGTTAAATACTTTGATGAAGGCGAATACCTTTCTGCCAGACTAGCATTGACAGATGCTTTATATGGTGGACTTAATGACAGTGAATTTCAAAAAGCCGCTTATTTGCTAGCTGAATGCTATATTCAGGAAAGAAACCCTCAAGGGGCTCTGTATTTATTAAAACAATTTAAACCAGACCCCAGAAATATTCCTATAGATAGATATGAGTTCTTAAGAGCTTACTCTCAATATGCTACTGGTCTGGTCACCAGTGCCTATTTCGGTTTTAAAAAGACATTTGAAACATCAACCAACCAAGCGGTAAAAGAAGGATCTCTTTATTATGTAGTCAGAATACTTGCAGAACTCGGAAACATTCAGGAAGCCCAAAGAGTCTCCCAAATTCTTCAAAAACAATTTCCCAACAGCAGCTATATCAAACTTGTAAACATTATGCTCGCCGGGAAATAGTTTTTATTGTAATTATTTGTAGCCTACCCATTGTCATAAACGTATAGCTTTTAGGGCTAAAGCCCATACGCTATACTTTTTATGACAATGTGTAGACTACTCTCTAAAAGACCCCCTTTCTCAAAGGGGGATGGCTACGAAGTAGACTGGGGGATTTTCGTGAACTTTGCTAAGCACTACAAAGTCAAGTCCGAAGACTTGAAGTGAATCTAAAACAATCCCCTTAGCTCTAATGCTCTCCGCTCTCAATTTCTTTAAAAGCGGACAGTTGCTTGTTCGACCTTATTCTCCTCCGCGGTCTCTGTTAATTTTTACCTACGAATAAACTTTGAGGGAACGAGCCTTGTGCGGAGAATAGAAGGTCTCGCGTCTACTGTCCGCTCACTCACCACGCCAAGTTTCACTTGGCTATCTTCCATCTTCTATCTTAAATCTTCTATCTTCCTCAATAAATATTTGACACATTTTAAGCTACGTGATAACTTTTTATCGGTTTAAAAAAACAATTTTTATGTACGAAAGGCAAATGATATGAAGAATAAAATTAAACAAGCAGCAGAATACATCCTCTCTAAAATTACAGAAAGACCAACTGTAGCAGTTGTTCTTGGTTCTGGCTTAGGTGATTTTGCTGATACTCTCGAAAATGCTGTAGTAATTAAATATACTGATATTCCTCACTTCCCAGCTTCTACAGTAAAAGGTCATGCTGGCAGATTGGTTATTGGTAAAAAATCAGGCAAAGTAGTTGTAGCAATGCAGGGTCGTTTCCATTTTTATGAAGGCCACAATATGCAGACAGTTACTTTTGCAATGCGCGTAATGCATGCTATCGGCGCCGAAGACGTTATCGTAACTAACGCCGCTGGTGGTTTGAATCCTAAATTCAAAGTCGGTAGCCTTATGCTTATGACTGATCATATCAATTTTATGGGTACCAACCCATTAATCGGTCCTAATGATGAAGAACTTGGCGTAAGATTCCCAGCAATACAGGGTATTTATAATAAAGGCCTTATTGAAGAAGCTGAAAAAGTCGGTAAAGAAATAGGCGCTCCAATGGAAAAAGGCGTTTATATAGCTGTTACTGGTCCAAGCTATGAAACAGGCGCTGAACTTAGAGCTTTCAGAATTTTGGGTGCTGACGCTGTTGGTATGTCAACAGTTCCAGAAGTAATTGTTGCTGCTCACTGCGGTGTTAAACGTGTTCTTGGAATCAGCCTTATTACCAATATTGCTACTGGCGAAACTGAAACCAAAGCTACTCACGCAGAAGTTGTTGAAGCTGCTGATAAAGCTAAAGTTTATTTCATTAAGTTAGTAGAAACCATGATTGGTAGGATGTAATATAAAGTGTTAGAAAAGCTCGAATCTGTTAAAGAAAACTTTAAGGAATTAACAGATAAACTTACGAATCCTGAAGTTATTGCAAATCAAGCAGAATTTCAGCGTCTTGCAAAAAAGCGTTCTGAAATGGAAGGCATAGTCAATGCTTATGATGAATATGCATCTATGCTTAAGAAGCTTAAAGATGCAGAAGAAATGGTTGAAGCAGAAACAGATCCTGAGCTTAAAGAACTAGCAGAACTTGAAGTTTCAGAATTGAAACCTCAAATAGAAAAAATGGAAGGTCAACTTCGTCTTCTTTTAATACCAAAAGATGAAGATGACCAGAAAAATACCATTTTTGAAATACGTGCAGGTACAGGTGGCGAAGAAGCGGCTCTCTTTGCCGCCGACCTTTATCGTATGTATACCAGATATGCTGAAAAACAGGGTTGGAAATGCGAATTAATGAGCATGAACGACACTGGATTAGGCGGAATAAAAGAAGTAGTTTTTTCAATTCAAGGTAATGGAGTTTTCGGGAAACTTAAGTTTGAAAGCGGTGTCCATCGCGTTCAAAGAGTTCCAGAAACAGAAGCGGGCGGAAGAATTCATACTTCTGCCGCCACTGTAGCTGTTTTACCTGAAGCAGAAGAAGTTGACGTTCAAATAGACGAAAACGATTTAAGAGTTGATGTTTTCAGAGCATCTGGTCCTGGTGGACAGTGTGTAAACAGAACCGATTCAGCAGTTAGAATAACTCACCTGCCTACAGGCTTAGTTGTAAGTTGTCAAGACGAAAAGAGCCAGCACAAAAATAAAGCTAAAGCTATAAGAATTTTAAGAGCACGCCTTTTCGATAAAGTAAAAGAAGAAAAAGATAGTGCCAGAGCAGAAAATCGCCGTAATCAAGTTGGAAGTGGCGATCGTTCCGAAAGAATTAGAACATATAATTTCCCACAACAACGTTTGACCGACCATCGCATCAATTTAACCCTCTATAAGCTTGATGAAGTAATGGAAGGCAATTTAGACGAAATAATTGATGCCTTAATTGAAGCAGACAATCTTCGTAAACTTGCTGAAGAGGAGTTAGGCTGACGCCCTGGTTTTTGTAGACTACCCATTGTCATAAAAAGTATAGCGTATGGACTTTACCCCTAAAAGCTATACGTTTATGACAATGGGTGGGCAATTAGTACAATCTAATTTGGACTTAAAAATTAGTTATAACACAGCCTCGGCGAGCAAGCATTTGTTCCTATATTGATATAAAATGACTTTTCAGACTATAAAAGCACTTTTAAACGATACAGTTCAGACTCTAGAAAACGCAGGTATCGAAGACGCAAAACTAAACGCAAATCTTATTGCATCTAAAATACTTGAAATCGAATATACCAAGCTCCCATTTTATTGGAATAAGCCTGTTTCAGATGATTTTTACAACCAATTCCAAAAGTTGATAGAACGTAGGCTTAAACACGAACCCCTTCAATACATTCTTGGCGAATGGAGCTTTTTAGACCTTGAAGTAAACGTTGGTTCAGGAGCACTTATTCCTAGACAAGAAACCGAAGAAGTTTTTTTGGCTGCTGAAAAAGCCATAAAAGATTGTTCCATTAAAGCTGATTTTCATTTTGCAGATATAGGAACAGGAACTGGTATTCTTGGACTAGCAATGGCAAAATATTTTCAAGAATCTATTGGATATTTGGTTGATATTTCCGATAAAGCTCTAGAAAAGGCTAATAGCAATCTGTTAAAATACTCTGAGTTAAAATCAAGACTTAGCTTGATTAAATCAGATTTACTTGAAGTATTTTCCGCAGACTCATTAGATGTAATTATCTCTAACCCTCCATATATCAATTCTGATGAAATAAAGAGTTTAATGCCAGAAGTAGTTGATTATGAACCTCATTTAGCTCTTGATGGCGGAATAAATGGCTTAGATATAATTAGCAAACTGCTTAAACAAGCCGAAAAAATATTGAAAAATAAAGGTCTTTTAATTTTTGAACATGGTCATGGGCAGAGAAACGAAATAAAAAAACTGCTTTCATCATGTTGGAAAATTATAAAAGAAGGAAATGACTTTGCTGGTAAAGAAAGATACTTTGTTCTTCAATTGGGTAAGGATAAACAATAAATGAAAAGAATAAAAATAAAAGATTTACTTAATGATAATAATTCTTTAAACCAATTTTGCAAAGACATGAAAAATGGTGCTGTAGCAGTTATTCCCACAGACACACTATATGGCTTTGCAGTTTCTTTCAATTCAAAAGAAGCTATAGAAAAAGTTTATAAAATAAAGAACCGTGACTCTAGAAAGCCTCTAATTCTTTTCGTAACCGATGTAAAAGAATTAGATAAACTTGGTTTGAAAGCAAACGAAGAAAGTAAGACAATAATAAATGATAATTGGCCAGGCGGATTAACAGCGGTACTTCAAAAACCATCCAATGGAGAGTTATCGGATTTTGCCTTCCCTACAATTGGCGTTAGAGCACCAAACCACAAGGAACTACTGAAACTATTGAATTATCTTCCCGTAAAATTACTAACAACTAGTGCCAATCGTTCTGGAGCTCCTTCTGACACAAATCCAGACAATATAGCCAAAGAATTTTCTAATGAAATAGACTGGTTTATTGATGATGGAGTTTTACCTAGTGGAGTTCCATCTACTGTTGTGGATTTCACTAGCTTTCCACCTAAAATATTAAGACAAGGGAAAATCCTTATTAAAATATAAGCTTTAGCTGATAAAAACATTAGTTTGTGATACAATAGGTACATTCTATTCAACATCAAGTGGTAAATTAAATGAAAAAGATATCTCTTCAAACTAAAATAGTGTTCTTAGCATTCTTTTTAATCATTATTCCTGTTTTAGTAGCAAACATTATTTTTAGTATGCATAAAGTCATTTTTCAAACAAAAGGAGTTATTATTGGAATCAAAGGTATTTGTGGTCAATTAAGACAAATTGGTGAAACTCCTAGTCGTGAAGAGATTGCTGAAATGCCACTAGAATCTTTTCAAATAGAAATACCCGAAGAAGAAGAAGAAAATTCTGAAGAGAACTCCAAAGCAGAAAAAGAAGAATCAGAAGATGATTCTGAAAGTGATACTTCCAAAGGCGATAATGATGTTGAAATAGTTGAAGAATCAGATGAAGAAACTGAAGAAGAATCTGATAAAAAATCAGAAAACAAAGATAACGAAGAAGGGAATACTGAAAAGAAACCTCGCTTACTTACTCATGAAGAGCTTGTTGAAGCTAAGAGCAAAGCGATTGCAGAAGCAGACAGCATAATAGAAATAAAAGCTCAAGAAGCCAGATGCCTTGATGAATTTATCAGCAGCAAATTTGACGATCTTGATAAGCTCGATAAAGCAATAAAAAGCCTAGAAATATATCAAAGAATATTCTTCTATGCTTCATGCGTATTTGTTATATTTACGCTATTAATACTTTGGTTCTTTATTAGCCATTCAACTAGCCCATTTAAAAACATCACAGAAAGACTAAAAAGTTTCCAGAACGAAAAAGATAATACCCCTCAAGACATATTAGAATGTGCAATTCAATTTGATAGTTTTTTAGCAACAGCTAAAACATTGCTTCAAGAATCTTATTCAATAGCCCAGGAAATTGGGAGAAAACTTGAACCTCTTACTGTTATGTCAGTTTTCTCTGATGATAATGTTAAACAGTTCTTTACAGATGTTCAGGAAATTTCAAGAAGTTCTAACTATATTGCAAATACACTAGATTCAACTACTGCCCATATACAAGAAGTTTCAGCTTCAGCCCAAACTATTGCAGACCGTTCTCATGAAGCAGCTACAGACAGCGCCGAAACAGCAGCAATAGCCGGCGAAGGTAAAAATGCCGTTAGCGAAACCATTGATACAATGGAATCTATAAAAGACGAAGTTTTAGGTCTTGAAGACGTTATCGAAAACCTAAACTCTGCAAGTATGCAAATCGGTGAAATAGTTAACACAATCACCAACATCGCATATCAAACTAACCTTCTTGCTTTAAATGCAGCAATTGAAGCAGCACGTGCCGGTGAACACGGACAAGGTTTCAGCGTTGTTGCTGATGAAGTTAAAAAGCTAGCTGAAGAATCTGGTGAAGCTGCAGAAGATATCAGCAAGAAAATTAAAGAAATGCTTAAGAAAACAGGTAGAGCTGTTGAAACAATCAACCGCGGTGCAACTAAAGTTATAGAAGGTGTTAATATTGCAAATCTTGCAGGTAATAACCTTGATAAAATAGTTACTTCTGTTTCTAATGTTAACAAAATGATTCAAGATATAAGTAATGCTTCAACAGAACAATCACAAAATATTGATTCGTTAAGAGGAAGCATAGAAAGCATAACTGGTGCAACCAAAATCACCTCTGAAGGAACAAAACGTGTTGCTTCTGCAGTTAATGAACAATTGGCCCATATAAGACAATATATTAGCGTAACCAAAGAACTTCTTACATTGGTTCAGATGATGGGTGACATGCTCGATAAGTTCAATCTTAATTAAGATATAAGATATAAGATTTAAGATAGAAGATACCAATAAAATACCCCCTTTCTTAAAGGGGGATGTCTACAAAGTAGACTGGGGGATTTTCTCCCTTCTCCCTCCTCCCTACTCCCTTTTCCCTATACTATCTTTACCATATTCTGCCGATACCCTAAAAAAGAAAGGGTATAAAATGACCGCAAATTGCTTATTTTTATCTGGTATTGATGAGTTAAAGAACAAGATTACAGAGCTTGGGATGCCTGCTTTTAGATGTAATCAAATTCGAGATTGGATATTTAAAAAATTTGTTTTTTCATTTGATGAAATGACTAATTTGTCAGTATCTGACCGCCAAAAGCTAAAAGAAGCTTTTCCAAAAATTCTTCCTCCTGTTGAAAAATATGAAATCGATTCTGAAGATAAAACCGGAAAAGCCTTAATTAAATTAGCTGATGGAGAATTAATCGAAGCTGTCGCTATACCAGGCGAAGACTCGATGACTTTTTGTCTTTCAACTCAAGTAGGCTGTGCTGTAAACTGCGCTTTTTGTCGCACAGGTAAACAAGGTTTTAAAAGAAATCTATCTGCTGAAGAAATGGTTCTTCAAGTTATGATTCTTGTTAAAAAGACTGGCCAAAAACCAACAAACATAGTTTTTATGGGAATGGGTGAACCTTTTGCCAATCGAAAAGCCCTTTTTGAAGCAATAGATATTTTAACTGATAAAAACGGATTAGGCTTGGCAACTCGAAGAATAACAGTTTCAACTTCTGGAATGGTTGACGGAATCAGAGATTTCGCCAATAGACCAGGAGAAGTTAACTTAGCTGTTTCACTTCACGTAGCAGATAATCATGCTCGCGATATTTTAGTTCCAATGAACAAAAGATATCCTTTGGAAATCCTAAGAGAAGCTATTAGTGATTATTGTGCCAAAACAAACCGCAGAGTAACTCTTGAAGTAACTCTGCTTAAAAACGTAAATGATCAATATAATGATGCAATGAACCTTGTAAACTTCTGCGAAGGTTTACTTGTTCACGTCAATATTGTCAGATTCAATAAGTTCAAAGGTTCTAAGTACGAACAATCTCCTGAAAAGAATGAAAAAGAATTCAGGAAAATCTTAAAAAAAGCAGGCATACCCGTAACAGTCAGAAAGTCCCGCGGACAAGAAATTATGGCAGCCTGTGGTCAACTTGCAGGTAAAGCATATGAGCAAGAAAAAAAATAGTGATTCCTGTCTTGGTGTAATGCTAAAGATGACTATACTCTTAGTTATCTTAGCAGCAATATTAGTTGGTGGTAGTATTTTTGCCTACAACAAATTGAACGAATTCTTCAATAGAAGCGGTGGAAACATATTAGTACCAGACTTCAGAAGTAGACATACATCTGAAGTAATGCAAATGAAACCCAAAGAAATTGAAGTTGTTATTCGAGACCAAAAATACGATGATCGTCAACCTAAAGGACATGTCATTGCACAGTATCCTGACCCAGGAACAATAGTAAAACCAGGGAAACAAGTATTAATTACAGTATCTCTAGGACTCCAGAAAGTTAGCGTTCCTAATCTTATTGGAAAAAGCATGAGAGAAGTAGACGTAGCTCTTATGAATTCTCAGCTTATTCAAGGGAATTCTGCTTATGTTTTTTCTGATAAAATATCACCAGATAGAATAGTTGGACAATCACCCCTTTCTTCAGAAGAATACGGTGTTAATAAAAACGTTGACCTTTTAATAAGCTTAGGAAAAAAACCAGAAACCCTTCCTTTACCTAACCTAACTGGTATTAATCTTGATACTGCTAAAGAAAGAATTAAATCCTGGGGATTTAATACAGGAAGAATTTATTCTAAACCTGATTCTAACAGAGCAAAATATCAAGTTATCTCTACTTCACCATCACCCTATTCTTATCTAAGAAAAGGCGAAGTAGTAAACATATTAGTTTCTTCTGGTAGTGATGCAGGTACAGCTTCTGCAGACGATATTAAGAAGTTTGAATTTAGTATTACTCCAACTCCTATTCAAACACCTAAACCTGTTGCAGAAAACAAGCCAACAACTACAACTGATTCCAATAAAAAAGATGTTGAAAAACCAGTTACTGTAGTTGAATCCAAACCTAAAGAAACAACAGAAATTGTTGCTAAGCCTGTTACTCAGCAACAAATTCCAATACAACCCAGTAAACCAACTAAAGATGTTATTTATGTAATGCCAGACGGTTTTATGCCAAAAGAAGTTAAATTCATACATATAAAACCAGATGGAAGAGAACAAATTTACGCAGGCACTCATAAGCCTTTAGATAGTATTAAAGTAAAAGTGCCCATTGTGCCGAATAGTAAATTACAGATATATATAAATGACGTCCCTGTTGAAGAACGCAAAATCGATTGATAAACAGAGTCTGGAGGTAAATATGATAGGCGAAATAATAAACGATAAATACAAAATAGAATCAGTTTTCTCTGAAAGTCATATGTATGAGATTTTCACAGCAATTGAAGCTGCAACAGGACAAACTGTAGTTCTGAAACTTATGAAGGAAGAAATGGCTGTTAATGCTGAAAGAGTTAAGTTTTTCAGCGAAGAAATCAAAAATTTCGCAAGCCTTTCTCACCCTAATATTGCTGAAGTTCTTGACTTAGATGTATTTGAAGATCGTCCCTATGTAGTTTCGCCACTTATACAAGGAACCGAATTAAACTTAGTTATGAAAAACGAAGTTTTATCCTTGCCAGACTCTGTTAAAATCATACAGGATCTCGCTGCAGTACTTCAATGTGCCGCAGATCATAAGATTGATAACAGAAATATTAATTTGTCCAATGTTATCAGAAAAAAGGACGGTCATATTACCGTCCTATCCTTTACACTTCCACGCTTGAAGCTAATTACCTCTAATCCGGTAAAACGTAACGAAAACGCAGGAATACAAGCAGATTTATATTTCTTAGGAACAGCCCTATATGAACTTCTTGCAGGTAAATCACCTATAAGAAAAATTGGTGGGTTACATGAACTATGGGATATGAACCTTGAAAAAGAATTGCGTATAAGACACCCAGAACTCGAACCTTCTCAACAAAGAAAAATAGTTGATTTCATAAGAAAAACTCTGACCAGAGAAATGAATCTGCGTTTCAACAGCTATGAAGAGTTCTTGAAAGCTATTGCTGATTTAGCAGGTGATTTCAGACAGACTGTTATCAAAAACAAAGTTTCTCGACAAATGTCTATGGCTTCCCATATTGTTGATGTTCTTAATAACAAGATCAACACTACCTCCACTATCATAACTGCTGGCTCAAATGAACCAAAGCCCACAAAAGCTAATGTGCTGACAGCAAAAGCAGCTCTAAAAACTATCGGTTCAACAAAAACTACCACCCAGCAGCAAGGGTATGCAGAAGAAGCCGGTACCGAAGGGAACTTGGCATTATCCTTAAATAATAACGAATTATCTGATGAAGAAAATAACAATCTTCAAATAAAACAATCCAAAACCACTCCTCAATTAAAACTTATAAAAAACACTAAAACAACTGGGAAATCCAGCGAATGGGCAGATGAACGCAGTTTCATGAAAAGCCCTGTTGTTATTATTGGTCTTATATTAGTGGTAATGGTTATTCTTATTCTTTTTTGGTAAAAACTAGGTAAATATCTATATGAAATCAAAAGCAATTATAGCACCCTCTATATTATCAGCCGATTTTTCTAAAATGGGCGAAGAACTAAAATCCATTAAAAACTCTGGAGCAGACTGGGTTCATGTCGATGTAATGGATGGTCATTTTGTTCCAAACCTCACTTTTGGTCCGCCAGTAATTAAAATGTTCAGACCTCATAGTGACATGGTTTTTGACGTTCATCTTATGATAGAAGAACCTGAACGCTGGATAGATGCTTATAAAGATGCCGGAGCAGACAGACTGACTTTTCATATAGAAGCCTGTAAACATGCTCATAGATATTTATCTGCCATCAAAGAAAAAGGTATGGCATCTGGAATTACCTTGAATCCTCAGACTTCAGCTTCAGAAGTAGAATATGTTCTAGAACAATGCGACCAAGTTTTAGTTATGACCGTTAACCCCGGTTTTGGTGGACAAAAATTTATAGAACCTGTTCTTGAAAAAATTAAAACTCTTAGGAAAATGATTGATAATAAAGGTTTGAAAACCCAAATTGAAGTTGACGGCGGTGTTAATGCAGAAAATGCACAAAAGATTTTAGAGGCAGGTGCCGATATATTAGTTATGGGTTCAGCATTTTTCAAAGCTAATGACAAAAAATCATTAGTTGAGAAAATTCATAATCTTTAGATTAAAGTTAAAAGATAGAAGATAAAAGAATCTTTCTTCAATCTTCTATCTTCAATCTTATATCTTATATCTTAAACAAAGGCAAAAAGGAATGTTAAATAGCCCACAAGTTCTAACAGGGCTGCTTGGCCAGTTAAAACAGCAAACGATTCAGACCCCCGCGGATCTGAAGCTTTTGTTGCGTTTAGCAAGATTATATTTAAAAAACAATAATTTCAGCGAAGCAGAAAAAGTTTTCAAGAAATATCTTAAAAACTCTCCTAATGATGCTGAAATTATGGTTGAATACGCAGTCTGCCTTATAAAAGACTCTAAATATGATGACGCTGAAATAGAACTTGAACAAGCTCTAGCAATAAAACCAGGTATGGTTCAAGCTTTTCTAACTTCTGCTAGTTTATATGAAAAAATGGGAAATATAAACAAACAGATTTCTTTTATGATGCTTGCAGCCAATGCCGCTCCAGATAATTGCAATATACGTCTTACTCTTGCTGAACAACTAAGAAAATATGGCGATTTTAACGGTGCCTTAACTCAATACGATATTATTCTTGCCAATAATCCAAAACAAGAAACCGCTCACTTTTCTAAAGGCTTAATCTTCATGAAACAAGAAAAGTTCACTGAAGCCAATAAATGCTTTTTAGAAATATTAAATAATAATCCAAGCGCTTTCGATGCACATTTTAATCTGGCTAGCTGCTTTTTCAGACAGAAAAAATATGCTGCCGCAATTAACCATTTTAGAATCTCTTCCAGAAACCCAGAATTAGCAAATCGTTCTTTATATCTAATGGCTCAGTGCTATTCAAAAAGAAATGATTATGACCAGGCTATTGTCGCAATGGAAAAGCTAATTCAATTAGATAATACTAATATTTCTTATCGCAAAGCATTAGGTGAATTCTACGAAGAAGCCCAAGAATACGATATGGCTGCCGAAGTATATTTCGACCTCACAATTCTAGCCCCAACAAGAGCTGAATTCTGGTTAAAACTAGCTTTTGCTCAAATAAAAACCAATAATTTTGATAAAGCCGAAAAAACTCTAAATAAAGTTTTTAGAGTTCAACCCGGTCATCTTGAAGCTCATAAAGTTTTAGCAGAACTATATGCTGCAAAACATCTATATAAAGAAGCTATTGAAGAATATCAACGCATTCTCATGCTAAATGAAAAGAATGCTGAAGCTTATTATAATTTAGCCAAAATTTACAGGGAAATAGACAGAGAAACAGATGAAATGGATAATTTAAATAAAACTGTTTATTACGGTAAAGAAACCCCTGAAATTCTTCTTAGGTTAGGTGAATTAGAAAGAAAATTTAACGTTCCCACAAGTTTGGAAAGATTCAGAAGAATTAAAGACTTATTGCCTGACAGCGACTTTGCAAAAGAAGCCGATTATTATATTCGCCATATAGCTTGATTTTATTTTTCGATATAAATCTTACCCAACATATTCAATAAAAGCCAAAACTGTTTTTGTAAGATATATATTTAGTAAAATACCACCTAACTGAAGAACGTAGAAAACCCATCTTGCCTTAATACTATTAGTTTTAGAAAAATTAAAAGAAGCTAACAACAAAGATATTGCTGCAATATATGGGTATAATGAAAAGGGTAAATATAAAAAAGGTAAAAAAGCTAAACACAACCATCTGGTAAATTCAACTTTAGTATTTTTTATACTTGCAATTAATCCAACTAAAATTGAAAGCCCAGCAATAAGCAAAAAATTCATATTAAAAATATTTTCATCTGCTAAAAAATACTTTAAGGCAACAGAATAAATAATAGCCCAGATAAAAGGCTGATGTTTTAAAACTTCACCTCGGATGAATATTGTGCTTACAACAAACCAAATTGCCATTCCTGATGATAAACATATAAATTTTAAACCTAGCCCCGTTTTGAAGAAAGAAAGGCAAATTATTATAGCCATAAATGATTCAACTAAAGGATACTGAACAGAAATCGGAGCTTTACAATATCTGCACTTTCCTCTTAAAAACAACCAACTAAAAATAGGAAAAAGATCTATAGCATGTAATTGATGATTACATTTTGGACAAGCTGAAGGTGGGAAAATAACAGAACGATTAATCGCCATACGCAAAACAACAACATTGCTAAAACTGCCTAATAAACTGCCAAAAATAAAGAAGAAAACAGTAAAAAACCAATGCATTGATTCTGTATATAACATTAAAACGATTAATCCTTAAATTATATAATTTATACAAAAATAAATTGTATAATAATTTTAGCAAAAAAAAAAGAGCAACCTTACGGTTGCTCCTTTTTTTAACTTAAATTAGTTAGTTTTATTTTCTTCAATAGTACCATGAACAGCACAAGAAATTAAACCATTACCAGTCAAGTTGCTACCACTATAAGAACAACCAGTTTCTGGTTTAGTTACAGCAGTCTTCAAATAACCATCGGTAACCAAATAACCAGTAGTACAATCAGCGTCTGCTAATGAATCATGCATCTGGCTGTGGTCCATATTATACATTTCCAATGCGCCAAGGATAACACGGATGTTAGAGTAGCAGGCCTTCTGACGTGCAGCTTCACGAGCTTTTCTGAAGTTCGGGATTGCCATTGCAGCGAGAATACCGATGATAGCGATAACGATCATGAGTTCAATGAGAGTGAAACCTTTACGATTCTTCATAACAGGACTCCTTTAATAATAAATAATAAATAATAATTTAAAACTTCGGACACTTTAAATATATATAAATTTCAATTTTATGTCAAGGGGTAAAATAAAAATTATGTACACAATTTTTAAATTAGGCTGATTTGAGCATTCTTTCCAATTCTTTTGGATGCATAGTATGAACCATTGCTTCTTCAAGAGTAATATCACCACGCAGATATAAATCTCTCAAAGACATTTCAAAAGTCATCATACCTTCTTCATGACTTGTCTGCATAACAGTATAAAGACCAGAAACTTTTTGTTCTCTTATACAGTTAGCAACAGCAGGATTACCAATAAGTATTTCATTACTTACAACACGGCCTTTGCCACTAGCTACCGGCAACAACTGCTGAGCAACAACTGCTCTGAGAACGAATGAAAGCTGAGATCTTATCTGCCCCTGCTGATGAGGTGGGAACATATCTATGATACGGTTGATAGTCTGAGCAGCGTCTGTAGTATGCAATGTTCCGAATACCAAGTGACCAGTTTCAGCCATAGTACAAGCTGCCGCAACAGTTTCAAGGTCACGCATTTCGCCTACGAGTATAACGTCCGGGTCTTCACGCAATACACGTCTAAGTGCTTCATCAAAAGACTTAGTATCTATATGAAGCTCACGCTGATTAACTATTGAACGTTTATGATAATGCAAATATTCAATAGGGTCTTCGATAGTCATTATATGGCATCGACGAGTTTCGTTGATTATATTTATCAAGCAAGCCAAAGAAGTTGATTTTCCTGAACCAGTTGGACCAGTAAAAAGAACCAGACCTTTGCGTAATCTAGTAAAATCACGTAATTTTTCTGGAAGTCTCAACTCTTCTAGAGTCGGTATCTTTGTTGGAATAATACGGAAAGCAGCTCCGATACAACCTCTTTGTTTATAAACATTAACACGGAATCTACCAAAACCATGGACAGAATAAGAAAGGTCCAGTTCCATATTTTCTTCGAATTCCTTCTGCTGTTCAGCAGTAAGCATATTATAAATCAAAGATCTAGTATCCATCGGTGTCAAAACATCAAGGTCTGTCTGTATAAGATCACCGTCAACACGTATAACAGGTGGGGTTCCAACTGTAAGATGCAAATCTGATGCGCCGTTTTCTATAACAAGATTCAAAAGATCATTAAGAACAAACATTTATTGTTCTCCTTAAAAGAGTATGAGTCATAAGAATCATTTTATATTAAAAAATTAGGAATTAAAAGCAAATTTTTGTCTTTTAATTCCTAATTTTTAATTATAAATATTAATTATTGATTAGCACTTTCTGTGCTAGTAATTAATATTAGTGGTCGCCCATAGTAACACGAACAACTTCTTCCAATGTTGTAACACCAGTCAAAGCTTTACGCAAAGCTGATTCACGCAAAGACAACATGCCTTCTTCAATAGCCTGACGTCTGATATCGTCTGTAGATCCACCGTTAAGAATGATATCTCTTAAACGTTCTGACATCATCATAACTTCGTAAATACCAACACGTCCTTTGGTTCCGTTGTTATTGCATGATTCACAGCCTTTACCTTTATAGAACATCATATTACGTTCATTAATATGCGGCAAGTCTAGACGTCTAAGCAATTCTGGAGTGATACCAAACTGGCTAATCTGTTCAGCTCTTGGTTTAATTTCGTATTTACAGTCTTTACATATCTTACGAACAAGACGCTGAGCCTGAACAAGAATAACTGAAGTAGTAACCATGAAAGGTTCAATACCCATATTAACGATACGACCAATAGTACCAGGAGCGTCGTTTGTATGGAGTGTTGAAAGAACCAAGTGGCCTGTCATTGATGCCTTAATAGCGATTTCTGCTGTTTCAAAGTCACGAATTTCTCCAACCATGATTACGTCAGGGTCTTGTCTCAAGAAAGAACGCAGAGCCGCAGCAAATGTTAAGCCGATTTCTGGTTTACACTGAACCTGGTTAACACCGTGAAGCATGTATTCAACCGGGTCTTCTGCAGTCATAACGTTAGTGTCTATTGAGTTAACAGATGTTAATGCAGAATAAAGTGTTGTTGTTTTACCAGAACCAGTAGGCCCAGTAACCAAGATGATTCCGTATGGAGCATCAATACCTGTCTTAAAGCGTTCAAGAGTCTTAGGTTCGAAACCAAGGTCTTCGAGGTTAACCTTCAATGAAGTCTGGTCCAAGATACGCATAACTATCTTTTCACCCCAAATAACAGGGAGAACAGAAACACGAAGGTCGATCATACGGTTAAGAACTTTAATCTTAATACGACCGTCTTGAGGCAAACGCTTTTCTGCGATATTCAAAGACGACATGATCTTAATACGTGATGTAATAGCAGCGGTAGCTTTCTTTGGCGGTGACATTGCTACATGTAAAGCACCGTCTTGGCGGTATCTGATACGAAGTTCTTTTTCGAATGGTTCTATATGGATATCTGATACACCATTTTGAACTGCTTGTGAAATAACAAGGTTACACAGACGGATGATTGGTGCGTCGTTTTCACCCAATTCACCAAGCTGGTCAAGATCTCCGCCGTCTTCATCAGCATTACCAATGTCTTGCAAGTCATCCATAAGTTTGTCTTGCTGAGCACTGGCACCGTATGCATCTTGAAGAGCCTTATTGATATCTGTATTTGTTGCAACAACTGGTTTTACCATTAAACCCGTCATCAACTGAATATCATCTATAGCGATAATATTCAACGGGTCAACCATTGCTACAGTAAGCTTGTTACTAACCTTGTTAATAGGAATAAGCATATGGCGTCTAGCAATATGTTCCGGAATTAACTTAGCAATAACAGGGTCAATCAAATAGTTAGAAAGATCTATAAAAGGTATTCTAAGCTGTTTTGAAAGAATTTGAACAATATCTTGTTCAGTAACAAGATGCATTTCTACAAGAACTGCACCAAGACGCTTACCACTCTTCTTTTGTAAAGCCAGGGCTTGTTGTAACTGTTCTTCGTTAATCAAACCCTCTGCAATAAGAGAGTCACCAAGACGCATTTTCTTGGAAAGAATTGAAGTAGATGCTTGAGATTTTGGTGCAGGCGCACCAGGTCTAGCAGCAGTTGGGGCCATTGGCATTCCTGCACCTGGTTTAACAGCTGTAGGAGCCCCTGGCATTCCTGCGACTGGTTTAACAGGAGGCCCAGGCGGTAAAGGTTGATTCATATCCGCAATTCCTTCCTTATTTCTTTAATGAAATAATTCTACAATTCATAGCATAGTTAGTCAAATATTCTATTCTTAATTACTTCGGCAGGTGGGGCATAATTCATGAGAACTTTAAAAGCCTCTAGTCCCTGTTCGTATAATAATTCTCGACCATCTATTACTAACCCACATTTTTCTCTGGCTATAGAGAGAATTTTAGACTTTTTAGAATAATTCAAATCTACAAAGCTTTTTTCTACATTCAAAGAGTCTTTTAACCCCGGAATGTCATCTTCTTCCCTCCAACCTAACGGAGTAGTATTTATGATTATATCAGATTCTTGAATACTATTGGTAAAATTTTTATTATTCCACGATAATTTTTCTAAAAAAAATTTTTTTTCTTCTTTATTTTGCTTTATTTGTTCGTTTTCAGAGGTTATTTTTCTTGCAATCTGTTTTATGTTTAAAACTCCATGTTTCTTTAAAGCCCAAATAACAGATTTAGACGAAGCCCCATCACCAAGTACCAAAGCAGTAGAAATTTTTAAAGAGTGTTTTTTTAATATATTCAAAAATCCTACAGCATCAGTATTCCAACCTTCAGTTTTAGAAGAAAACTTTATTGTATTAACAATTCCTGTTTCTTTAGCTGAATCATGTAAAATCTGACAATATTCAGCAGCAGCTTTTTTATGAGGTCTAGTAACATTAACAGCTTTAATACCAGAAAGTTTAAGTCCTTCTAATGCAGGAAAAATATCCTTAGGTTGTACAGACAAAGCAACATAAACAGCATTTATACCAACAGCAGAAAAAGCAGCATTCCAAAAAGCCGGACTTAAAGAATGTTCTACCGGATAGCCAATTAAAGCATACACGGATGTTGCTGCATTTATTTCGTTCATCTTTGAATTAGGTTCGAAAATTTCAACAAAACCAACCACAATAAAAATGCCAAGCATAGCTTGGCTAATTATTTAGATTCGTAACTTCTTATAGCGTCTTCTTCACTGTCATAAATTTCAAAAACCTTTGTAAGCCTTGTCATTTCAAATAGTTCCTGAACCGAAGAAGAAACATTAATCAGCTTAATATTGCCCTGAAACTTTTTAACTTTCTTTAATGCAGCTGCAATGGCACCTACCCCAATAGAATTTAAGTAGGTAATATCTTGAAAATCCATTATATAATTTTTTATGGAATTTTTTATAATTCCATCAATTTGCACTTTGAAATCATTTACCGTTTCTGCCCCAATATCGCCTTTTAACGATATGACACATACACCGTTAGCTTTATTTTTAGCTGTTAAGTTGACATTCATTTATGGGCCCTCGATTCTGTATACAAAGAAACATTCAAATAAAAAAATTACCTCATCTTTTTCTTCTTTGCAAGAAAAAGATGAGGATTCTTGTAATGGGGTTAAGTAAAAATTATATTAGAATGTTTTTGAAGCTGATATTCTATGTGCATCACCCAAAGTTTCATCAGCATAAGAATAATCAAATCTCCAAGTATCAAGTTTAAAGCTTGCACCAAGAGTTAAATCACTATCATGTGAACCAACTCTTAAAGAAACATTGTCATGAATCTGATATTCTGCACCACAGAAGAACTTAACATCCATATCTTCAACTTTATTCAGGTCGGCAGCAATCAAAAGCTTGTCATTACACTGATGCGCTACACCTAAAGTTGTTGTTACCGGAACATCATCTTTTGTGCCAGTATCTGTATTCCAGTCCATGCTTTCGCCAAGATCTCTTACAGAAAGACCAACAGTGGTTTTCTCATTCCAGTCATACATAAAACCGAAATCGAGACCCATTGCATCGGCTTTTTTATCATATAAAGAATGCTTTAGGTATTTTAGATTTAAACCAGCATAAAACTTATCTGTTACTGCTTTACCATAAGAAATAAATGTGTTTGTTTCAGTATCTTCAAAGTAACCGAAAATCCTTACATTGTTATTGTCATCCAACCAAGGCTGACCAGGATTATTTGGATCTTCTTTTGTTTCAGGAATACCATCAATACCAAATCTAATATGTGATAGAGCAACTGTTCCGTTACTCTTACCATCTTTTCCATTCAAAACATGAGCGTAGTTAAAGAAATTGTAATCACGGTCATCAGTAAGATTAGCATGCATAAAAGAAGCTTCATGCTTTTTTAACTTTGCTAAACCTGCTGGGTTCCAAAATGCTGCTGTAGAATCATTTGCAACAGCGGTAAATGCACTACCCATACCAAGTGCTCTAGCACCAACACCCATTTTAAGGTAAGCGCCAGCTTGACCTGCTGATTCAGCTGCATAGGTAGGTGCGATAGCTCCAATTCCAAGAGCTGCTATTAATAGGGCTTTTACAACCTTTTTCATATTATTCCCCTTACAAGTAAATAGAACTTGAACCTATATTCGGCAGGAGTAATATTTTGTTTAACTATTTTTATGAGTTTTTTTAAAAAAGGGGAATAAAAAAAAAGCCCACTTTTAAAAGTGGGCTTTTTTATTTTAATTTATCACTGTTTTCTTGCTGATTTTCTAGCTGCTTTAGTCTTTTTATCTGGTTTTTTGAATTTTTCTTTAGCTTCAATAGCTCTTATATCATCTTCGCCATATTCATTCTTAAGATTGACATAATCCATATAAAGCTTGTAAACATCATCACCAGAAGCAGAATCAGCTTTCCATTCACTTTCGCTCCATTCAGCTTTCTTAATATCAGTATTGAATTCAACTGGTCTTGAAAGATCGCCTTCAGCATCGGCAAAAGCAGCCAAGCCTTCTGTTAAAAGGGCATTACCACCATTATTACCTCTTACTGCTACAGCACCTTCAACAACAGATACAGAAGTCTTCTTGCGAGAAGATACTGCTACTTCAAATTCAGTACCTCTGATACCTGCAACAAGAGATGGAGTTTCAATACGGAATTCAGTACCTCTTTTTGTAAATTTATACCAGGTTTTACCTTTGAAAACTCTGATACTCATTGGCTGAACTTCGATTAGAGTTCTTTCTTTGATACGCATATTGGTACCATCTGAATAAGCCAAAGTAGCTCTTGAATCAATCAAGGTTTCCAAAAGATCTCCAGCATAAAGCTGACAGGATTCATTTATAACATCAGTTTTATTACTACCAACACGTGTTAGTTTAACTTGACCACTGATTATTTCTAATTTTGCGTCAAGAGCAACAAGTTCTTCAGCAGCAAAAGAAGCTGTTGAGAACACCAAACAAAATACAGCAAGAAGGAAGCACAGTGTAGTGCGTTTCATAGTTATAAAGCCTCCTGATAATCTTCTGTCCTTATAGAGACGTGATATCAAACTATTGTAATTATAAGAATCTCAAACCAAAGTGTCAAGGTACATTTATTATTAATTTATAACCTTTTTCTAGTCATTAATTAATTTTTAAATATAACTTAAAAAAATTTTTTCAAGATCAGCTTTGGCTTTTTCTAAGTCATCATTAATAAGGCAGTATTTATATTCTTTGGAACAATCAATTTCTTTTCTTGCATTTATCATGCGTTTCTTCAAAGATTCTTCGCTGTCCATGTTTCTTCCACGAATTCGATGTTCTAACTCTTCAAAACTTGGTGGAAGAATAAATATCATTATTGCTTCCGGATATTCTTTGTGTATTTTCATTCCACCCTGAACATCAATATTAAGAACAACATGTCTGCCTTCATTAATATTATCCATAAGGAATTTTCTGGGAGTCCCGTAATAATTGCCATGAACACAGGCCCATTCTGCAAAAGCATCTTTTTTTATAGCTTCTTCAAATTCAGAGGCTGTACAAAAATTGTATTCCTGCCCGTCTTTTTCTCCACCACGGGGCTCTCTTGAAGTAGTAGAAATAGAATAAACCACTTGAGGTTTATATTTATCTACTATGTAATTACAGAGAACAGTTTTTCCAACCCCAGATGGACCGGAAACAATAAATATATAACCTTTTTTGCTTTGTTCAGAAGTCATTTTATTATTTTTTTGTTATAAGAGAACAGCCAGTCATTTCGGCAGGTTTTTCAATACCCATCAAATCAAGAATTGTTGGTGCTATATCACAAAGTTTGCCTGAAGACTTAAGTTCAAGATTCTTCTTTGAAACAACACAGAATGGAACAACATTTGTTGTGTGTTCTGTAAAAGGTTCACCGGTTTTCAGATTAACCATCTGTTCTGCATTACCGTGGTCAGCAGTAATAAAGCAGTCATAACCCAATTCATAAGCAACTGGTATAACCTTGGAAAGGACATTATTAACAGTGCTAACAGCTTTTATAGCAGCTTCCATAATACCTGTATGACCAACCATATCACAGTTAGCGAAATTAACCATAATAAATGAGTATTTTTCGCTTCTAAGCTTTTCAATAAGAGTATCGCCAACTTCAAAAGCAGACATTTCAGGCTTTAAATCATAAGTTTTGACTTTAGGAGAAGGAATAACCTGACGTTCTTCTAATGGGAATGGAGATTCTACGCCACCGTTTGTAAAATATGTTACATGGGCATATTTTTCGGTTTCAGCAAGTCTGAACTGAGCAAGACCCTTATTGGAAATAACTTCTCCGAGAACATTAGTAGGATGCTGCGGTGGGAAAACGATAGGCAGTTTGAATTCATCAGCGTAATTAGTAAACATAACGTAGTCTACTTTCATTTCTTTACGCTTGAATTCATTAAAATCAGGTTTAGTAAAAACTTTGCAGATTTCACGCATTCTGTCTGCCCTGAAGTTAAATGCTAGTATTGCGTCACCATCGTTAATTGTTGCAACAGGTGCGCCATTTTCTTCTATTACTATAGGAACGATAAATTCATCGGTAACATTGTCTTTATAAGAAGCTTCTATAGCTTCAACAGGATCAGCAAACCTATTGCCCACACCATGAACAAGAGCCTGATAAGCCTTTTCTATTCTTTCCCATCTGTTGTCTCTATCCATAGCATAGAAACGACCAGAAATGGTTGCTATACGGCCAACACCAAGTTCTTTGGTTTTTTCGTGAACTGCTTTTACATAATGAACGCCACTAGTTGGAGAAGTATCACGACCATCAGTGAAACAATGGATAAAGAGTTTCTTCAAACCTTTTCGTTTAGCAAGTTCTAATATAGCATAAATATGTTCAATATGGCTGTGAACACCACCATCGGAAACAAGACCATAAATATGTAATGAATGATCAGTTGCAATCATTTTATCCATCACATCATTCATAGCTTTATTTGTAAAAAAGTCACCATCTTCGATTGATTTGTTTATTCTTGTTATATCTTGATAAACAATACGACCTGCACCTATATTCAAATGGCCGACTTCGGAATTTCCCATCTGACCAGCAGGCAAACCTACTTCTAATCCAGAAGCAGCCAGTGTTGTATAAGGACGTTCTGCAAAAAGTTTATTTATGAATTCAGGTTTAGCAGAATAAATAGCGTTGCCTTCCTGTGAATCTGAAACGCCATAACCATCAAGAATAATTAATAAAGCCTTTGATTTTGTTTCCATATAAACCTTCTATAATCTAGCATCATTTGAAAACCGGATTATACCTATGAAAATCTTTATTGTCAAATACCTTATAAAATGCCCATCATAACCTAATTTTAACCTTATTAGAATTGTAAACTCTTGAATATAAAAGTATAATAAAGTATAATATCTTTATGTTAATAGTTGGTTTAGGAAATCCAGGAAAAGAATACGAGAACACCAGACATAACGCTGGTTTTTGGTGTGCCGACAAACTTGCATCTCATTTTGCTGTTGGTTTTTCACCAATTCGAAAATATCAAGCAGATATAGCTGTTTTCAAATATAATTCTAATACTCACTATCTGCTTAAACCACTAACTTATATGAATAATTCCGGAGAAGCTGTCTGGGCATTTCTCCAGGACAAAAACATCGAAACATCAAAAATCCTAGTAATAGAAGATGACATAAATCTTCCTGTCGGCAGAATAAGATTAAGAGCCAACGGTAGTGCCGGAGGCCACAACGGCTTAAAATCAATTATTTCCAAAATAGGAGAAGATTTCTGGCGTCTCAGAATAGGTGTGGGACAACCTCAAACAGACAACAGCAACTCTGATAGCGAACACGAAAAGCTTATTTCTCATGTACTTGGAGAAATAAATCCCTCTGAAGCAATTATTCTAAGACAAGTGATTAAAATTATTCCTGAACTTGCTCAAGACTGGTTGAATGGTGAAGGATCAAAAGTAATGAACAAGTTTAACCCAATGAAATTTACATAAAAATCAAGGAGTTAGAAAATTAACATAAAATTGTAATTTTTTTCTAATTTCTAAAAAAAATTTACAATTTTCAAACAAAATCGAAAACTTTTTTCCTTTGAGCTATTGAAAAGTTTAAAGCGGTACTTTATAATAACTCTGATTCGTAGTTTACAGAGGTTTATTTAATGGACAATGTATTAAATATAACTAGAGAACAGCTAGACGCCCTTCGAGAAATAGGCAATATAGGCTCTGGCAATGCAGCTAGTGCATTAGCTCAGTTTCTTAACCGCAAAATCGACATGTCTGTTCCTAATGCCTCAATTATGGATTTGAATGACATTCCAAATCTTGTTGGAGGTCCAGACAAAGCAATTTTGGGTATATTCCTAAAAATAATGGGCGAAATATCAGGTCGTTTTCTATTACTTATACCAGAAGCTACATCTATAAAAATACTTAAAACACTAATTCCTGGTTGTGAAACAAGTACCTTAGTGAAAATGGGAGAAATGGAAAGTTCCTGTATGCGAGAAATAGGTAATATTCTTGCAGGAGCTTTTTTAAATGCTTTATCTGTAATAACTCAAACACCTATGCTAAATTCATTGCCTTCTATTAACTTTGATTATGCTGGAGCAATGATAGATAATGTAGTTGCAGATATGACTGCTGTAAGCGACAAAGTATTAATGATGGAAACATCTTTTATTGAAGAACAAGAAGATATGAGAATACACATCTTTATTCTTCCAGCTCCAGATTCTCTCAAATTGCTTTTGCAAAAAATAGGAGTTGCTGAATAATGTCTACAATCATACCTGTAGGAATGAGCCAGCTTAAAACCGGCAAATCACCGACACAGTTAGCTGTTTATGGAATAGGTTCATGCATAATCTTATCCATATATGATGCAGCTAGACGTATTGGAGGTTTAGCTCATATTATGCTTCCTGATTCTACTGGTATGGATACCTCTAATATCAATACGATAAAGTTTGCAGACACAGCTGTACCTGCTTTAATTGAAGCTGTTCTAGATGAAGGAGCTCTTAGAGTTGGGCTTGAAGCTAAAATTTTTGGTGGTTCAGAAATGTTCCCACCAACAGAAGATTTTAGCAACACAATCGGTCGAGAAAACACAGTAGCAGTTAAAGCTGCTTTAAAGAAACATAATATTCCTTTAAAGTGTGAAGATACAGGTGGAACACACGGACGTTCAATTGAATTTGATTTATCTAATGGTGTAGTAAAAGTTTACATCGTTGGTGAAAGCATGAGGGAACTCTAAATGTCTAGACTTTCTTTACTAATAGGAGTTTTCCTTGCAACGTCAGTAACAAGTATAATAATGCTTATGGCAGTAACTCAAAATGTTGCTAGTACTACCATTATTTATAGAGGAACCGTAATTTTCTTTATATTTGGTTTTCTAGGAACTTTTTTTGGAAGTGTTCTTGAAGTAATGTTTATGCCTCTTGTTGAAGAACAAGCCAGCATAAATTTACAAAAAGAAATAAGTGGTGAAGACCATGAACTTCAAGCAGATTTAGGCGACCTTCTTGAAGAATGTAAAGTTATTACTAATCAAACTGAAAATGGCACCCCTACCGATGAGTCAAAGCCGGAATCAGCTGTAGCTGGTAGTAATCCGGCGGTGGTCTCATAAGGCAGCCAGACACGGAGGGATGATGTGAACAAAGAACTTCTTATAGAAACCGACTCAGAAGGCTTTATTGACCCATTAGTCAAGACCAGACTTCAAGACGAAGACGATCAAAAACTTTGGGAACAATACAAGAACAATCATGATCAGCGCATTAAAGATGCTCTGATTATGAAATACGCCTCCTTTGTAAAATATGTTGCAGGCAGAATAGCAGTAAATCTACCCAGCAATGTAGAATTTGACGACTTAGTAAGTTATGGGATTCTAGGTCTTATTGACGCAATCGATAAGTATGATATCGATAAAAATGTCAAATTTAAAACCTACGCAAAAACCCGTATCAGAGGTGCAATATTCGATGAATTACGTATTCTAGACTGGACACCTCGTTCTATACGTCAAAAAGCACGAAAATTAGAAAAAGCTTATGCTAAGTTGGAAGGCAAATTAGGACGCGATGCCAAAGACGATGAAGTTGCAGAATATCTTGGTGTTGATATTTCTGAACTGCATAAACTTTTTGATGAAACCAAAAAGTCTTTACTTCTTTCATTAGACGAAATGTTCTACGATGATGACGAAGGTTCATCACGTTTCGACTATATAGAAGATGAAAAAAGCGATAATCCTCAAACCAAAATTGAAGAAGCAGAAGCCAAAAAGATTCTCGCAGATGCCATCTCTAAATTGTCTGACAGAGAACGTATGGTTATAACTCTTTATTACTATGAAGAATTAACTTCCAAAGAAATAGGCAAAATTCTCGGAGTATCGGATTCGAGAGTTTCTCAATTACACACCAAAGCAATATTAAGACTTAGAGGTCGTCTAAGTAGAATAAAAGAAGCTCTTGTTCAAAGTTAAAGCTTAAAAAGCATAAAAAAAATCGCTTGTAATTAATTACAAGCGATTTTTTTATTTCTAGTTAATTCTTTATTTTCGAACCTTATTTCTTGTTAGTCTGATGGTCCATCTACTACTTCTTGTTTACCGTCAGACTTTTCATCTGGTTCAAGCTTAAACTGGTCAATTAACTGACGCAAAGCTGCAGAATCTGCAACTAACTGAGAATATTTTTCATCATCTTTCATTACTCCCAGCTTATTATTTATATCATCAGTCAAACTCTTAGTTTTACTTAGAGTTGTTCTGAATTTTTCAAGAAGTTCATTCAGAGCTGCAGCTAGTTCCTTCAAATTATCATTTCTGCGAAGACTAACCTGGAAAGTTAAATCACCTTCTGTAATACGCTTTATACTCTTTTCAAGCTTATAAGCAGGACCTGCGGTTTGATGCGAGTAAAGAACACTAACCATAAAAACGATTATGACATTGACAAAAATCAAAACAACAAGTCTTGGCCAATAACTGCTGATAAAATCATGAATTAATGCAGAAGCATCATTCTGCTGAGTCAAGGTTGCATTTTTTTCTACGAAAAAAGAACCTAGAACATAAATATTGCAAGCCGTAATCACTGCGACAAGCAAAGCTAACAAAAGAATAGTGCCAGCAAACTTGCTTTGCATATCCTTTGCAATAAAATAATTTTTACGTTGACTAGCGCTCACAGTATATAACCCTCCTAGGGGATTTAGTCTTTTAAGATTACATCAACATTAGTTTCTTTGTCAATTACTACGTTTTATTTAGGGGAAACGATTGTTTTATAATATCTTATAATCAGCAGTTCAAATAAACTTCAAAATTTATAAAAGTATAGTATAATTATAAACATATGGAGAAAAAAAATGCTTAATAAAAAAACTATATATCTTCTACTGATATTTCTAATATTATTCCAAGCCGCATCTTATTCTATGCCACCTACTATTCCTCAAAAAGGATATATGGTATCTCTTAGTTCTATTTATGTAGTTAATGCCAAAATAGACGACAAAATGGAAAAAGTTTGCCTTCCAAGACTTGATTTTAGCGAAGATGTAGATAAACAGTTATTAATAAAGAAGTTAACAGAAGCACTCACATCACAAGATGCTGTGTTTCAGCTTTATCATGATGGATTAGGAAGACCTAAAAAAGAAAACGGTTTAATGTTTGCTTCAGATGTGTATCTAAAAGAACTAGACATGACCTATACCGGTTTTTTAAGAAAATGTGGTTTTCAATTCACTGTTTCAGACAAACCTACCTTTGATGATATTGACTATCTCCAAGATGTATTGATAGCTGAAGAATCAAGTGCAAAGCTTAAAAAATTACAAAAAGTAGAAAAAGAAAAAGAAGAAAAAAGAATAAAAGCAGGACCTCTAGGTAGCAAATCAACCCTCAGAATAGCAACTGTTTCTGATGTTCTTCCCAAAAAGGTTTTACCACATCCTATCAGAAGCGAACAAGCAAAGGTTGCATCTATAATTGCAAACTTAAAATCAAGACCATATAAAACAGAAGTAATACAGATAGATCCTCTTAGATGGGCTTCTGGTCGTATGGGAACAATAAACGAAAAAGGCGAAATCGACATGGCAAAATGCGAAGGTCAGATTGTCGATATGCTTATCAGAGTTCCCGATAAAGCAGGTTGGCTTACTCCTGAAATGTTAAAAGAAATTAAAAATACTCCATGTGAATATGTTTTTTCACGTTATAAAAATGGTCTCGAAGTCGTTGAAGGAACAAGATATCTTCTACATGATATTTATTTTGGAAAACTCAAATTAAGTTGGGATGAATGGTTAGAAAAACACGGTTTAAAATGTCCTGAATTCGTAGAAAAACCAGAATATGCAACAGGAGTTGTTCCTATAGAATTGCATAAAGTTAATGGCATTTTCAAGTCTTTAGATGCTCTAAGTGTTTGTCAAATAAACTTCATAGAAAAAAGCAAACTCGTATTCCCAAAAGAAATCATGAGAGTATTCCCTCCAAATCCTAGACCAGATAAGAAACAGGGTATTCAATTTGTTAAAGAATACACAAAAGCTTTTCAAGGTAAAAACGTTACTGTTCACCTTATGGTTTGTCCTGACGGCAAATCATATACTGAGCTAGGACAAAAACGTATTAACAAAATGATGTTTAATGAAACATCAAAATATTTTGCAGATACAGAACAAGACATTATTAACTCTTTAAAAAAACAAGATTAGATTAACTTTTAAATAAGTCTAATAATACCTTCCAAAAAGAGCTATAAAAATAGTGCATTTTCTTTATTAAAAGAGTAGAATGTCTATCCTAAAAAATATAACAAAGGAGGGCGTAAATTAATGAATCAGGGTAGTGATGACTATGACACAGACCATTTATTTTTTAACAGATTTAATTGGCGCCCCAGTATACAGTGAAGCAGGCAGACAGTCTGGCAAGATAACAGATTTTGTCTTAATCTTAAAAGACCATAAACTCTACTTTGAACAAGCCGTTGTCTACGACTTTGATTCTTCATCAAATAAACTGGCTTCTTTGCACAATTTTAAGCTCTTTACGCCTGAAAAATTTGAACTACAAGATCTCTTAAGTGATTTACCTGCTTTTGCTAAAAAGGATAAAACCACATTAGCAACAGATTTGATAGACAAAACAGTTATTGATACCGTAAATGTTAGAAATATCAATATCTATGACTTAGCTGTTGTTTGCGAGAAAAATAAAGTTATCCAGGTTAGCGGTGTTGACATTAGTTTCAAGGCTTTTTCTAAAAATTCAGGCTTATATAATGTTTCAAAAACCGTAGCTTCATGGTTTAAAGTTGATTTAAAACCTGAAATAGTAGAATGGGATAAAATCATCGGTTTCGACGATGAGTTTGAAAACATTACTACTGATGAAACTTCTGATAATCTACAAAATTTGCATCCTGCTGATTTGGCAGATATCCTTGAAGACTTAGACGATGAAGACAGAGTTTCTGTTATAGAAAATCTCGATGAAGACGTAGCAGCAGAAATTATTGCGGAAGCAGATTCCGAGACTCAGATTCAGATTATCGAAGATTTGGATACAGAAACAGCTTCTGACATTATCGAAGAAATGGATCCTGACGAAGCAGCAGACTTGCTTCAGGATATAGACCAAAAACGTGCCAAAGAAATTCTTGAACACATGGATCTTGATGAGGCCAGTGACGTAAGAAAACTTTTGGAACACGACGAGTTCACTGCCGGTGGTATTATGACCACCGAATATATATCTATCTATGAAGATTTCACTATTGCAAACGCTATTGCTCACGTAAGACTAGTAGCGGCAGATGTAGAAAACATCTATTATATGTATGTTTTAGACAATGAAGATAGATTAAAAGGCATTATTTCTATTAGAGACCTGATTACGTCTAACCCTAATGTCATTGTTTCTGAAGTAATGGAAAAAGACATTGTGTCTGTTAATGCCTCAACTCCACAAGAAGAAGTTGCCGCATTGATATCTAAATACGACTATATAGCCATGCCTGTTGTTAATGATAAGCAGCAGATTTTAGGTGTTATAACCATCGACGATATCGTTGACGTTATGGAAGAAGAAGCCAACGAAGATATCATGAAGATGGCTGGTACTTCTGACGAAGAATTAGAAACAGATTCGCCATTCAAGACCTGCAAATCGAGATTGCCCTGGTTGCTGATAACTCTTTGTACAGGTTTCGTTACCAGTGCAATATTAAAATACTTCATGGCTTCATTTGAAAGTATTGCAGTGTTGGTTTTCTTTGTTCCCGTTGTTTGCGGTATGGGAGGGAATGCTGGTATTCAAGCTTCAACTCTGGCAATACGTGCATTATCACTGAATAATGATATTTCTCTTGGCGATGTATTCAAGAAGCTTTGGAAAGAAATAGCTGCTGGCGCACTTATGGGTGCTGTTTGTGGATTAGTTATCGGACTTTGGGCTCAGTATCTGATTGTCACTTCTCCTACACCTCCAGCCATGAAAGCAATTTATCTTTCAATGACAGTAGGCATAGCAATGCTTTGCACAATGAGTTTTTCAACAACTTACGGAGCACTTGTTCCTATAGTATTCAATAAATTCAAAATTGACCCTGCTGTAGCCTCAGGTCCTTTTGTTACTTCCTGCAATGATATTTTTGCACTACTAATATACTATGCAGTATCTAGCATACTTATATTTGTAGTATTGAAATAATTTAGTGGAGACAACCAATGCAAGATTTTATGTATAAAACAATGTTTGAATATGAAAACACACATTGGTGGTTTCAAGCGAAAAAGCATATTATTACCAGCTTAATCAAAGATAAAGTCTTGCAAAAATTTGATAGACCAATTAATATTGCAGACATTGGCTGTGGCGTTGGATTACTGCTCAACTCTCTTTCTCAACTTGGTAATGTCACAGGAATTGATTATTCTAATCAAGCATTGGATTTTTGCAGAGAAAATTTTAATGGTGAGTTAATACAAGCTGATTGCGGAACATCTATAAATATTAATAAAAAATATGATTTAGTCATTGCTTCAGATTTGATTGAACATATTAAAGATGAAACAATCATCATCGAAAACATTTATAATTTATTAAATCCTAACGGGTATGCGATTATTACTGTTCCGGCATTTCAATTTCTTTGGTCACAGCACGACGTAAACAATATGCATTATAGAAGGTATGAATTAAACCAGCTTAAAGGTTTAATAAAATCAAGTAAATTTAAAATAGAATATCTTTCTTATTATAACTTTTTCCTTTTTATACCTGCTTTCATCGTCAGAATAATCAAAAAAGTGTTAAAGATTGATAAAAAAGGCGAATTGGAATTAAAAACTCCACCAAGTATCATAAATAAACTTATGTATAAAATCTTTAGTTCAGAATATACTTATATATCTAAGAAAAAAAGATTCCCATTTGGTTTGTCATTGATAGCTGTAATAAAAAGAAATAATTAAAAGACGGATAAAACAATGAAAAAAATATCAGTAATAATTCCAATGTATTATGAAGAAGAAGTTGCAAATGAATGCTATTCAAGACTAACTAAGGTTATGTCAGAATTAGCCGAGTATACATATGAACTAATATTTGTTGATGATGGCAGCCGAGACAAAACCTTAACAATACTAGAAGACATAGCAAAAAGCGATGACAAAGTTAAAATAATATCTTTTGCAAGGAATTTTGGTCACCAATGTGCTGTATCCGCTGGTCTTTATCACGTAACTGGTGATGCAGCAGTTATAATTGATGCAGATTTACAAGACCCGCCAGAAATTATTCCTGAAATGATAAAACTTTGGGAAGAAGGCAATGATATTGTTTATGCAAAAAGAAGAAGCAGAAAAGGGATTTCTTTCCTTTTAAAATTAGCCTATAAAGTCTTTTATAGAATATTATACTTTTTATCTGAAGTAGACATTCCGCTAGATACAGGTGATTTTAGATTAGTTGGTAAAAATGTTATTGATGTTGTAAACAGTATGCCAGAACATAATAAGTTTTTCAGAGGGTTGTTTGCTTGGACAGGTTTTAAACAAATACCTTTTGAATACGATAGAGATGCTCGTTTTGCAGGTACAACCAAATATCCTCTACGTAAATTAATTAAATTAGCTCTAGATGGAATAATAGGCTTCTCATCAAAACCCCTGAAAGTTGTTGGACAATTTGGGATAGTAACAATAATTATATCTATAATTATCTTATTATATTCTTTAATATCATTCTTTATGTACAGAGACACAATTACTGTTGGGTGGACTTCACTTATGGTTGCAATAACCTTTTTTAGTGGTGTTCAATTATTATCTCTTTGGATAATGTCAGAATATATAGCTAGAATATATGATGAAAGCAAACAAAGACCTCCATATATCATTTCCAAGAAGATTAATATTTAAAAATTTAATTGGTTTTTATTTTAATTAACCAAATCATAAACAGAATATCTCAAATCATAATATTTGCTTTCTTTTACTAGTTTAAAAGGTAAATTTAATTTCTTATTATGATTTACAAAAACAAGATATGTTTTTTCGTCTTTTGAATATTCCTTTGGAAACCAGCTTTGAGTAGCATAGGGAACTATCATGACTTTATTGCATCTTAAAAGTTTTACAGACAAAACCTCAAGAATCTCTGGCTGTTCACAATATAAGACAATATTATTACCATCAAAGAGTTTTTCTAATTCTGAATTAAATCCTTCATAATCTTTAAAGTTAAAATCAACCATTACAAAGGAAGATATCAAACTTATCAAAGCTAAACAATAAATAAAGAATTTTATTTTTGCCAGGAAAACAATTAAAGTTACAACAATTAACGGGTAAACTATGAAGAAAAACCTTTCTCCTTGTATACCAAAGCTGTAAAAACCAACAGAAAAAGATATAAATATAAAAAATAAAATCGTCGGTATAGCTGTAATATAAAAAACAGAATGACTAATATTTGTTATATATTTTTTTGCAAAAAGAATACAAAATATAACAAAAAACATAGCAACAAACAGAATACTTACATAATTGCCCAACAATGGATTAGAGTTATAAAACTCTTGAAAGAAGAATGATATACCATTAATAGAAGAGCTGGTTATTTTACCCATATCTAAAGCTTCTGCAGCTCTTGGAGTGTTTTCAAATTGAAAAAGAACTCCAGGAAATCTTAAGAAGAAAAGAAGAACACCGATAACAGCCGAAAATGCAACAGTAAAAAAAGCATTATTTTTTTTCTCAATCAAGCTAACAACTACAAAAATTAATGACAAAAAGAATGCGAAAACTAGAAAATGATAATGGGTTAAACCACCTAATAATACGATTATTACAATACTTATGAACCTAAATAAGGACTGTTTATTATCCAAGCAGATTAAATATACATTTAACAATAACAAAACAAAGAATGTAGAGAGCGAATACATTCTAATATAAATAAAACAGTCTATTGTAGCTGAAGAGAAACCATATATAAAACAAATTAACAAAGCATATTTTTCAGAATTAAATATTCTTCTACTAATGTTAAAGAGTAAAAGTTGAGTTCCAATAAAAAGTATAAGATTCAAAGAAAAAGCATACCACATTGAAAAACTTTCAGGGAATAAGGAACATATAGTATGTAACAAATAACAATGAAATGGAGGATGGGAATCAAACAAATGCATTTCATCTATACAAGAATAATTAAATCGATGATTTTTAGACACAGCAATATAATCTCTAAAAAAGCTTCCATCTAACCATTTACAATTATAATTACCAATTTCTTGAATAAACTTTAAATTAGAGCAAGGAAACAAAGTCCCATAAGAGCTGTTTGCCATAGAATAAGTATAAGCTTCATCCACAAACAAAGCTGCTTTATTATTCATATAATAAAGCAGAAAACCAATCTGCGTAATAATTGTTATGAATAATAAAAGCTTAATACTCTTATGTTTATTTAAAAGCTGTTGAATCATACACATCAACCTTATATTCAGACAAATAGCCAGACATCAATTTAGAGTTGTCTATATCAGGTTTATTCTTATCATCAAAAACAATCAGATATGTTTTTTCATTTTCTGGTAATCTTACGTCTGATGGTCGATAATTTGATGATAATATAAACAATTTATTACATAAAGATAACTGCGGTAATATCGATTGCAAATATTTCATTCTCGAATTATAAAAAATAACATTATTGCCATATATTAATTCTTCTATATTTGAGTATCTTTTCTCTGTATCGCGAAGAACTAAATGGCTCCCATTAAAACAAGAAATAACCGACAATAAAACTATTATTATTCCCAAATATGGTTTTTTAAACGAAAAGCAATACCCAATTATTATAATTGCTATAAATGGATAAAAAATCGAAAAATACCTTATTGATGTTATACCCAACATATTATAATTAATAAACAAAGCTATTAACAATATAACAATTGCCGAGGGAACGACTGTTAAATAAACAGCAGTCTTATTTAATTTTAAATTATTGTAAAAACGATTAACAAAAAGTTGGATAAAAAAGACAGATAAACTTATTAACAATAAATAAGCTAAATAATTACAATAAGGGAAACCAACCATCAAAATCTTTCTTACCAACAAAACCAAAGCAAACAGATATTGTTCTGGGACATTTTGATTTAATAAAATTGTCTTTGATTCTATTAATTGTTTTATCTGATCAAAAGCAAATGGGAAAAGTAAATAAACCCCAACCAAACCAAATAATACAGTTAGTAAAACAAATATACTTTGCTTTTTTTCTTTATTGTTTATAGATATTATAAAAAATACAGCTGTTAGAATTAAGACATAAAGCCAATATAAATAATGAGTTAATCCCCCGATTACCACTATAATAAAAAGTTCAAAAAATAATTTTATAGAAAAATTACTTTTTAAACTTTTAAAAAACACATTTAAAGTTAAAAAGCAAAAAGCAGGAATAACTGAATTTGAGCCGATAAAAGTATAATTATCAATTAGAGCTGATGAAAAGCCATAAAAGCAACAAAAAATTAACGCAATTTTATTGTTATTAAAGATATACCCGCTTAATTTATACAATAAAATTTGAGCTATAACAAAAAATACCAGGTTTATAGCCAAGCCATACCATTTTGAAAATTTTTCAGGGAATAAAGAACAAACAGAATGAATCATCCAATAATAAAACGGAGGTTGAGTATGGCTTATTTGATTATCATAAATACCGAAATAATCAAAACATTTATCGGAATCTATAGAAATCTGCTTTTTGAAAACATAATTAGGTATCCATTTATTTCGAATATCTAAGTTTAAAGATTCATCATATTCTTTCTGAATAAAAAGTTCTTCACAAGAACTATTTGCTAAAGTATAAGAATTAACCTCATCAATCCAAAAACTTGCTTTTTCATTCATGTAAAAAACAAGCAAAAAGCTTTGTATTAGCAAAACTACTATAAATAAAGCTTTATATGAATCATATTTCTTTTCCATTTTATTTCTATCATTATAGCAATTATAAATAGTATAAACAAGTTCAAGAAAACCAACCTACCAACTTATATATTGACATTACAAAGCATTTATATATTTTTTAACTCAAATATGTTTTTAGAGAGCACAAATGAGCAACATACTTAAAATTCAAATATCTATTCTAATACTGATATTATGCTTCAGCATATTTCTTCCTTCTTATTCATTTGCCGCAGAAGGCGACAATAAAAGCGTAGTAAATCAAAGTTCAGAAACCAATAATGCAACCCCAAAAATATCCAAAGATTCTAATACTTATAAGATTCTAGTAGGTCTGAGTATTATATCTGGTTTAATAGTCATATTTGTATTAAGAAATATGATTCTTAGCATCTTTGCCTACCTCTTTGTTATAAGTTCATTCATATGGACAATTTATTCCGGTATATTGCTATTTGGGAAAAAAGACTTAGAGCTATTAGATTTTGCCTCATTAGGCTCAGGTATTTTATTGATTATTATTTCATTCATAGTTTTGCATCTTGTTACTGGAAGCACCTCTGGAAGCAGTATGAGAAATACTGATTCAGAAATTCCTTCATCAAAGAGTGAATTTGATTTACTGCTAAAACGAGCAAAAATGGCTTTTATAACAATGAAAAATGAAGTCAGTCGTGGAAAGTTAGATAAAACCGCAGTGTTTACTAGTGATGAGCTGTATGAACAGCTTTGCATAAGCATAGATGGTATGAAAGCAGAAAAATATCAGTTATGTTTCGATGATTTAAGAGTTAAGAAAATTACAGTTAAGAAAAAAGCTGTAGAAAACCATATGAACAATATTTATATAGAAGTTATCGGCTCAGCCACACGTTATAAAACCGATACAGAAACCAAAAACATTATTGAAGGCAGTCAAGCTAGTGGAGATTTTACCGAAATTCTTTGTTTTTCAAGAAAAGCTGGCTGTAAAGTAGCATCTAAAGGTCTAATAGAAGGTGTTTGCCCAAGATGTGGCACCCCAATAAAAGGTAATAGAATCAATACTTGTAACAAATGTAAAAACGAACTACGCTCTGGTGAATTTGATGTTGTTCTAACAAGTATATCCTATCCTGATTAAAGAACCCCTAGACGATTTCTAGTAATTATAAACGGTATTTTATTTCAGCTATTGCCCAGTCTTCTTCAGTATCAATATCCTGAACCTGAGTTTCAGGAATAACAATAGGACTAGCTTTCATTTTGAGCAATTCCATATCTGGTTTTACTGCTGAAACCTTGAACCAGTAGAACTGCCCTGCATCATGGTATCTGGGAACTAAATCCTGAGAGCGGGTTCTTGAGTGTTCCGGCCAGACCATAGCCAGTCTGTTATCTGCTCCAATTTCTAATGCTCGCTGAATAGGATAAGAATACTTCACCACTGGGATAGCGGCATCAGTATTATCTTTAAGCATTATTTCAAAACCAGATTTCAAGTTTTCAGGCTTTATAAAAGGTGCTGTCGGGTAAATACAACAAGCATAATCGAAGTTAAAACCTCGTTTTTTATATTCATTAAATACTTCTATGATTACATCTGTAGTTGTTGCGGTATCGTTAGAGGTTTCAGCACTTCTTTTAAAAGGAACAACCGCTCCGTATTTCTTTGCTATTTCAGCTATTTCATCATCATCGGTAGAAACCATTACTTCATTAAAAACACCTCTTTTTAAAGCTGCTTCAATGGAATAAGCAATTATAGGTTTTCCTAAGAAATCACGAATATTCTTTCTGGGAATACGCTTAGAACCACCGCGAGCTGTTATTAATGCCAGATTTTTCATTATAGTTCTCTGCCAATCGCGGAAGCAACTTTTTTACCTGATTTAATCAAATCTTTAAGCTGTGATGGTGTAATAGATTCTGTCCCGTCAGAAAAAGCTTTTTCGGGATTGTCGTGAACTTCAAGAATGACTCCATCTGCTCCAGCAGCTATACCTGCCATAGTTAGAGAAGAAACAAGACTGCTTTTCCCAGAAGCATGACTTGGGTCGATTATTATAGGCAAATGAGAAAGCTCTTTAACAGAAGGAATAGCGGCAATATCAAGCCCAAAACGAGTGAACTGTTCAAATGTTCTAATTCCTCGTTCACACAAGATTACATTAGGATTGCCATAAGAGAGTATGTATTCAGCAGCACAAAGAAGCTCAACAATATTAGAACCCATGCCCCTTTTAAGAATTACTGGTTTATTCATCTGTCCGACATATTTAAGCAACTGAAAATTGCTCATGTTGCGAGTGCCAATTTGGAAAATATCTGCATATTCTGCTACCATATCAGCTTCACAAGCTTCTCGAACTTCTGTAACAACTAAAAGACCTGTTTGTTTCTTTATTTCGTCTAGTATTTCCAGACCATCTTTGCCTATTCCCTGAAAAGAATAAGGAGAAGAACGAGGCTTGAACAACATACCTCTGAAGATTTTAACCCCAGCAGCTTTAACTATTTCAGCTATTGCCAAGGCTGTTTCAGCAGTTTCTATTGCGCATGGACCAGCAATAACAGGGATTTCTTTATCGCCAAATGTAACCTGATTATCACCCTTCCCTATTCTTATAACAGAATTGGATTTATGACACTTTCTAGAAGCTAGATAGTATGGGAAATGACCATCTATGACTTCTTCAACATCCTGCCACTTAGTAACTTCTTTTAAGAGTCTTTCAGTGTTTGGACCATCGACAGAAAGCAGTAATTTACCATATTGAGAAATAGACCTCGTATAAAAGCCTTCAGACTCAATTCTTTCTGCAACTCTATGAAGTTTTTCTTCTGTTAAATCAGTTTTTAATACAATAATCATAACTTGATTATTATCTAATAAAAACGGTAAATAATCAATAAAAACAACAAAAACCAACCACAATTAAAACTACTAAAGTTAGCCTAAGACTGACTTACGAGCTCTATCTATTTCTGTAATCAGCTCAACACCCTTTTTAAGCATTTCAAGCCTTTGATTAATATTATATTGTAAAAAGTTTAAATGAGCTATTGTTATAGTGTCATCACAAGCATCGTAGCGACAGCCTTTGATATAGTGTTTCAAAAAAGCCTGGATTACACCTGATTTGAAATATTCTCTTACAGCTTTCCCATCATTGCTTACCAAGGAAAACTTGTTTTCAAAAGTGCTATCACCTAAGGGTTTAACAATATTCATTTGGCTTTTAGCCATTAAAGCCTGGTCGATAGTTCCTGCCAAGAATGGTACTTTTTCATCAAGTATCATTTCAGGAAACTGCAAATCAGCTTTTGACAAAATGCAAAGAGAAACATTAAAGACTCCGTCATGATCTCCGCATGATTTTACATAACTATAGTCTAGAATCTTAAAGGTAAAATCACCTCGTTGACCGCTCATTACTGCATGATATTCATTTTTCCCTTCATAACCCATATGAAGTATTTTATAATCAGCTATTTCTAGCAGAGAATCAACTGTTTCCTGATATTCCAAGCCGTTCTTTTCGCAGTATTCTTTTATTGCCTTTTTGCGAAGTGAATCTCTTTTTTCTAAATATATGATTGTAAAAACAAAGAGGAAAAGGAAGCAAATCCCAACGATTGTTGGCAGATTATCTAAGTCTTTTAAATACTCCTGGCATGTAGCCATGATAAAAACAAAGATGATAAAAAATATTCCGAATATCAGGAAATATATTTGTAACTTTTTCATGATTTTGGAGATGTATCAAGAAGATCTGCCACCACGTAGGTGGGGGAAGTGGCAGCTTTGCTGCCGAAAGGGGTCTTTAAATTCTCATTTCTCATTTCCTTTAAAAGCGGACAGTCTGCTTGCTCAACCATCACCAACCACTCACCACCAACCACTTACCACCTATCACGCCTCTGATTGCTACGCAATCAGCCCCCTCAGTCACTACGTGACAGCTCCCCCACCGTTCATGGGGGAGCTTCGCTTGGCTCTAAGCTCTAAGAGACGAAGTCTCGTCCGCTCTATCGCTCTCTGCTCTTTTTCTCCCTAGTCCTTATATATAGACTCTCCACCAATAATCAGGTCGTAGAGATAATTCTGACCAATGTGGTAGCCAATCTGCTTGAATGAATCAAGTTCAAAGAGGGCTATATCCATATTTCTGCCAACTTCGATTGCACCAATTTCGTTACCCATATCAACAGCATGAGCAGCGTGAAGGGTTCCAGCGATCAGGCTTTCTGATGCGCTCATTCTAAGCTGAAGCATAGCCATAGACTGAATCATGTTGGCACCTAGGAATTGGCAGCTTCCAGGATTATGGTCAGAAGCTATTGCCACGGGAAGACCAGCTTCAATCATCTTGCGAGCAGGGGCATGATGGCTTTCCATTAAGTATGTTGAAGTACCAGGAAGAACAGTTGGAATAACACCGCTACCAACAAGCTTTTTAATGCCTTCGTCGCCAGTCATCAACAAGTGGTCAGCACTTACAGCACCAACTTCAACAGCTAAATCAACACCGCCAAGAACATTTACTTCATCGGCGTGAATCTTAGGTTTCAAGCCATATTTCAAGCCTGCATTCAATATTTTTCTAGACTGTTCTACAGAAAAAGCTTTCTTTTCTGTGAAAACATCGTTAAATACTGCAGATTTGGTTTCTGCAACTGCCGGTATCCATTCCTGACAGATTTCGTCTACGAAAGAATCTGAATCATTCACTCTGTCTGCCGGAACAGCATGAGCACCCATAAAGGTTGTAACTATTCTTAATGGGTATTCTTCTTTGAGCATATCAATGACTCTAAGCATTTTAAGCTCATTCTTCAAGTCTAACCCATAGCCAGTTTTTATTTCTATGGTGGTTACACCTGAATCCATGGCCATATCAAGACGATGTGAGGTTTCTGCGAATAATTCTTCTTCAGATAGATTGCGAACAGCATTAGTGGTATTAAGAATTCCACCACCGGCCGCCAGGATTTCTAAGTAGGTCTTACCCTGAACACGCATCTCAAATTCATCTGCACGATTTCCTGCATATAACAAATGTGTATGTGAATCAACAAAGCCTGGAACAGCCAATAATCCTTCGCCATTATAAAAATATGTATCAGATTCAATTTTTACATTTTCGTTTAAATCAGCAGAATTGCCTATCCAGACTATTTTGCCATTCTTAGAAGCTATGGAAGCATGCTTTAGTTCTTTTGTTTCCCAACCAACTTTGGTGCCTTTGCCTCTGTATGGATTTGGATAAACAACAGCAGAATCTAAATTATGAAGAATAAAATCAGCAGAAACTTTGTTTTCTTTAGTCATTGGGTGAGCCTCGTAAGTTTGTGGTTTTAGCCAGCGTTTTATACTAACTTGACGAATTGTCCGACGTAGTCGAAGAGCTTGTCGTTCCAGAGCAGGTCTCTAGCGACTCTTAAATCAGGAGCCAAAATGCGGTCTTCTTGAAGAGCGGGAACCTTTTCTCTAAGTAGGTTGTAAGCAGCGTTAGTGCCTTTTCCCATCTTAAGTGGTCTTAAGAATTCATAGGCTTGGGAAGCGCTGAGCCATTCGATAGCAAGAACTTGAGCAGTATGTTCGATGATTTTGCCAGCTTTGCGAGAAGCTATACTACCCATGCTGACGTGGTCTTCCTGATAGGCAGATGTTGGAATAGAATCAACTGAAGCAGGGTGAGCAAGCACTTTATTTTCGCTAACCAAAGCTGCTGCAGTATATTGAATAATCATCAATCCTGAGTTAACACCGGGGTCAACAGTTAAGAACGGTTTCATTTCATTGATTAATGGATTCAGAAGTCTGTCTATACGTCTTTCACTGATATCAGCAAGTTCTGACATGATTATTCCCAAGAAGTCAGCAATATAAGCTATTGGCTGACCGTGGAAATGACCACCGGAGATTACTTTATCTTTGCTTAAAATGATTGGGTTGTCAGTAACAGAGTTAATTTCTATTGTAAGCTGGTCTACAAGGTGGTTGAGGTTTTCTCTAGTAGCACCGTGAACCTGTGGAATGCATCTTAAGCTGTAAGCGTCTTGAACTTTAGAACAGCCAGCGTGACTTTCTCTTATTTCAGAATCTTCAATGCAGGCCAGAACATTCTGTGCGACCTGAGCCATTCCTGGATATGGTCTTAAAGCTATAAATTCAGGATCGAATGGCTTGGTTGAGCCTTTCGACATTTCAAGAGTCATGGTAGCAATAATATCGGCAGATTTAGAAATATGCATTGCGCGATACAAAGCTAGAGAAGTAACACCAGCCATAACTGCTGTTCCGTTGATAAGGGCAAGACCTTCTTTAGCTTGAAGAGTAATTGGTTTTAAGCCAGCTTTTTCTATTTCTGGCAGTGCAGGAAGTCTTGTATGACCATCTTCTGCCAATACTTCGCCTTCGCCCATCAAAACAAGCATTATATGAGAAAGAGGGGCCAAGTCACCCGAACAGCCAACAGAGCCTTGCTGTGGAACATAAGGAGTTACACCGCTATTTAAAAGAGCAACTAATGCGTCAACTAATTCTGGTCTGACACCGCTGACACCGTGTAACAAAGAGTTAATACGAACTGTAATAGCAGCACGAACAGCTTCTTTTGAATATGGGTCGCCTACTCCTGTAGCATGGCTTCTGATAAGATTAGTTTGAAGTCTTTCAAGGTCCTTGCGTTCAATACGGGTATTGCACAAATGGCCAAAACCAGTAGTAATACCATAAACGACGCGATTTTCGTTTATTATTTCTTCAACAATATCTCTAGAAGCTTTAACACGTTTCATTGCTTCCTGAGAAACACTTACCTTTTCGTCTTCTGCTGCAATACGAAAAACTTTTTCAATAGTTAAATTACTGCCATTAAGTTCAATCATTGCTCTATTTCCCTCTATTATTAATTAATTGGCTATATTTTAGTAATCAAAACCAAATAAGTCAATTCAGAACTACTAATTATTCAACTGTGCCAAATTCTGCATCAAGCTGAGCTAAAGCATCAACAAGCATTTTCAAAGAAATCTGACAGACTCCGCCGACTTCCTGGAACCATTTCTTCATAATCTTTATATGTTGCAAATTACAACGTTTTGGATCTTCGCAAAGCGATGGGAGCTGGTTAATATCAAGCTCGAATTTAACGATAACCATCTGAACAATATGCATCAAATAAAGATTGAAGTATTTTCCACTAGTTATTATCTGACCTTTTGTTTTTACAAGCCAAGACATAAATTCTTTCAACTCATCGTCAGGAAATCTTTTCAAGAAGTCGTCTATTTCTTCAAAACCATCACGACCTAACCGAACTTCAAATTCAGCTATGCGTCGTTCGCCTTCCAAACAGCTATTAACAACCTTTTCAACTTCTTCACGAGTTGCTACCATTATTTTTCTTAATGATTTCCATTGATTAGCTATTTCTGTTTCGCTGGGGTATTTACATTCTTTTTGGAATATCCCTAATGTGTCGACAGGCTTAGTGCAATACTTTTCAACAGCTTCTTTTAATGTAGAAATCTTAGTTCCTTCAATATATGCTCCGCCTTCAGTAGCATTTATACAAGTGCCCTTGTAGGTCAGCATATCGGTTTCAAAAGCTTTTCTGAACATATCATAAATTTTGTTGGTATAAACAAATTCAGAATAATTGCCCTTAACTTTATATAGATTTTCCTGTTTCAAATGAAGGTTGGTAACTTCTGGAGCTCCGTCAGCATGAGTCTTTTCAACACTTGCGAATGAACAGTCCTGACCAACGAGAATTATTGGGTCACAGCCCATTGCTTCCAAAATCTTAAAACCAAGATTTGAGCATGAAGGTCCAGTTGTTAAGGTGCCTTTTGGAACCTGTATCCACTCAAAGTGAGCAAAATTACGATAGCTGATTACTTTTGGCCCGTTCCAAGCATCGTAAGAGTGTTTTAAAATTACAGGACAGGCCGCCAGCCATATTTTTGCCTTATATTCTTCAGGAAGCTCTTTAAACATTGTCGCTACATGTTCGATTCTTTCTACACTAACGGCGGCATGTGGAACAATATTATGCTTGTTTAAAGTTCTTAAAGCTGAATCTGCTGCAATCATAACACAATTACCCAATGCAGGCTTTAAGTCTTCAATGTTTTTATCTAATGATGGTCCTGTTGAAACCAGAATACCAGGAACTTTCTTGAATTTTCCAAATAAATCTTTGATTCCAGGGCTTCTTAAGATAAGTGACATGTTGTCCATTATGCTCTGAAGACCTATCATTGAATCTTTCGGGCAATTCCCATAGTTGAATATTATATTGAAAGCAGCATCTTTAAAGCATTTTAGTATATGCTGGTGGTAATTTTCGTGAATCCTTGTTATTACAGGGTGGTCGAATACTACCAAAGTTTTAAGGAATAGCTGAATTGTAATTCCGACTTTTTTAAGAAGCTCATTTAAAACTACAAAAGCTTCGTCTGGTCTGATTCCTACAACCCAAACAAATTTTGGATTTTCCAGCAAATCTGTTATATCAACGTTTTCTAAAGCTGTTTTAAAAGCTTTAATGTCTTTTTCTATTACCAATGTATATAGATTGTTTTTCCCGTATATTTGGCTTGCTGCCCGCAAATGATAGCCCAATCCAAAGCCCATGATCATCATTACCTTTGGATTAATCAGTTTTGCATTTTTAAGCTGTTGTTCAGCTTCTTTAACTGGGTCATATTTACTGTGAACCTGATAAACTTTGCCCTCTTTCTTTATAGCAAGAGTTTTAGCTCCACTTTTTGCATCAGAAACAATATATTCGCAATCGGATTCAGGACAGTTATTTATAGCCTGATATATAACAGGCATTCTTTTCTTCAATACTTTAAGGTTATTTTGATAAATATTAGACATATAAAGCTCTCTAGGGAAAATTTTTATTATTATAACATTTCTAGATGTTGAATTTATTATAAAAATAAAATAATCTTAAACTAAGTGGTAAAAAATATGAATTCAATAACAATCAAAAACAGGAAAATAGCTAGCGGTTTACCAGCTTATATAATTGCTGAAATGTCTGCAAATCATGCTGGCAGTCTTAATTATGCCAAAGAGATAATTCATGCTGCAAAAGAAGCTCATGCTGACTGCATCAAGATTCAAACATATACAGCAGACACAATAACCATAGATTGCCACAACAAATATTTCAGTATTGAAGAAGGAACCTGGAAAGGTGAAAACCTCCATTCCCTATACCAAAAAGCCTTTACTCCCTGGGAATGGCAAGCAGAATTAAAAGCAGAAGCTGATAAAATAGGAATAGATTTCTTTTCCACACCTTTCGACAAAACTGCTGTTGATTTCCTTGAAAGCATAGGTATTGAGTTTTACAAAATAGCTTCTTTTGAATTAATCGACTTGCCTTTAATTAAATATGTTGCTTCAAAAGGCAAACCTATGATTATGTCTACTGGTATGGCTTCTTTAGAAGAAATTAAAGAAGCAGTTGATTCTGTTCATTCTGAAAAGAACAACCAACTGGCTCTTTTAAAGTGTTCTAGTGCTTACCCGGCTATTACTGACGACATGAATCTTGTAACCATGCAGGAATTAAGTAAGCTTTTTGAAGTGCCTGTCGGACTATCAGACCATTCAAAAGGCTCTATTGGTGCCGTTACCTCTGTTGCATTAGGCGGATGCATTATAGAAAAGCACCTTTGTTTAAGTAGAAAAATAAATACTCCTGATAGCGGTTTTTCAATGGAACCAGATGAATTTGCCTCAATGGTAAGAGATGTGAGAGCGGCAGAAAAAGCTATTGGTAAAGTTAAGTTCGGTCCTTCTGAATCTGAACAAAGCAACTACAAATTCAGACGTTCGCTGTTTATCGTAAAAGATGTAAAAGCCGGTGAAAGAATAACAGAAGAAAACATTCGCAGTATCAGACCAGGCGATGGTTTAAAACCAAAATATTACTTTGAAGTATTAGGCAAAACCTTTACAAAAGATGCACCAGCCGGCACCCCGCTGTCATTAGATTTAATTCAACAATGAACCTAAGCCAATCCCCTTATCTCTAACCCCTACACCCTTGCTCTCGCTAAGCTTCGCTGTCAGCTCTATGTTGTCTACCCATTGTCATAAACGTATAGCTTTCAGGGCTAAAGCCCATACGCTATACTTTTTATGACAAAAGGGTAGACTTTTCTTATCTCTCAATTCTTTTAAAAGCGGACAGTTGCTTGCTCAACCTCTTCCCTCTTCCCTTCTCCCTCTTCCCTCTTCCCTCTAAATTGCCTTTTTCTTAAACAATAGCACATGGTGCTCATCTACATCTGTTTCGCCAGTTATTTCAAAGCCATTCTTTAAAAATAATTTTTTAGATGGAATATTGTCATCGAAAACTTCTGCTACAAAGTATTTCGCCTTAGCTAACAGATTCTTGTCCTGGCAAGCCATTTCAAGAACTTTGCTCCCATAGCCTTTTCCAGATAGATTTGGTGCAGTAAAAATAGAAATATTATAGTAACCTTCAATCTTAGTCTTATCAAATCTTATCTGGGCAACAGGTTTGCCAGAGTTTTCCAAAATAAAGCCAAAAGAAAGGTTGTTTTTCATAAAATTTTCAAACCATTTCTTATGGTCTTCATAAGAGAATTCTTTATTGTTAAAACTCTTAGATCTGACTTCAGGACTCATCCGCCAATCATAAATCATTCGACAGTCTGTTTCCTGCCAAGATCTCAATGTTAAACTCTTTGTCATTTATTTATGTTTTGCTCTAAGCTCTATTTAACACTTGTTTTATGCCGCGAACGACCCTTTGAAGGTCGTCATCACTAAGTGTTGGGAAGCATGGCAGAGACAGACATTTTTTGTAATAAGCTATAGCATTCGAGAATTTTTCTCCGTGAAGCTTATCCAGATAATATGGCAGCATTGGCACAGGAATATAATGAACCTGAGTTCCAATTCCCATACTAGCCAATTTATTCATAAAAGCAGCACGAGTCATGCCGGCTTTTTCAAAATCTATCAATACAATAGCCAGATGATAAGCATGACCTATTTTTTCTTTATCTACAACAGGGAAAGAAATTAGCGGACAATCTGCAAATTCTTTTCTGTAATAATCAGCAATTTCTCTGCGTTTTGCAATACCGCTTTCTAAGCGTTTAAGCTGACTCAATCCCAAAGCAGCCTGTATTTCAGTCATACGATAGTTGAAGCCCAAATCCTGCATTTCATAATACCAGGGGTTAACCAGACCATTTTTATCAAAGGCTTCTTCTTTGCACTGAAAGAGTTCTGGAACCTTTGTCATTCCGTGACTTCTATAAAATCTTAAAGATTTAGCATATTTTTCAGAGTGGGTTATAATCATTCCGCCTTCACCCGTTGTAATATGTTTTACAGGATGAAAACTGAATACTGTCATATCTACTTTCTTGTATTCGCCAACTTTATAGACTTTGCCATCAGATGCTGTCCAGGAACCGCCTATTGCATGGCATGAATCTTCAACCCACACAAAGCCAAACTCATCTTTTAATTTGGCAAAAGCTTCCATATCACATATATAGCCAGCCATATCTACTGTAACAACAGCTTTTACAGGCTTGCCTTCAGCTTTTGATTTTTCTAACAAAGCTCGGCAGCTTTCTACAGACATGGTAATACTATCCTCTATATCAGCAAACAATACTTCTGCACCTAAGAATCTGGCACAGTTGGCACTGGCGCAAAAGGTTATTGCCGGAGCAATGATTCTATCGTTTTGGTTAACGCCAGCAGCTATCATAGCTAAATGAAGGGCAGATGTTCCATTTGTGCAACAAACACCATAGTTAGAGCCTGTCTTTTCACAAACAGCCTTTTCAAATTCTTCAACAACAGGGCCCTGAGTAATATAATTAGCCTTTAATACTTTTGATACGGCTTCTATATCTTCTTCTGTAATATTCTGGTGTCCGTAAGGAATGAAATTTTCCATTTTTCTGCCTTTCTTTATTTAGCAAGTATAAACATTTAGAAATTAGCTCAGGTCGTTTGATTCATTAGAAATTATTATACTAATAATAATTGTTTTAGTAAATAATTAGCATTCATAAATCCATCATTATTGTTATATAAGCTCTGACACCATGATTGTTTGCTATACTAACCCCTATTATGTTAGTATGAAACAGAAAGAAAGCATTGAAATGTCTGTAAAAAAGAATAAAAGATATATATTTATTTTTACCTTACTTATATTGATACAAAGCGTGTTGATATGGGTTCACATGCTTAAAAAAGATGCTTTATCCGCTGATGAGGTCTATTCATACTCATTATCCAATAGTTCTTGTGGTTTGCTATTTCCGTCTAAAATATTAATTCCTTCTAACCAATATGATATTTGGAATAAATGGATTCCTGGCAAAATATTCAAAGATTATTTAACAACTTCTCCAAACAATAGCTTCAATTACAGAAATGTATATGAAAATCAAACCCAGGATACTCATCCGCCTTTATATTATTATTTGATTCATGCTATTTGCTCTTTTTTCCCGGAAGAATTATCTAAATGGCAGGGTTTAAGCTTAAATTTAGCTCTTTTTATAATAACTCAGCTATTATTGTTCCAAGTTAGTAAAAATATATTTAAATCTAATAAATTGGCATTGTTAGTTTGTTTGTTATTCGGGTTTTCAAATGCTTCAATAGATAATTTTGTTTATATCAGTTTTAATTCACTCTTAACTGTTTTTAATCTTTTATTGCTTAATTTTTTCATAAAAAATATTGATAATAATAATTTTTCTATCAAAAAATTTTTAGAATTCTTTTTAATTGTGGTATCAGGCGGTTTTACCCATTATTTATTCTTACTTTACACAATTGCTATCATAATCGTTTTTTCTATTATCGCTTATTATAAAAAATCTTATAATTCTCTCAGTTTTACAATATGTTCTTTTTTGGTCTGTATTACAGCTTTATATCTATTATTTCCAGAAATGATACAGCAAATATCAATCTCTTTTAATACTAGTGAAATATTATCAGGAATCAATCCTATAATACCAGGAATAGGCTTTATTTCTAACTTTATTAGAAAATTTTTCTCTGTTCCGGATCCTTATTACTCTTATCTAACAACCTTTTTAATAATATTTTTCTTTAGTTACGGCTGTTGGAAATTAATAGACCATTATTATCCAAACAAGCCTAGTATACTGCTAACAGTGATTCCTATTATTATAGTTTTTTCATTACAATCTCTTTATATGAATTATGAATATTTTAACTATAATTATATAAAGTATTTTTTTAGTTATTATCCTATAGTAGCAATTATATTGCTGTTAGTATTTAAACAGTTTAATAAACCTTATATTTTGATTCTGCTAATATTGTTTACTTTTATTTCTTCTAGCATAAATCTCTATTATAAAGTTTTAAATGACTTCAATAATAATTCCTTATCAATAGAAAAAGTCTTAAAAGCTAATAATGCAATTCTTGTCTTTAATAATTTTCAAGATATCCAAATTATGGCTCCATACTTAGAATTATGTGATAACGTTTATCTAATGCCTATAGACAAGCAAAATCTTGCAGAGACTAATTTTTCTCAATTACCCTCAACCGGGAAAAATTATATGATTTTAACCAGTAATGTTACTTATAGTGGGAATAATTATCCTGTTATATTATCTAATTATATTTCAAACGAAAAAGTAAATGTTTATGAAATCACTGATAAAAAGTAAATTATTAAATCTCAAGCTATTCTTATTTTTAATTATCTTTTTTCAGGTAATTCTTTTGCTATTTTTTATAAATGATAAAGCTAGCTTTTTCTGCGATGAAATATATTCATATTCATTAGCTAATAGCCAATATGGGCATTTATTTCCACCAGAAGGTCATGACACAAATATAAAAGTTACAGACCGTTGGTTATCTGGCAAATTTTTCTTAAAGTATATCTGCGTTACCGAAAAATCTAAATTTAATTTTACTAATCCTTATTTAAACAATTTAAACGACTCACATCCTCCACTATACAACTGTATAATCCATTTCATCTGTTCTTTTTTCCCGAATTCTTTTTCTAAATGGTATGGTTACTGCTTAAATATATTTGTTTTTATATTATCCCAATTATTACTTTTTTCTATCAGTAAAAGAATTCTAAAATCGGAAACCTATGCATTGTTAACCTGCTTTATATTTGGTTGTTCTTCTATTTCTGTAGAATGTTTTATCTCAATAAGGGTTTACCCATTATTAATCTTTATTTATTTATTATGTCTTAAAGTCTACCTAATCTGTCTAGATTTTAATGTTTCTATTAAGAGATTTGCTGCAATTACTGCAGTAGTTGCATTAGGAGGTATGACACATTATCACTTCCTTGTTTATGCATTCTTTTTGACATTAACTTTTATAATAATCTGTTTAATTAAGAAAAAATATAAATCTTTCTGGTGTATGTCGTTTGCTGCAATATTAGGAGTAATATTCTCTATCAGTTATTATCCATTTATATTTTATCAATTTGGCAACTCGCCTAGAGCCAAAGAAGCCTTTATGTTACAAGACAGGTTCTCCCCATTAATAAATGGAATAGCTAGCGTATTTCAAGAATTTTTGGGGTTGGATTTAACCTCTTCTCTTTATTTGACAATAATACTTATAACTCTTTTTACTATATTATTAGTTATTTATTTAATTAATAATAAACTAACCAATACAGACACTCTTGCTCTTAATTTAACTATAATCTCTTTTATTGTTCATTCATTATTGATTTATCATACTCTGGATTTCAGAAGATTCGGTGTTTTTCATATGTTTATGGAACGATATTTTGCACCAGTAAGTTCAACAGTAGCAATATTAATAGTCGCTTATTTAGCTAAATATAGAAAAATACAATTAACCATATTAGTTTCGATTTTATCAGCAATCTCACCCTTCTTTATGCTGGATTTTTCTTTCCCTTCTTCAAATCCAAAGTTTTCTACTTTCCAAGAATTGGGTAAATTATTAAAAAGCAATAATGTAATAGTACACTGCCGATACCCAGAAGAAGTTCAAACTATTTGTCCATATTTTATTGATGCAAATAAAATATATATTGATTCTAGCAATTCAGACAACTTAGTTCTTCCAAAATCTTACCCACAATCGGGTAATACTTATTTTATCTGTTTTAACAACGATAAAAACCAAATTAAATATAAAAAAGTGTTAGACGGCTGGCTTTGGTCTTATGGTACCAGATATGAAGTTTATGAATTAGACAACACCCAGGGTACAATCACCAAAGACTGCGATAATAATTGAAATCAGCAATAAAATCTTCTAATGAGGTTCTGCTTTTCTTCGCAGTTTCAAGACTAACCTTCGAATCAATAGAAAGAAATCTCTTTAGACTCTTTAAATCTACCTGACCTTCCCCTAAATGCAAATGAGTATCTATTTCTGCATCAGCCTTTTCCATATCAGCTAAATGGAACATATCCGGATTTAATTCCATCATCTCTTGAATATAATCTAAATAGTTTATTTTAAAGGAATTTGAGGCACATATAGCATGATTAAAATCCAAGCAGAAACCACAACCAGACTCGTTTTTAATATATTCAATCTGCTCTTTGTTATAACCAATACAGGTTTTATCTTGAGCTATTTTTGGAACTGCCCTATATGGCTTATTTTCAATTAAAGCTCTAGGTTCGTTTAGTGCTTTCAACTGTCTGGCAGTTTCTTTATAATCGCCGTCTAGCCCCCCATGAATAATGATGTAATCTACGTTAAGTCCATCTGCAAATCTTCTCACTTCATCAAATAATTTACGATTGGAATCTGCCAATTCTGCCTTAGCAAGATTAAACCCATGAGCAGAATGCGGGCAGTGCAGAGTAAAAGGAATATTGAGATTTTTCCAGGCATTTAGACTTTCTAAGGTATTGGGAACAGCATAAAGCTCTATATAGTTAAAACAACCTAGTTTATAAAGTCTCAAAGCTTCTTTTGCGTAATTATCAAGATTTGTCGACCAGATTTTTAAACCAATATTCATTTATCACCTATAGATTTACTAAACTAAGCGGACAGTAGACGCGAGACCTTAAATTAGAGAGAAGAGATGAGGGATGAGGGAGGAGGGGATTGTTTTAGCTTCTACAAGTCTTCGGACTCAACTTGGTAATGCTTGGCAAAATTCTCCAAAAATCCCCTAGTCATTCTTCGAATGACATCCCCCTTTAAAAAAGGGGGTTTTAACGAAATTCTACTCAAACTTCTATTGCATGTAATTGACGGTTATATCAATTACATGCGCTTGCTAAAACATACCTCTTGTCTCTAATCTCTAACCTCTTATCTCTAAAAAAAAGGCTTGAGATACTCAAGCCTTTTTTATTTAATTGCGACCACTTAAATCAATTACCGAATTATCACCAATATTCATTCGCTGCGACTGGCCTGCCAGTTCAACAGCATCTCCAATCAATGATTCATCAAGCATTACATTGTGAAGAATAGAATTTGGATTAATTACAGAATTACGAATAATTGATTCGTTGATTTTGCAGTTTTCAGCAATAGAAACATAGGGTCCTATTACAGAATGCTTTACTTCTGCTGACGGATGAATAGAAACAGGAGGTATTATTACACAACCTTCTATAAATATGTGATTACCAGTTGCTCTTTCAAGCAAATATCTATTTGTTTCAAGAAGAGTTTCAGGCTTACCACAATCCAGCCATTCTTCTATTTCAGGAGCACCAAGTTTTAGACCATCTTTAATCATAAGCTTGAATACTTCTGGCAGATAGAATTCACCTTTGGTTCTAAGATCATTTTGAATAGCCTTGTTTATATAGTCCATAAACTGACGGCCATTCTTCATGTAATACAAACCAACTTGAGCAAGTTTGCTGACAGGCTGATCTGGTTTTTCAACCATATCAACAATTACACCGTCTTTCATTACATTGACACCAAAGCGTTTGTAGTCTTCAACTTCTTTTGAATAGATTAAACCGTCTAAATCTTTGCAAAGCATATGAATACGTGTCAAATCTGTTACAAAAAGAGTATCATTGAAAACTACCAGAACATCATCGCCTTCCTGTATTCTTGGGCAAGCTAATGAAACAGCGTGAGCCGGACCTAATAATTCAGTCTGAGTTACATAGGTAACCTTTATATCAGGGTAATGCTCATCAACAAACTGCTTTATAATATGACCATTCTTGTCGGTAATAATAATGTATTCTTCAACATCAACCTTAGCTAAACCATCTATAACATGCTGCAATACAGTCTTCCCTGCAACTCTAACAAGAGATTTGGGCTTAGTAAAAGTATGCGGTCTTAATCTTGTGCCTTTACCGGCAACAGGTAATATTACTTTCATTAAGAATCACCCCTCAAATTATTTATTATAAAGACGTCTGCCGATTCCTTCGTATTCGAAGCCCATTTCTGCCATTTTCTTAGGATCGAAAAGATTTCTGCCATCCATAATTACAGGCTTTTTGAGCAAAGATTTAATCTTGTCAAAATCTGGTCTTCTGAATTCGTTCCATTCAGTAACGATAACGAGGGCATCAGCACCTTCAAGAGCATCATACTGCTTTTTGACGTATTCAATCTTGTCGCCAAAAATCTTATATGCTTCTTTTGCTGCTTCTGGATCATAAGCTTTAACTTTACAGCCTTCAGCAATTAGATTCTTAATAAGAACAATAGATGGTGCTTCACGCATATCATCTGTGTTAGGTTTAAAAGCCAAGCCCCACACAGCTATAGTCTTATTCTTGAGTTCATCGCCGTAATATCTTTTTAATTTGTCAAAAAGAACTTTCTTTTGGCGATTATTTACAGATTCAACAGCAGAAAGAATTTCAAGCTTATAGCCATGCTGTTCGCCAGTCTTAACAATAGCCTGAACGTCTTTTGGGAAGCAGCTTCCACCATAGCCTGGGCCTGGGAATATGAAAGAATAACCAATTCTGCTGTCAGAACCGATACCTTGACGAACCTGAGCAACATCTACGCCTAAACGTTCGCAAAGATTAGCAATATCGTTCATGAAAGAAATCTTTGTTGCAAGCATGGCATTAGCTGCATATTTAGTCATTTCTGCAGAAGCAACATCCATTACAAGAATAGGTTTACCTGTTCTAACAAATGGAGAATACAATTCCTTCATTATTTCACCAGTTCTTACATTGTCGCAGCCTACTACTACTCTATCTGGCTTCATGAAGTCATCAATAGCATTGCCTTCTTTAAGGAATTCTGGATTGCTGACAACATCAAATTCAATGCTTACGCCACGTTTATCAAGTTCTTCCTGTATAGTCTTTTTAACTAACTGAGCAGTACCTACAGGAACAGTAGACTTGTCTACAATAATCTTATATTCTTTCATGCACTGACCGATACCCTTTGCAACAGCCAAAACATGAGAAAGGTCAGCAGAACCGTCTTCATCCGGTGGGGTTCCAACAGCGATAAAAAGAAGCAAAGATTTATCAACTGCAGATTCTAGATTAGTAGTAAAAGATAAGCGTTCATTACTGTAATTTCTTTTAACTAAGACATCTAAGCCTGGTTCGTATATAGGAATATTTCCTTCTAGCAAATCGTTAATTTTCTTTTCATTAGTGTCGACACAACATACATCATTACCTGATTCGGCAAAACATGTACCGGTTACTAAACCAACGTAACCTGTGCCTATCATTGCTATTTTCATGTTACACTTCCTTTAATTGGGTAGCTAAATATGATAATTTTTAGGTATAATAACATTAGTTTAACAATAATTAAACCTTTGTAAAGAAATATGATTAAAGTTCTAGATAAATATATTTTTAAATCATTAGTAGGACCATTCTTCTTTGGCTTCTTTCTATTTGTAACTATTATTGCCATAGACCCTATGATTAACGCTCTACAGTATGTAGTAAACGAAAACACTTCTTTTACTGTAATGCTTAGATGGTTTTTCAACAGGCTTCCACAAGATATGATTTTTACATTCCCTATGTCTGTTCTTTTAGCAAATCTACTTGTTTTCGGGCAGATGTCCAGAGGCTCAGAAACAACCGCTATGAGAGCTGGGGGAATAAATTTCTACCGTATACTTTTACCAGTTCTGACTTTTGCAGTCTTAGTAACTATCGTAAGCTTCATTTTTAACGAAACTGTTGTTCCTGGCAGCAATAGACGAGCAAAACGTATAAAACGTCAAGAAATAATGAAATTAATAGAACCTGAAACCACAGAAAATTCCATTTTAAGAACTTCAGATGGAGCTTTTGCCTATGCAAGAAAAGTCTATGAAAAAAAAGGGAAAATGGAAAGAGTTCTTTTCGAATACTACAACAATGAAGGTGTTCTAACAAAAAGAATTTCTGCTGCAGAAGCAGAATACCAAGACACCCACTGGTTATTGAAAAACGTTATAGAACAGGAATATACAACAAAAGACGGTTTAGCAGACCCTGTAAGCACACCTGAAATGATTTTGCCTATTACTGAAAAGCCTTCTGATTTTGCCAGAGAAACCAAAAGACCTACAGAAATGAGCTACACAGAACTAAAAGCAAGAATAGAAGCTTATGAAAGAAGTCAATTCATGGATACCACTGAAATGCGTGTTGGTCTCGCCATGAAAACCTCTCTACCTTTTGCCAGCTTATTCTTTGCTATCATAGGTGCCAGTTTCGGGCTCACGAACAGTAGAAGCGGAGCTTTCGTAGGCTTCGGTGTTTCAATAGGTATAATATTCTTCTACTATGTTTTGATGAGCTTTTTCTCTGCACTTGGAAAATCTGGATATTTACCACCGATGTTGGCAGCGTGGATGCAGAATATTATATTCGCGTTCATTGGAGCTTACATCGTAAAGAAGGTAAATGGATGAAGACCAAGAGCGGCATATCATTATATATAGCAGCAATACTTCTAGTTCTGTCATCTAATGTATCTTTTGCGGAAGTTTTACGCTCATTCCAGATTTTGCTTCCTGGAAACATCAGAGGAAACCTCATAACTTTTACAGAAGATCAAAAGGCAGAATACACAGAAGCCTTCAAACTTCCATATGTTGTTAATGCTTTTTTAAAGCAAAAAGATAAAGATTCTCTGATATTCGGTATTGGTAACGATTCATCAATCTTTAAATCTTTCAGTTATTTAAACCAGGGAAAAGCCGAAAGAGAGTTAATCAGAAAATGCCACCCCTTAGCAGGGGCACTAAGTCCTGATGATTTAGAAGTTTATAACGACACTTACCTGGATTACGAAATAAAAAACCGTGTTTTTACTAATGTTGAAGCTCCAGACAATAACGAAATATTCAATCGTTTTTATTTAACAAACTTAAATAATCAGAATATTTATTTCTTTAATTTTATATCTTCGGAGTATTGTTCTAAACTCGCTCTTGAACGATGGTCACAGATAAGAGTTGACGACCCCGCGAGATCTTTAAGAAAGATTAATCCCATTTTAACACCGAAAGATTTTACTCTTTCTGTTGTTTACGGCGACTTAAAAACAGTAAACGAATTAACGGAAGAATTCAAAAGACTGAATGGAATCCACTTTATTGTGAACGTTCCAATCAATAACGAAGAGCCTCTTTTTTCTACAACTCACTTAGAAGATGGAAATAGAAACGTTTTCAGATTTTCTGTAGAACCAGGCTATAAAGTTTTGCCAATATTGAATATTATTCCCAAAAATTATGGTTATCCAAGAACAACACTAAGAATGATTCCATTTAACAAATACTCAGAAAAAGCAATTAAGAATGATTTTAAGGAAATTTGGAATCAAGTTAGACAAGAATTTCACAAACCGCTTAAAGTTATTCCAATAACTAACAGACCTTCTACTTCTGCAAATAGAATTAGCCTGCAAGCTCATGCAGAAATGTTGAAGTATGCAACCAACACAGAAATTGCCTTTATTAAGATGCCAGATCAGATAAGCTTCAGAGAAAGCGTTATAACCGTTGGCGACGTTATTACAAGATTCCCGAATGAAAGAATAGTTAGATTCAGAGCCACAGAAACCCAGATTAAAAACATGTTTATTTCATTAATTGAAGACAGCAGTATAAAAGAAATCGGCTTTGCCGGCTGCCAGTTTTTGGCTTTAGGAAACCATTTCTGGGAGTTTTCTATCAACAGAAACTCTATCGACAAAAACAGACTTTATACTATTAGCACCACGGAATCAACCGCCAAGGAATTTGCTGTTCAAAAACTTTTAAAATCGTGTATAATAGAAAAATACGATGGATTAACTATTTGGACAGTTTGGAAAAATAACCTTCAAAGCTTTCCTGCTGATGAAGAAAAACTATTTGAATGATTAGGAAGACAGCTATGAAAAGAATCAAGGTATTGTTTTTTATTGTTGCAGTATTAACCCTAATTTCATCTTCTTGCTCCTGGGCAAAGGGTGTAGAAATAGAAGAAAACTATACTCCAGACCCAGCTATTACAGCAAAGATAGCATCTAATCCTCAAATAATAGATGACAAACTGAAAGCGGCAATGCTCAAAGAAGTTGAAAATCCAGCTTCTATTACTATAGAAATAACTCATATTTCCCCAGAAGATACAGCCTTAGGTAAATTCAAAAAAATCTATGTATATGCCTATAGAAGCACAGTTGAACATGTTATTGTTGAAAGTGCAAAAATAGAATTTCTTGATGTACAGCTCAACACAAAAAAATTGCTTGAGAATGAAAAAATAAGACCGGTCAACAAATGTACCATAAACCTGGATGTAATAGTAAAAGAAACCGATTTAAATGATTTTCTCAAGTTTAAAGCAAAAAAAATCAAAGTTGACCATCCTAAAGTTAAAATGATGAATAACATTATGGAACTTTCTGGCTCAACCAAATATGGTTTTGTTAAGGTTGAGTTCTGGGCCAAAGGTAATTTCTCCATAAAAGATGATAAAGAAATCTGGTTTCACGCCAGCAAAATGAAAGTCAACCGCATTTCAATGCCTAGAAGCTTTATAGGACAAATTATAAAAAAGATTAATCCTCTTATGAATTTCAAAAAATTCTCTTTTGATGTTAATCTTGAACAAATCAAGATTACCGATGGTCAGCTTCGTATAACTAGCTTCCCAGATTGAACAAGTGATAAATTTTGTTTATTGTTTTATTCAATGATTTAGAACAATATTTAGTTAATAATACTTCTTAATCTTTACTTCGCTTCTTCAGCAAAAAAAACGCTTCTCTTATATGAGAAGCGTTTTTTTTATCACAATTTATATTATTTGTGGCATTCTTTTGCTTTTGGGCATTCACCACACTTTTCAGCTTTCATGCATTTCTTTTCGCATTTCTGAGCTTTTGGGCATTCGCCACATTTTTCTGCTTTATGGCACTTGTGTTCGTGCTTTGGGCACTTACCACACTTTTCAGCTTTCATGCATTTCTTTTCGCATTTCTGAGCTTTTGGGCATTCGCCACATTTTTCTGCTTTATGGCATTTGTGTTCGTGCTTTGGGCACTTACCGCATTTTTCAGCCTTCATGCACTTCTTTTCGCATTTCTGAGCTTTTGGGCATTCACCGCAGCATTTTTCTGCTTTATGGCATTTGTGTTCGTGCTTTGGAGCAATCTTGCGGCATTCACATTTTTCACAAGTGCAGCATCTGCAGTCTTCGCATTCACATTTAGTGCATTTGCAGCATTCACAGAATGCATGGTGATGATGCTTATGGAATCTTGGATGATGTGGACGATGACCGTGATGAGGTCTTTCGCCCTGGAATCTGTTTTCTACTTTTGCTCTGCCTTCTTCATCATCATTTGCAACAGCAGTAATATATTCATCCCATTCAACCTGCTTAGTTTCAAATCTAGTCATCAATTCATTGTAAGCAGCCATATCTTCAGCAGAATTATTAGCTTTCTTAGAAGCTTCAATAATCTGTCTGCGCATAACATTCATTTCTTTAATATGGCTTAACCAAGCCTGCTTATTGATATCTGCAACATCTGCAGCCATAACTGCCGGAATAACTAAACATAAACCAAGAAGAACGCCTAATAATTTCTTCATTTATTACTTCCTCCAAAAATTTTATCTACGTCATTTTATACCAATCATGGCAACTTTTACAATAGCAATCTTTATTAAGTTTTAATAATAAATGCCTATCTCTCCACTCTCTAGCAGGCGAACTATTCCAAATCTCCATCAAGGTATTCTCTTTTATATCACCTAGACAGAATTTATCACCCTCTGCATCAAATGGACAACCAGTAACTCTTCCATCACTGAGAATTGTTAGAGAAAAAGCATTTTTACAAGGTCTTCGTTTAAAAGGTTCAAAACTTACTGTTGACGTATTTTTTGAAGCTCCGCAATATTCTGACTGCCCACTAATCTGATACCAGCTTATCTTCTCTGGTTTTGTATCGTAAGGCCAAGTAAAGAAATCACTTTTAAAAACAGGTCTGCAAACTTTTTTCCATTTTTTCAAAAAAGGTATAATATCTGCTTCTGAAATGCCTCTTCTTAAATAATCAAGCCCTATTTCTGGGAACTTGCTGTCGTAAGTAGCTTTTAAACTAGATACTTTCTCAATAAAGTCTTCTATATTCTGCCATGAACAGCCTTTTCTCAATCTTTCAAAACCGCTTTTCACATCTGCGTCTATGCTTATTCTTATGTGGTCAACAGCTTCATATGGGAAATCGTCATCGGGCAATACCTGCAAAGAAGTCTGTAAAGTTGAGCAATAGCCAGAAGTCTGTTTTACCATTTCTTCTAATTCATTGTTCAGCAAAGGTTCACCAATTCCAGAAAAAAGAATTCGCATGTCCCTGTCTTGAATATCGGAAATAGCCTTTTCAAAGAGTTTTGCTGACAAATTGCTTTTATTTCTTTTTAAAACAGAATGAGGACAGCCCTCACAGCTTGCATTACAAAAGCTTGATGGCTCAACATTGATTTGAACAGGGGCATAATCGGTATAAGCCTTTTCCCAACCAGAATTATTAATAAAATCGCCATAAGAAAAATCTGGTGAGTCAAAATTGGCCGGCGCAACAGCACGATAACAATTCAAAGCTCTTAAAGAATTAAGTCTTAAATTGGCATTAATAGATGGCCTGATTCTTGGACAATGATAAGAACCAACTCTAAAAGGGTACAAAGGCTTTTTAATAGCCCAATAAAGAGCGCCTCTAGCAGTCATTATCTCTGGGTGACTTTTGTAAAGCCCAAGAATCAAATCTCGGTTGAATATCGCCCATTCAGCACCTGGTATTCTTTCTTCAGCCAAACAAACCTCGAAACCTTCTTGCAGATAAAGATTCAAATTATCAGCAACTTCATTGGCATCTATAAGAAGATTTGTTAAAGGAACTAAAATAGCCGCCTGCCAGTTATATTTCTCAAAAACCCTGGCAAAAGCTTCACCATACCAGGAATCATTATTACTGGAGTTTTCTAACCCCCAATGCTGTTGATTTAAACCATAAGGCTTTTCTAGTATTTTGGAACAATCAAAAGAAATTATCTCGGTATTTGTTTCTTTAGCTAAAAAAGAAAAAGCCTCACAAAGCTGTTCCGGCAAAAGAAGAACTGAGCCAGCTAGGTTAAGCCTTTTTAATCTTTTATATAAAATCTGAAATGAGTTTAACCCATTCCATAAAGGTTCGGATAAGTCTACGTTCTTTCTGTATAGATTTATTACAGCATCAGCGTAATAAATAACGCCGACATCAGACATATTGATCTATAACTTGTCCTAACATTGATAATTGTTGAGCCTGAACTTTTTCTTCGGCTGCAATTTTAACGAATTTTTCAGCCATATCAGTCTGAGACTGCATACTGTCGTTAAGAACCTGCATCATTGAAGCAGCAGAACTAGAAGAAACACCACTTACACCGCTCATAAATATACCTCCATGTTATTTAAGCAGATAAGTTCAATCTTGGCCTTGGCGGTACAACGTTCTGGGTTGTTTGATGCTTCTGCATCGCAACTTCCCAAGAATCGCGAAGATTTTGTACCATAGGTTTAATAGCTAACAAATAATTTACATCTTTTTTCATATTTGCTTCAACTAATTGATTGTTAAAGAAAATATATAAACGTTCAAGATTTGCAGCTATATCACCGCCCTTTTCACGGTCTAACGAACACTGCAGTTCCGTGAAAATTGCCTGAACCCTAAGAAGAAAATTGTTTATCTTTTCGATATTGTTTTCTTCAAAGGCAGCTTCTGCCTGGGCCATAAAACGAAGGGCTCCATCATACAGCATCAATATCAATGCTTCAGGAGTAGCTGTTTCTATCTTTATTTTCTGATAGTTAGCAGCATTCTGACTGCTCGGACCATATGTAGGATAACCCATCGTACAAATTACATCCCTATATTAATTTTACCATCAAACTCAATAATCGCAAGCTTTTATAACAATTTTTGTTTAAAGCCATCAGATTATTTTGTCTCGTTTTTGTTGTAGTTAGGTTTTGTAGTTTTTATTGTTTTTAGATGGTTTGAAAAGTAATGAATATTGCAAATAATCATTAGCTTACTAGCCTTCGTTTTAACAATAACTACAACAACTACCAACAACAATGACTACACTAAGCTTTGCTTTGCTTAGCTTAGCTCTTCATTCTTCTATCTTATATCTTATATCTTAAATCTCAATATAATATTATCATATTTTTCCCTAACCACAAGAAATTTTTAGGGAGAAGGGAGAAGAGACCAAGGTTGCTGTAAAAAGATTTTGTCATTATTATAAATAGAGAGAGAAATAACTACAATAAAAACAAGAAAACGACATGAATAAAACAATAATATTATTAAGTTTGCTTCTATCCTTCATAACTCCTCTTTTTGGAGCCAATCATCCTGAAAAAGTTCTTCTTTTTTATAATATGGAAGCAGATACAACTTTTATTTACAAAACCTTATCTGAGAATTTTGTTGACTTTGATACTCTTGAAGGGAAAAGACATATTCACTTGACCGCAAAAGGTAGAAAATACATAGAAATTTCATATAAAGACAGATCTGGAAACATTAATTTATTATACAGTGACATAATAGATGAGTCTATAAACAATGGGAGAAGAAATACATATCACGGTTGTCCTGCAACTATTTATCAGACGATATCTAAATTTGGAGAAATAGTTCGCAAAGATGACAATTATGGTATTATTAACTTTTTTATAGAATTTCCAGACAAGCCAATAGGTATAGGTCATAACTGGAGTAAAGAATATACCAATCCTTTTAATTCTGAAATTAAAATTAAAAATTCTTATATATTCGCTGGCTTTGTAAAATATCAAGATAAACAATGTGTAAAAATATTATTTGATAGTTATTCTGACAATAGTTTTAATAATAACAAAACCTTTACTTACCACATAGAAGCAATGGGGAAAATTTACTTTGATTATAAAAATGGCGTGATATTGTATTCTGATATATTAATATTTAATTCTACGAAAATGAAAAACGAAACAAACGATGAGCTTTATAGCGAATCAAGAACAAAATCAATTAGTTATTTATCAGAAATAAAGAATGAAGCAAGAATCAGCCACTACAATAAATACTATAGCGGACAGTAAACGTGAGACCTCTATTCTCCGCACAAGGCTCGTTCTCTCCGAGCTTATTCGAAGGTAGAAATCTTCAGAGACCGCGGAGGAGAATTGGGTCGAACAAGAAAACTGTCCGCGTTTAATTATTCAGTTTTCAGTTTTCAGTTTGATAAGGGGAAGTTGGTATCTGGCAAATTCTTCGTAGGTAGTAAAAAGATTATCCACGATTTGAAGCCACTGACCAACTTTTACATCTTTTAAATTCCTTAGTTTAACTACTTCTGAAGTATGTTTGGTTACAAATTTAGTATGCAAAGCCGTAAACCATTCCACAATAGCAGCGTTTTCACAAATCTGGTCGTGTACATTCATCACAATCGCAAGTTTCTCAGATTCTTTCCCTTTTACTTCATTAAGGTTTTTATCAGAAATAGAACCAGATAACTCTTTCAAAACAGGCTTTACTACTTCTATTTTTTTGCTGAAATCTTCTATAAGCTCTTTTCTTGAAACAAGGAAATCATCAAGAGCCTTATAATCAGCTTTTACAGGAGCTTTCAGACAATCTTCAATTCTGCCTTTTACATCTATGCCTTTATCGAAGTATTTATCAATAACTTCGTTTAATGTCATTTTATCGACAAAGTTATTTACAATTCCACCTTGAGTGGCATTGATAATTTTTGCTTCTGTATGCTGGAACTGATCTTCAAACCAATCTTTGTAGGCTTTCATGTTGGTATCGGTATAAATAAGCTTTCCATCATCACCCATAAACTGGAATTTGCCTCTTTCACAGATATATTCAGATGTTTCATTTTCCATGGAAGTAAAGGGGTGTAGGTTTTCATAAAGAATGTCTTCTGAATAGGAACCCCTTGTATGAAGCCTTCCATCGCAGAAAGAAAGGTCAAAACCAATAAATATAATTGGGTTGGCGCCCATTTTTCTTGCTAAATCAAAGGCCATTGTAGCAACAGAACCCCAACATATAAGACTTCCCATAGGTTCTCTAAACTTGCCAATCTGAGGGTACAAACCACCGCCGAAAGTAGTGATTATTTTTCTTCCCTTAAAAACCTTGAAAATATCTGGGTGAGTCATTAATTCAGCTACTAGTATAACCTCTGTTTCATCTTCTACGCCCACAAAATCAAGAGAGTTTTCATAAGAAGAATCGGCAGCACAAACAAAGTCTGGCTTTATTCCATTAGCTAATAGATGTCTGTAAGCTGTATCAACAGCTATTATAGGGAACCTGCCCTTGATTCTTTTCAAATATTCCATGTTCTTGTCGAGCGATGGACCTGCCGCCACAATAATAGTCGGTACATCGGTGAACTTATCAAATAATCTTTCTGACCCAGGAAGCCCGAATGCCTCGTGAAGATTCATGAAGTTATTTCTATGAAATTCCCAGCCAACATTCATTAGAGTAATAAAATTTCCTCTTGAACGATTAGCCAAATATTTCATTTTTTCCATCAGTTTATTAAAAAACTGACCAAATCGACTTTTGGTTGGCTGATGTTCTATGATTGCCAGACCTTCTAATATAGACCAATCCAGCTTTGCATTCCAAACTTCACTAATAGAGTCTGCATCTGAGCCAAGACTTATTTCAACTCTTTTATCTAACAAAACTTTGCTTAAATCACGAGATTTAAGAGCTGTTACAAATACAAAAGGATCTGGTTCCACAATAAAAAGCTGAGGACCCATATTTAAATCTGGTAGTTTTTTTAAAAGCAGTTCTGTAGAATAACCAAGCCCGAAACCGAAAACAACAGCATGGGTTTCAGTTTTATAGCATTTATCGACTATCTGCTCACTTTCGCGAGAAGGATTATACTTGCTGTGATAATTTATTTTCTTGCCTGATTCATCAGAAACAGCAAGAGTCGCTTCACCATTCTTAGCTTCTTCGACGATATAATTAGATTCTTTATATACCTTTAAAAGCTTCTCAATAAATTCGTATGTACCCTTGTGAAAACGTAAATATTTTAAATTTTCTTCCAGATAATTATTCTGCATATATAAACAAATATTAATTAGCTTTCTGTTTATTTATTTTGATTTTAACTTACTTTCATCCATTTTGAACATTATCAGAGGGGGCATTGAAACTTGCAGGCTTTCAAATTTTGCTTTAATACCTGTAACCAAGCCAGATACGTCTTTTGTTATTCTAGCAGTATTCAAAGTTGTTTCTGTAGTAGATTTTCTTTCTTTCAACTTAGGCAAATTATCTTCAGCCCATTTCTTTTGACTGGCAAGAGTAACTTTAGCTTCATCCAATGCAACCAATAAGGTTTCAAGGTATTCCTTGTTGTTTTTTAATAATTCAATATTTTCGGAATTAGTCTTATTTGGCAATTCTTTTGTAATTTCTGAAATCTGATTTAATATTTTCTTCTTGTTGTCTTCTATCATTCTTAGATAATCATTTGAAGCACTGGAAATAAACTCTGTGTGCATATCGATTAGACATTTCAAACAAATTAAATAAGTTTCATAATATTCGATAGCGATATCATAATTACTAGGATTTCGAGTAACTCTTTCTTCATATTTTTTTATAATTGTATTTATATTTTCCAAAGAGAAACTCAGTTCTATTACTTCATTATTAGGGCGATTTGAATCGTTATATGCTTCTTCTTTTGTTTTTACTATATGCTTAACATAATTAGACTTGCTATTCGTTGGTTTTGAAGATAAACAGTTTTTTAATTCGTTTTCTTCAGAATCTAAGCGCTTTTGAAGTTTTTGTTTTTCTGATTTTCCGCCAAACCAGCCTTTTTTAGGGGAAGCCTTTTCAACCTTCTTTTCAGTCTTAACAACTTCTTTTGCTTTTTTTATAATTATATCTTCTATTTTGTTAACGACAGAACCAACCCAACTCGGGCTTCTATCAGGTCTTTCTCCACCAACGGTACCAGCAAATATAGAATTGTTTATAACTAAGCTTAGAGCCAAAGCGAATAGGATTTTTTTCATTGTTGAATAGCCTTTATTACAATTTATTTAATAGGTATATCATACTTCATATGCTTTAATAGAGCAATTATTTCAAAATAAAAAATGCCCTGACGGGCATTTTAGAAAATTTTCTAATTTCTAATTCCTAATTCCTAACTCCTAATTCCTAATTCTCTTTCATCAGGCTGGCTATGAATCTTCTGCCATGCTTGAAAATTTCGCAGAATTCATATTCAACTATATCGGCAACGCCAACCCAGTCTTCGTTTTCCTGAGCAATTTCTGCTGCAGAAATCTGTTCGTTGACCTTTGCGATAAGTTCTTGTCTTTCATTTTCATAAGCGCTTTCTGCCATTTTTGCAGCATAAGCTAAATCTGCTTCTTTAATAATTGTTATAAACCATTCAAGACCGTTAATTAGCTCTAAGTATTTTTCCATCGCCTGTTTAATGTTACCAAGACGAAGTTCTGAAGAAACATTTTCAGCAATTTCTTCTAGATGAAGCAGGATTTCTGTGCTGTCATAAAAAGCTTCTTGAATAACGCCTGCTGCTGTTTCAGAAACCAGTTCTGCTTTTTGGTAATTGATAAGCTTCAACCCCTCAAGTGTTTCTGTATTTTCTGCAGAATATTCCTTACCATCGAGAAATACTCTCATAACAGTAGCACCAGAACCTTTTAGAGAATCTTCTATAAGATTCACCAGTTCAAGAACAGTTGCGTTTTCATCAATTCCACTTATATCCAGTGGGTTAGCGTTTAATGTTATTAACAAAATATCTTTCCTTGTTGCTAATAGAAATACCCTCTTTTTTAAAGAGGGATGTCACGAAGTGACAAGGAGATTTTTAATAACAAAACAGTCTTCTGACTCAACTTTGTACTGCTTTGCAAACTTCTAGAAAATCCCCTAGGTTACTTCGAAACCTTTCCCCTTTGAAAAAGGGGATATTTAGAAACCCATCAATATGTACATTAATAGTTTAATTTATACTTTCTCAACTGTCAAATATAACAAAAAAGCTTGCCAACGCAAGCCATTTTTTAGAGAGAAGAGATGAGAGAAATGAGAGATAAGGGAATTGTTTTTAGCTAGCCGGAAGTCTCAGCAAAGATAATCTGCTCCCAAAACAAAAGATAGAAAGACTACGGCTTATCACAGCGGACAGTAGATGCGAGACCTCTATTCTCCACCCAAGGCTCGTTCCTTCAAAGTCTATCCGAAGATACAAATTAACAGAGAACGCGGAGGAGAATAAGGTTGAGCAAGCAACTGGCGCTTTTAAAGGAGATTATAGAAGTCTACACATTTGTCATAATAAGTATAGCGTATGGGCTTTAGCCCTGACAGCTATACGATTATGACAAGCTGTTACTGAAATAGTAAATATTCTCTGTTGCTCTTATCTCTAACAAAAAAACGCCTGTAAACAGGCGTTTTTTCGAGTCAAACTAAACTTAGCTAATTACTTGCCGAGAAGCTGTGACAAAGAATTGCTTAGAGACTGTGACTGAGCTTGGTAGTTATTTAAAGCAGTTTCCATAGCTGCAAATTTCTTTAATAAGTTTTCTTCTCTAGCACTAAGTTTTGTCTGTTGCTGAGAAATCTGTTCATTCAAAGCAGCAATCTGCTTATCCATCTGGCTGTTGCCAGAACCATCAGAACGACCAATTCTAGAAGTAAGAAGACCGTTAGATTTTGTGAAAGAATTTAAAGCTTCTTTTAAGCGTCGGGCAATACCCATTCCGCCTTGCTTGTCAGAATCATTATTGAACAACTTAGTTACTGCTTCTGGATTGCTCTTCAAAGCCTGGTCTAATTTGTCTTCATCTGTGATAGACAAAGTTCCGACCATGGTTGCAGTATAAGAAGAACCGATAGCACCAGTTGTAATACCTATATCGCTCAAAGAATTGATAAGAGAATCTGCTTCTGGAACGACAGCAGCCATTATACTTCTCATCTGAGAGCGTATATTTCTTAATGTAGTGTCACCACTAAGTAAGCCAATCTTATATGCACTTTCATAAGTATCTAAGTCTTCTTTGCTCAATGCTTGCTTTTCAGCATCAGTAAGACCAGCCAACTCCCTCTGTTCTTTTGTTTTCTTTTCTGTAAGCTTAGTGTAAATAGTTTCGGTTACTTCATTATAAAGGTCTATAAATTCCTTTATCGCTGTTTTTGCTGATTCTGTATCGGTATTGACTGAAATAGTTTCACCAGCTCCAACAGTTGTTTCTCTGAAATTAAGAGTTAAACCTTCTATTGCATCGGTAATAGTATTAGACTGGCTGACCTGATCAGTACCACCATAAACGGAATCAATGCTATAAATACAGTTCTGACCAATATTTTGAACAGCTCCGGTTAGACCCATAGCACTCAAGAAATTGCTTGTATCTGTGGCAGAACCTATTGCAATAGCTCTATTACCTGTTTCTGTAGAGGTAAGTATGAATTCACCTGTAGTTGGGTTATACTGAGCTTTAACACCAACTTTTTCATTAGAGTTAATAGCATCAATAATAGAATCCATCGTCTGGTTCTGAGTATTGTTAATAGTAAATTTAACACCGTTTATAGTAAAGGTTCCTGATGTAACAGCTGTTGCAAAACCTGCTTGAGCAAGAGGTGAACCAGTTTTTACATCTGAAAGAGATTTGGAAGCAGTTAGAGTTGAACCAGCATCAGAACCATTAGCAGATGAGTTGATACCTAAATCTCTAGCCATATTGCCGCTTCTGTCACTTATAGAAATAGAAGCGTTGCTTCCTTTATCTTTACCAACAACATTGATTTTACCAGTAGAAGCATCATAGTAAGCTGATTCTATACCGTCTATATCAGCTATTTTGTCGAGAATAGACTGATAAGTATCACCAGACTGCCAAGAAATGTTATGGTCGGTTCCATTAACGTTAACATTAATTGTACCTGTCTGGGTTTGATTTCCCCAATAACCGCCATAAGGAATAGTCTTGTTACGGAAATCTGCAACACTTAGAGGATCACCATTGTTATTCTGAATAGTAGAAGTTGAATTGCCTGTTAAATGTGCTGCTGCAGTCTGAGTTCCTGCTATCATTCCTGTTACAGAAAGGAAATTGCTGGTATCGTTAGAAGAACCAACGCCTATAGGAGCATTGCTACCATCTCTTCTAGTAAAACTAATTTTGTCTGTTTCAGAATCATAGGTGGCATCAATGTTGGTCATTGCAGAAATACGTGACAACACGCCTTGCAATGTGTCTACTGCTGGGTCAATATTAATCTGGGTTCCATCAATAGTGAAAACACCTGCTGTAATAGCTGTTGCAAATGTTTCATTTGCAAGAGTCTGACCACCATCAAAGTTTGAATTTACTGTTGTGTTTGTATTTTTGCCAAATATTTCTTTTACAAAGGTTCCACCATTTGCATCTGACATTGAAAATGCTGTTGTATCAGCTGTATTGGTGGAAACAAGTCTAAGACTTCCGCTAGATTCATCATATCTGAATTCTACTGCTCTGTCTTTTGGATTGCCAGTAGCAGTTCCTGTTCTATTAAGAGCACCAGACTGGTCTATCTGATTGTTGAGATGTTTTACAAGATCATCAACGGTCATGTTGTCATCTAGACCGCTCATATTTATTGTTGCTGTTCTGCCGCCTCTTGTAATAGAAATAGAACCCTTGGTGAAATCCAAATCTTTAAGAGTTGTAGCAGAACCGCTTCTCATAGAAACAGAAGATTCTTTTACTGGAACATCTTTTGTAAGACTGATAGAACCGCCTGCCCCCTGTCCAAACATTTTGGCTATCAGACCATCAGCACCCTGAGCACCGCCGTCTGAAATGGTAGCAGACATTTTACTATCATTTAAGTTAAACTTGATTGTATTGTTTTTGTCGTCGTAAGTAGCAGTAATTTTGCCACTTAATTCGGAATTTGCCTTTATACTGTTATTGATGTTCTTTAACATATCATCAATAGAAGTATTTTCATCGGCGTTGGTAGCAATATTATAAGTCTTAACCTGACCGTTGCTAGCTGTTGTAGTTATTTTTAAGCCTGTTGGGTTAACACCTAAAGCTCCAAGAGAAGTATTAGAACCGCCCATTTTACCAGTACTAGCGATATTTCCACCTAATTCCATGGAACCAGCTAATTTTGCTTTGGAAGTAACACTTGTAGCTGTAGCAAGTTGTTTTACTTTTACAGTATATGTACCTGCTTTTGCAGCAGTTGTAGCAGAGGCATTAACGATTTTGGAGTCAGTAGATTCTACTGTTTTTCCATTGAAGGTTTTGCTAAAAGTTAAGTCGGTGGCTTTTGTTTGCAGTTCGTATAACTTCAGATTTATTTCCTGAAGCATACTCTGCTGATAAGTCATTTTATTTCTTTTTCTTTCAAGGTTGTATTTAGTGGTACTAGCCGCCTCAATCATCTGAGAGATCAAGGATTCGGTATCCATACCAGAAGAAATACCGCTTAAATAATTTCTTGAAATACTGCTTACCATTTTTAGCCCCCAATTATTTTAATTCGAAATTAAGAGTGAGGAGTGAGGAATTGAAATTCACATATAGAGTTACCTATTAGGAATTTTGTATAAGAACCTTAAAATTCCTAATTCCTAACTCCTCATTCCTAATTGTAAAAAATTCTCATAAAGAGAATTTTTTACAAATCATGCTTTCTTATCGAAGATAAGTCCAAGATATTCCTGCATCTTAGCAACCATATCCAAGGCTTCTTCGCCAGGAATTTCACGAATGACTTTATCTGTATTGTCATCAATAACAGATATCATTGTTCTATGAGTTGCTTCATGCATTTTGAATTTCAATGAACGATTGAATACTTTTGCTGTTTTATTCAGCTTTTCGATTGCTGATTCAAGCTTTTCCTGCTGTTCTTTACTTTCTTCAGAAAAGTTTTCAGCAGCCTTAGTAGACATCAATTCAACATCCTTAAGTTCTGGCTTTTCTATTTTAGGAGCCTCAGAACTACTGGGAATATCTACATTACTTTTGTAATTAGAGAAAGAACCAGCATTTATACTTGTATTTATTGAATCAATACTCATATAAAACTCCTTTTACTGTACACCGATAAACTGTTAGGAAAAGCAGAGAGTCTTATTGAGTATCAAGGATTTTTCTGAGGAATGTACATATTCTGTCTTAGCTCTGTACAAAAATTTGACAGACAGATAATTCATTTTATCAGATTCCTCCTTGAATCTAACAAGACACTGCATCCTTGCAGCCAGAATAAGAAGGCATACTTAACCCCTTCTTATTATATTTATCGGCACTATTCTTATACCAATTATAGCGAAATACTAACAAATTTCGGCAATTATTCAAAATATTTCTCTGTTTTCTAATAAAATCATAACAAAATAGCTTTTTTTCTATTTTTTATGATTTTTTATTTATACTAGAGAATATTTAGAATTCGCTTTTAATATTATATTTATACTAGATTGATTTGCCAAGATATTTTTTCCCCTTTTTATTTTCGAAAATAAAAAAATTGTTAAAAAAAGCTAAATAATGAGGAGCATTTTTCCGATATGTATTGAAGAAAAGAAAAAAATATAACAGGCAAACAAATCCAGGAGGCAAAAAATGAACGTCAACGAAATTAATCAGTCTTTTTCTAACTTTTATCAGCAACAGATAAAACAGAAATATAACAATGACGTTAATCTTCAGGTCAGTGACAGCAATTCCGTTTACTCAACCATGCAACAGGAGGATTTTGCTACCACTATCTGGAACATGACAGATTCAATGCCTCGAGCAAATCAGATTTCCTTTACCGCAGAAGTTCTTGCCAACAAAATGGTTAATCAGGGAATTACAGATGAAAACATAGCTTTCCTAAAAAAAGTAAGCAATAGATTCTCTACTGATGAAATGGATAAGCTAAAAAATGAAATAATGAATAATCCCAAGATTCAATCAGGCAGCAACACTGAAGTAATTAAAGAATTTCTCGGCAGTCTAGAAGAAATTATGTCAGACAAAGCAAACGAAGCTTTGCAGAGTCAGTTGAAAGAAAAGAATCTCCACAAATTCAGAAGTATGGATGAAATCTTTTTCCAGACTTCACTACTTTTCGATGCTACCAAGAAAGGACTCTTCACTATGGATGATCAAGAAGTAATTAACTACGATAGAGCATGATTATTAGATTTGAAAGCCTAAAGCTATAAGCTCTAAGCTTTAAGCCAGTCATTAAAGAAGCGTCCCGACGGGACGCTTTAGTTTTTTAGTATCTCTCATCTCTCAATTCTCATTTATAATCCTTTTATAGTCTACCCATTGTCATAAACGTATAGCTTTCAGGGCTAAAGCCCATACGCTATACTTTTTATGACAAATGTGTAGACTTCTTTCATCTCTTCTATCTTATATCTTATATCTTATATCTCAATTTAATCAGAATCTGAGCGAAGCATCTACCGCATATCGGCGGTCTTCTCGGTCACCAGGTCTTTTCCCTAACTCCTCACCATAGGTAGACGCTGTAAAAGTTAAATCATTCCAGGAATAATCCAACCCACCAGTCAGATAGCCACCCTTTACACCAGCCAGCAAATGCAAGCCTCTCACAACTTTAACGGTAGCACCTAGGCGAATCTTATTCCAACAATTAATACGTTCCCCATCATCGATGTATTCACAAGCTAACAACAGCCTGTCATTTCTTTCCTGTTCCCCTGTTAATGGTTTAATAGAGGCCCCAACAGAATAGATTCTCTTTAATCTGCCTGTTTCATCAGAAAACTTTGCTTCTAACAAATTACCAACAAAGACCCCAAAAGTAGTCTTCATCGGATTAGTTAACTGCCACAAAGCTCCGACGTCTGCATCAAAAGCCAGACCAGTTCTGTCGGTATCTTTCAAAGCATCTGGAGTAAGGGCTGCAAAATCTCTGGCAGAATATGAAGTTTCTGTCATTTTTCTGCTGGCAATTTTCAAATTTACTCCCCACCAGCCTGTGGCCTTATCTCTGAAAAGATTTTGTCCTTCATCTTCAAAAGGACCAGAATAAGAACCAGCAAAAACAGTATCTTTATAAATCGAAGATTTTACTTTAGGGCTGGTCGGATTTTCAACAGAATAAAACTGATAATCATCATACCTCATAGACAGGGCGAATCCACGTTCATCCATATAATAAGCAGTATCTGACCAACTCTGATATCCTGTTTTTCCCATAATGTTTTCAAGATGTCTAAAGTTGGAAGAACGATTAGCAGCAGTATCATTATTATTTAAAGCATTGATATTGTCTATGACCTGGCTGTATTCATTATTTCTTGAGAAAGTCGGTGACAATACAGAATATTTCGTTTTCTTCTGTAAGCCTAATCCAGCCGGATTCCTATAAATAGTCAAATAATCATCTGTATAGGTAACAGAAACGCCGCCCATTCCCAAAGAACGTGCATTATCATAGAAATCTGGTTTAGCAGCATAAGATGCTGAAATAACAGACAAACAAAACATTGATGACAAGCAGGTTTTTAACAGTAGCTTTTTCATCAGTCTACCCCATCAAGGGCTAAAATAGCCGTTTTAAATTCACTTTCGGAATTACCATATATGATATTGGCTGCCTTTATACGCTGCCCAAAATCACCTACAGCTTCTATGGTATTATAATTAGCCTGAGTATATTTTCCACTGCTAGTTGTAGAAGCGAATGGCGATATTGTTTTCCAACTATCTCCACGTCCATCAAAAGCTTTAGTCAGTTCAATATAAGCCTTTTCCAACGAATATGGAGAACCACTGGAACCAAATCTGGAATAAAGCTGTTCCCAGCTTTTTGTCTTTTTATCATTTGTTGTGAAATTAATCTGATCGGGCTTATCTAATTTGGAATTCAAATTAGTATCATATTTTTCAACTATTGTTTTAGCAGCAGACAAAGAGGCTAAAATAGACCGGAATAACAGATCTTCTTTTGTAGGATTACTCAATAAAGCCATATCATCAATAGCCTTATCGATGTTTTCAAGACTATTTATTTTTTTAGCTGCCTGGAAAATAGCCGCCGATGTATTTGGTGCTGCCAAATCATTCTGCATGCTATTAAGTGCCGAAAACATATTGAAACCAGCAAGACCTGCATAAGCAGAAGCTCTGCCACGTCTAGCACTATCGCTGTCAGTTTTTTCCAATGCTCTGTCAAAGCGATTTAAAGCGGCAGAATAATCAGCTTCTGCAAGCCTGTCATTCCCTTCGTTTATTAAATCACTAGCCGATGATGTATTAACGCTGCTATCAATGGCTTCGAACATGTTGCAGCCACTAACCAATATAGTCAGTGCCAGAAGCATTACAGCAGATAAACTTTTATTTCGAGCTTTCATAGTTGCCCCAATAGAACAAATCTGCTGCAACTATCGGCAGGTTAATAGGATTTATGAACGATAAAAGTTATCTCTATTTTTTAGATTTTATTGGTATGGGATTCCTAAAACTCAAAAAGCTGGCTTAAAGCCAGCTTTTTGTAGTTTGTCTCAGTTTATACCTTAGAATGTACTGAACAATTCTGTGAAGTAAAGGTCAACCTTCTGAGTAGGCATATTAGTAGCTTTAACCTTAGAATTCTGATAGCAGAGTTTCAATCTTGTATGAGGTGAAAGCTGATAAGTATAAGCAAAGGTTACTACATCACCCTTCAAATCATTAATAAAGCCAACAAGAGGATTCCCAGCTACAGTATTGAAAGTATTTGCCTTGCCGTCATAAACATTTTCCAAGTGGTCATAATCAAGTCTGAATCTATGTCTGTCATCGTTTTTCAGAGTATAGCCGATCTGCAATTTCAAATCTGTCAGATTCTTGAAAGTCTGATTGTCATTACCGTTTAAAGCAACAGTGCAAAGATACAAATCTTCAAAAGCAGTTTCTTTAGCCATCAGGAAATCATTTAGATTTTCTACGCAAACATTGGCATTAGATTCATCGTCAGCTCTAGTATAAGCAATCTTTGCCGTAAACTGCTTCTTGCTGTCATAGTTAAAAGCGATATGACTTAACAGACCCTGAGCATCAGAACCAGCACCGTTGCCGTCTTCTATATCGCTATAAACAAAGGCCAAATCATAAGTCAGTTTGTCATCGTTGTTTCTCAGCTTACCATAGGAACCAAATTCGTATCTGGTTTCTTTTCTGTTGTCAGCATAAGCATTGTCGTTTTCATCATAAGCGCGTTCGTTGAAATAGAAACCAAAGTATAAATTATGACCCTTATAATCATAATCTGCATTTAAGTTCCAAACATTGTAATAGTCTTTATTGCCCTGACGGTCAAAGAAAACGTTGAAACCCATATCTACATCGCCGCATCTCTTAGTATAACTTACAGAATCAGTATAGTTATACAATACGAAGCCATGGCCGTGTTGATTCCAATCGCGCCCGAACTTAAATTCACCGCCAAAACTGAACAAATCTTTAATCTTGATATAAGCAATTTCAACTTCGGCTGTTCCTTTATTGTTGCCGTCCCAGTCATTCAAACCATTGTTGCCGATTAGATTCCATCTAGCTCTTGCAGAAACATTTTCATCAACATCTGCATCTAACTGTAATCTGAAACCGGTTTCAGTTCTATGACGATGGTCTTCGCCGAAATCAAAATTACCAAGACTGCCTCTGTCATGAGCAAAGCCGTAATTTCTAACCAGAATATCGCCTGAAAGTCTGACTTTGTCTAAGTTGCCGTTTTTCATGCAGTCTTTTATAGAAGCTACATCATTCTTTAAATAAGCTAAATCTTCTTTAACATCTTTCATGTCATCTTCTAAAGATGTAGTTTTAATACCGATTAAAGCAAGTTCATCAGCAAATTCTACTGTGAGTTTTTCTAATGTCTGCAAATCGCTTTTTGCCATGGAACCAGCGCCATTCTGTTCTACATTGGCCAACATTTTTGCTGTTATCATAGCAAGCTGATAGCGAGTTACATTCTGTTTGCCCTTAAATGTTCCATCTGGGAAACCTTGAATGATGCCTTTTTCAGCCATCTGATTTACTGCTTCATAAGCCCAGTGGCTTGCAGGAATATCATTAAATGCTGCAGCATAGGATGCTGCTGCACTAGCTATAATCATTGCAGATGTATAAATAAATTTATTGTTCATTTTCACTCCTAATAAAGCTTCTATTCTTTCTCTTTGAGTTGGATATAATAGCATAAGGGAGTTTTGTTATCAATAGTATTTGTGATATTTGTCACATGCGGTCACTTAGATTTAAGATTTAAGATTTAAGATATAAGATATAAGACCTTAAATAGAGATATAAGATTGAGGGAAAAGAGGATAGGGAGGAGGGATTTATGGGATTGTTTTAGCTGGCGAAAGTCTCTGTCATAACCGTCATTGCGAGCCTCTAAAAGAGGCGTGGCAATCTAGATTTTTTAGAGCATAGAGCAACAGAGCGTAGAGCTTAGAGAATTGTTTTAGCTGACGAAAGTCTCTGCTTATTCTGAAGATGCTGCCCAACGCCCTAGGCTAGAAATAAATCTTTTTTATGCAATAGAAAATCCTCAATGTTAATGTGAGTTATACCATCATGAGAGAGGTCTACTTTATCTAATGACAAAACATATTTTGGAGAAGCATCTTTTATTGGTCGGAAAGCCTCAAATTCTCTTCTTATAGTTTCTTCGTTCGACATTATGTAAGAAACCTGAATAAAACACTTTTTCTTACCATCAATAACAACAAAATCAATTTCATTCTTATAGCTTTTTCCAGTATAAACTGTATAACCTCTTAAAATAAGCTCGTTATAAATAACATTCTCTAGATAAAAAGTATCTTCATAATTGATAAGATTTGTATTTATTGTTCGGAACCCCATATCTATCGCATACTGCTTTTCGATAGTTTTTAAAACTTCCTTACCTGCAATATTGAATCTTTTTACTCTTGAAATCAAATAAGCTTTTTCCAGCTTTTCTATATAATTATAGATGGTCTTTTTTTCTATAGCTTTCTTATTCTTTTCATTCTGGGAATTATAATAATTGGCTATATTTTCAGCCGAAAATTCTTTCCCGGCATTAGAAAGAATATAAGCAGAAATAGCATTGAATTTATAACGTTCTATTTCGGAATCTCTTTTATAAATATCTTTCTCAACAATTCCTCTAAAAATATCTTCTAAATAGATTTTTATTTCTTTTTCTTCGTTAAAATCAAACCTTTGAGGCATTCCACCCCATTTTATGTAATCATAAATAAAATCTTCCGGTATTTTCTTTCTATTCGCCTTATAAAGCTGAACAACTTCAGAATAAGAAAATGGCATAATCTTAAATTCCACTGTTCGACCGACTAAAAGAGAAGCAAGTTCGCCAGAAAGCAGTTTTGAATTGCTTCCTGTTATAAAAATAGAACAGTTTAAAGTTGATTTAAAAGAAGCGATTACTCTTTCAAACTCTGATACATGCTGAATTTCATCAAAAAAGAGATAATATTTTTGGGAATCAATTATTTTGTCTTTGATGTACTCATGAAGCTTTTGAGCTGTATTTATATTTTCAAATTCAAAATCTTCAAAGTTGATATAGATTATATGGTCTTCGGAAACCTTTTCTTTTATTTCTTCTATTATCTGTTTTAAAAGAATAGATTTTCCACAGCGTCTTACTCCAGTAAGAACCTTGATTAAGTCAATATCAATGTATTTTCTGATATTTTTTAAATAAGTTTTTCGTTGAATTATTTTCATAAGAACATTTTACACTAATTTAAAATTATTTCAAGTTTATGTAAAATGTTCTTGCTGTCTAAGCAACAAAAAAAACGCCTGATAGCTCATCAGGCGTTTTTTTGTTTGCATAATAAAGTTACTGCAACAACTGAAGGACAGACTGGCCGGAGGCGTTAGCCTGCGCAAGCATAGCTGTAGCTGCCTGCTGTAAAACCTGTGCAGAAGAGAATTCTGTCATTTCAGAAGCCATATCGAGGTCTCTGATTCTAGATTCAGAGTCAGTCATATTTGTGCCGGCATTTTCCAGATTGTTCTTTGTGTATTCCATACGATTCATGAAAGCACCAAGTTTAGAGCGTTCAGAAGAAAGTATAGACAAAGCGTTATCAATTTTACTCAAAGCAATCTGAGAACCTTCGACAGTAGTCATGTCGATTTTGTCTATTCCAAGAGCACCAGCAGACATATCGCCAATGCTGATAGACATATTCTGACCCTGATTAGCACCAATCTGGAAACTTGGGCTGTTATCAACTACATGAAGTCTGAAATTGGTATCACCATCTCCTTTTGCAGTTCCATCTTTGTAACCAAACAAATCCATGCTGGTCATAGCAGTATTAGTGCCAACTACAGATTCTATTGTAAGTCTGCTCTGAATAGCACTAGCATTGCTTCTGTTAAATTTTCCAATATAAGTAGAAGTTATAGCAAGAGAACCGTTAACTTCGTCAAGTCTTGCGGCAACAGTAGCGTTAACAATGTTAGAGTTCCAAGTTGTAATCCAGTTGTTGATTTCAACAAGGTCAGCACCAGCAGTAATAGTTTTTCCAACAGAAACATCTATAGTAGCGTTATTGCCGTCTGTAATTCTTATAGTAAGTTCTGCGCTGGCTTTATCAACTTCAGTAAGGAGGCTGAAGCCCTTTATAGCGTCGTCAAGATTCTTGTCGCCATCTACAAAGCCAGTATAAGTGCCGTTTACAATACCAATGCATTCGCTGCCTGAAGTTACTTTAATTTCAGTTGGAGCCTTATGATCTGTTGGGCTGTAGGCAAGACGAATCTGACCGTCAACAACAGATGCTTCCATTCCAGAATTTGGAGCAGCAGCTTTTATTTCAGCATTAATTGCGGCAGCGATACCTTCCATAGAATAAGTATCATCCTGTGCAAAAGCAACATTTACAGTAACTATAGAAGTAGCAGTTTCACTGACCTGGAATTCAAAAGTCAGAGTTTCAGCGGCAGAGAATTTGAGACCATTGACAATTCCGCCAACACCGGCAATCTGAGCTGGTGAGCCATCGAATCTGAGGTCTATTCCGTCAAGAAGACCAGAAACTCTGTCTGTGCTGGTAGTAGCTTTTCTAGTATTTCCAAAAGCGTCCTTAAGGTTGAAGGAAACAAGATTGTTCTTAGACTGACGGCTTACAGTCAGACCTAATGCATCTATTACAGCCTGGTCGCCGGCAATAGAAAAGTCACCAACATCGCCAACTTTACCGGAAGTAAGCTGCAAGTAACCGCCCACACCAGAAACGCCACTTTGAGCAGTGCTGATTACAGTAACCTGAGAGTTTCTGAGTCCAAGAGCACTAGTGCTGGCAAGAGCATTCTGCATTGCAGCAGCAAGTTCATTGAGGGTCATTTTCCCATCAATAGTAAATTCAAAGCTTTCAGAGTTACCGGTTACGAAAAGGGTTTGAGGAATAGCAACTGCGAAAACACCGTTATCATCATAAAACTGAGCAATATCTTCAAGTTTGGTATTACCTTGAGCCAGATCTCCTGTATTTTTATCAAGGAACAGCTGAGATGTCTGCATCTGAGAAATACCGCCCTCTACGATAGCCATGCTTATGGAAAAGTCTCCGCCGTCAACTCCAGCACCCTTGGCAACACCAACTACTGAGTGTGAACTTGCGCTTATAAGAGCAGCCTGGCTTCCGTCAAGAAGCTTTTTAGTATTAAATTCTGTTGCGTTTGAAATGTCGTCTATAGCATCTCTAAGGTTATTAACTTCCTTTTGTATTTCTAATCTATCATTAGTAGTAAGAGTATCGTTTGAACTCTGAATAGCGAGTTCGCGCAATCTCTGCATTATACTTTCACTTTCATTCAAACCGCCTTCAGCAGTCTGAAGCATAGACATACCGTCCTGGCAGTTCAGCTTAGCACGATTCAAGCCTTTAATCTGGCTTCTCATCTTTTCACTTATGGTCAGGCCGGCTGCATCATCGGCAGCGCTGTTTATGCGAAGACCGGAACTAAGTTTCTGGATAGAATTATCTAAACGTGAAGCAGATCTATTTAAATTTGAATATGTAGCAAGTGAAGTAACATTCTGATTAATACGTAATGACATAGATGATTCCTCCGTGAACCAGTCCAATATTTTCGCATCCTTGCGATAAGGACAAAAAAATATGCAAAATCGAACCTTCGTCAAGGAGAATTTTTAAAAAATTTAAAAAATTTTTTAATTCTCAGACGAAAGCCTGATTTTGCATATTTTTTTGATTAAGTTGTAAGCGATAAGCTTTAAGCTCTAAGCCAGAAAACTATCTTATAGTTATTTCTGGCTTGTAGCTTATAGCTTTTATCTTAAAGCTTTATTTAGCTCAGCAACTGCAGGACTGACTGGCTGGAACTATTCGCCTGCGCCAGCATCGCCGTTGCTGCCTGCTGCAAGACTTGAGCCGAGGTGAATTCCGTCATTTCAGCAGCCATATCCAGGTCTCTTACACGAGATTCTGAATCAGTGAGGTTGGTTGCTGCATTTTCAAGGTTATTTATAGTGTAGTTCATGCGGTTTTCAAAAGCACCAATCTTTGAACGTTCCGCTGAAACTATAGATAATGCTTTATCCAACCTACCAATAGCCTTCTGAGCGCCTCTCGTAGTCGACATATCCAGTTTGTCTATTCCCAGAGCCGAAGCCGACATATCGCTAATGGTAATCTTCATATTCTGTCCCTGATTTGCACCAATCTGGAAGGTTGGGCTGTTATCAACTACATGCAGTCTGAAGTTGGTATCTCCAGCACCCTTTGCTGTTCCATCCTTGTAACCAAGCAGGTCGGTAGATGTTACTACTGATGCTTTAGTACTTGTAGATTCAATCTTGAGTAAGCTTTGAATAGCCGGATTACCACTGATATTCATATTTCCAAGCTGAGTTGAAGTAAAGGCGATAGAACCATTTACAGCGTCAACTCTAGCAGATACAGAAGAAGTAGTAAGAGTTGAATTTACGCTTGTTACCCAACCATTAATTTCTACCAAATCTGCGTCACCTGCGCTAACAGTAGTTCCAACGGTGATTGTTTCGCTGTTTCCTGCTCCATCAGTAACCTTAACAGTCATCAATGCACCTACATTTGCAGTGTTAACTTGCAGCATTGTCATGCCTTTGACTGCATAATCCATATCTTTGTCGCCATCAACAAAGCCCGTGTAGGTTCCTTCAATAAGACCTATAACATCAGTGCCTGCAGAAATCTTAATTTCGGTTGGAGAGCTTGGGTCTGTTGGATTATATGAAATACGTATCTGACCATCTACAACAGTTGCTTCGATACCACTTGTTTTGGCAGTGGCATCTGCAGCAATTTTAGCATTGATAGCTTCTGCTATACCTTCCATAGAATAACAGCTTGAAGCTGCAAATGTAGTATTTATATTAACACTTGCTGTTCCAACCATGAAACTGAATCCTACAGTGGCATCTTCAGTAAATTTAAGACCATCTACGATACCGCCGTTTCCTGCAACTTGAGCAGCTTGAGAAGCAAATTTCAAATCTATACCGTCAAGCAGACTGGAAGCGACATCTGTGCTTGTGGTTACTCTTCTTGTATTACCGCTGGCATCTTTTGTTGAAACCTGAACAATATTATTTGCTGAATGTCGGCTGATAGTCATACCCAAAGCGTCAATTACAGCCTGATCGCCAGCTATTGAAAATTCGCCGACGTCACCAATCTTACCAGAAGTAATCTGTAAATAGCCGCCTAATCCGGAAACTCCGCTTTGAGCAGTACTTACAACTGTAGCTGAAGAGTTTTTAATACCAAGACCGCTTGCACCAGCAATAGCATTTTGTAAAGCTGAAGCCAGTTCATTCAAAGTCATTTTTCCATCAAGAACGAACTGAGCTGTTTCTGCATTCCCAGTTACAGTAAGAGTCTGAGCTGTATCAAGAGCAAAGACACCGTTTTCATCGTAGAACTGAGCAATATCTTCTAATTTTGTGTTTCCTAATGCAAGATTGCCAGTATCTTTATTCATAAACATCTGGCTGGTCTGCATCTGAGAAATACCGCCCTGAACAACAGTCATGCTTACATTGAAATCACCGCCCTGAACCCCAGAACCATTGGCTGTTCCAGAAATTGACTTTGAGCTTGCACTTATAAGAGCGGTCTGACTGCCGTCTAGCAATTTTTTAGTGTTATATTCAGTAGAATCAGCGATATCGTCGATTGCGTCTCTAAGCTGATTGATTTCTTTCTGAATTTCAAGTCTGTCATTTGTTGTAAGTGTGTCATTGGACCCCTGAATAGCAAGTTCTCTCATTCTCTGAATAATGCTTTCTGTTTCACCTAAGCCACCTTCAGCAGTCTGCAACATGGAAACGCCGTCTTGAGCATTGAGTTTTGCACGGTTCAAGCCGCTAATCTGGCTTCTCATCTTTTCGCTGATTGCTAAGCCTGCTGCGTCGTCTGCTGCAGAGGTAATGCGTAAGCCAGAGCTTAATTTACCAATAGACTTATCTAAGCGGCCAGAAGTTCTGTTGAGGTTAGAATAGGTAGAAAGAGAAGTAACGTTTTGATTAATACGTAAAGACATTATTAGATTCCTCCGTGAATCATTTTTTAAAAATTTTAAAATTTCGCATCCTTGCGATAAGTCGAAAATAATATTTAAAGTTAAATTTCCGTCAAGGAGAATTTTTATTTTTTGGGGGGCAAAAAAAATCCCTCCGGTTAAGGAGGGAAATGGTGTGATTAAATTGGGTTAGGAATTAATATTTAGATATAAGATATAA
>JAFPZP010000065.1 GCA_017417215.1 Candidatus Rifleibacteriota bacterium | reverse complement strand
TGAATTTTGTTTTCTGATTGAATCTGGGTTCGTTTAAGGTAAAGGTCCTACCACAGTTTTTACAAAAATATCATTGTCCCCATTTCCCACTTCCGTTCTTTTTTATATTATCGCTTCCGCAGTGATTGCATTGTGTCATAATTAGCCTCCTATAAGCTAATTATAGCATTTTTTATTAATTATAGCAATAGTTTAGTAACACTGCCCCCCCCCCCTTGAGGGGAAGCTTTAGAAGAAGCCCCCCCTCAGTCAGCAAGCTGACAGCTCCCCCAACAATTTTTTCCAAAAATTTTGGGGGAGCTTCGGGAAAATAACTTAGTTAGCGGTGTCGGGGCCAATGAATTCGATGGAAACTGCTTTACCTTTCTTCATGGTAATGCGGAGACCTCTAGTATAGCCGCCTCTTAAATCGTTCCATCTATAAACGCCGTCATCTTTAAATACCATTTCGTATGGCTTATCCCATTCTTTTCCAGCTCTTTCTTCCAAGTCTATTCTTTCTTTTATATTATCTTCTTCGGGATGCCATTTTGCATTAGCCAATTTAGCAGCTAAAGCTTTCAAATCATTTAAATTGCTGCCAACTTGGAAACCCAAAAATTCAACACCAGGTTTTGTTACTGTAAGTTTAACGAAAATATCTTCAGACAAAACTGGTTTTACAGGTTCAGATTCTTCTTCTGGTTCTTCGGGTTCTTCTTCGTCTTCATCTTCTTCATCAGGGTCTTTTTCTTCGGGTTCTTCAGGTTCATCGGGTTCGTCATCGAAAGTTCCAGTATCGTAAGCCATCTGGTATTCTATACCATCCCAATTTTGAGTTTTAAGCATATAGCTCCCGATGTATCTTTTTTCGCTAACTTTTGTTGAGTTGCCTAGTCTCAAAGGCATTTGTGTAATATAATCAAAAGTTGCACCAACTCTTGAAAAAGCACTGAAGTTATGACCATCTGGTGTAATAGATTTTCCGTTTACCCAGCCTTCAATTCCTTCAGAAGTTGTTATTTTAACCCAAGTATCTTTATCAACTTTTTTAAATTCGCTTATATAAATAATTTTATTCTTAGATAATTTGGTTTTTGCTGTGCCATTAACAGGTTTATCCAGAACATTTACATTATCTTCCAAGCAAGCGCCCTTTGTAAACAAACCTTCTGGAATACTTTCAGATACGAATTGTTTGAAATCTTCAAAATGAGGTAATCCTCTATAAGTGCGGTCTCCTTTTCCACCAATACCATTAAGTTTGCCGTTTTTAAAATAGAAATCCGCATAAATAACGCTATCTGATTCGGTTAAAGAAAAGCTGAAATTTACTATCTTAAGAACATTATAAGTTGATTTTCCACCGTACTTCTGGAAAAATTTTTCTTTTTCCATACCGAAAATCTTTTCACCAGCAAGTTTATTAACCATTTCCGGGTCTGTTATAAGTGCGTAATTAACGTTTCTTCCACAGGTGGGGTCTTCTGAATCGCAATTAATATGAATAACAGCATCTTTCTTAGCATAAACTTCCAGATTTGAATTATTATCATCTTCATTATCACTAAGAGGTCTTCTCAAAATAACTTTTGTCCATTTTTTTGAATCATACTTTCGAGCTGTTTCCATTGCAAATTCATCAATATTATTCAGGAAATTTACGCAAAGTATGAAAGCATCTAATTTCTGGTCTTCACCACTAGCCCAGGTTTCAACACCAGTTTCTGTTTCCATGTCAATATAATAACGGGTGTTAACTTTTGTCTTTTCGGTATATAAAGTATATTTGGCATCGCCATTTTTCTTGGTTTCTAAGACTTTTTTATTATCTGCTATTGAAGCATTGAGAGAAATAAACATAAAACACAAAACCCAAGCGATTAATAAACGATTCTTTAACATTTTTTTATCTCCAATTTTTATTTATATGATATCGCTAAAAAGATTAACTCTAATTCGGTTACGCTTCAGTCACCGCAAAGCTTCGCTTTGCTCCCCTGTAAGAACTTGTCCGAAAACCAGGGATTAACACAATTCTAATTATTTTAAAATCCCCCTTAATCCCCCTTTACAAAAGGGGGTAAGAACTAATCGCCCTGCTGCTTGTAATTCCTAATTAAGATTGGTGGTTGGGCTTGCCTAACATAATGGCTAGAATCTGGTCATCTGTTTGAACCATGCCTGGTGCGGCAATACGACCTATATTAGCAAGGCTGGTTTCTATACAGTCGCCCAGAACGCCGTTTGTAATAGGTAGTTTCATTCCCTTTAAAGCCATCATGGAAGACTGGAAAGCTGAATCTACTGCACAAACGAGCTTCATAGCACAGCCTACTTTAGCCCCATCACAAATTACTCCGGTTATACTTCCTACCATATTGTTAATTGCTGCAGTTGCCTGTTCCAAAGAGCCGCCTAAAATATATGTAATGCCAGCAGTTAAGCCGACACCAGCACAAACTATGCAGCCACACATTGCAGAAAGAGTTCCAGAGTGATGTTTTAAAATACTTGTAACCCCATAACTGATAGCCAAAGCTTCAGTTAATTTTTTATCATCAATTTTATTTTCTTTTGCCAAAACATAGAGAGGTAAAGAAATAGCTAAACCCTGATTACCAGAACCAGCGGCGCTCATAACCCGTAAATCGCAGCCTGACATTCTTGCATCGACAGCAGCCGAAGTAAGAGCTTTGGCTTTGTTTATTATGTCGTTGCCTATCCAGCCGTCAGCAATCATTTGATTGTATATATTTCCGATATTCAGGAAACCTTCTTTATGCAGACCGGCATCAGCAACTTTTAAATTCATTTTGATGCCTTCCAGCATATATTCTCTCATTTCATCAGAAAGACTACCTATGTCGTTCCAAATTTCAGTAAAAGGAACTTTTGAGAGATTTTCTCTTTCTTTTAATAATTCACCAGTTCCATTATCACCAGTAGAATGGGAAGAAAATACAACAGCTCCATTTTTTTCTAACAGAATCACATTTTCATGACTGCCTGAAATAACACATCTACCTTTATTGTTGTTTTCATCGGTAACGATTACATCCATATAAAGGCCACGCATTTCGGGAACAAGCTCAACATGGACGATTTCTGAATCGTTTATTTTTTTGGCTTCTTTCAGCCATTCATCAGTCATGCCTTCGAGTAGTGTCAGAGAAGGATTTTCTGCAGGAGAAAGGGAACCCAATGCGGCCGCCAAGGTAATACCTCTTTGTCCGCCAGTGCCAGGAATGCCTACTTCCATAGCGTTCTTCAATAGGTTAGTTGAGAGCCTTAACAATATACTTGTAGTTTTACCTGTAGTCAGCCTTTTGGCTTTGCAGGTCCCTAATGCTATAGCTATTGGTTCTGTGCAACCAAGAGCAGCTTTAAGGTCTAATTTTAAAGTTCTTTCCAGTTGGTTAAGGCTCATAATTCACCTCTTATTCATCAAAGTCCGTCAAAGCCACCTTCAAAAGCATCTTTCTTTTCTTCAACCTTTTCTTTTAAGGCTTCAGTAGCTTTGTCTATATTAGTTTCGACTTTATCAGAAACTTCAGTTTTTACTTCTTCAAGCTTTTTTTCAACTATATTCTTTGCATCTTCAGCTTTTGAGGATTCAGCTTTAGGGGCTTCTTCAGTCTTAGCTGGTTCAGTGGGTGCTGGTTCTTCAGCCTTTGGTGCTTCTTCAGCCTTAGCTGGTTCAGCGGGTGCTGGTTCTTCAGCCTTTGGTGCTTCTTCAGCCTTAGCTGGTTCGGCAGGTGCTGGTTCTTCAGCTTTAGGTGCTTCTTCAGTCTTAGCTGGTTCAGCGGGTGCTGATTCTTCTTTCTTTTCAGCTACTGGAGCATCAAAAGAATCGAAGCCACCTTCAAAACCACTTGCAGCTTCCTGTTTGGGTTCTTCTTTCTTGGGTTCTGCAGGAGCGTCAAAGGTATCGAATCCGCCTTGAGTTGAATCTGTTGCGGCAGGAGCTTCAGATTTGGTTTCTTCTTTCTTGGGTTCTGCAGGTGCATCAAAAGAATCAAATCCGCCACCGAATCCAGAATCGAATCCAGCGGAAGTATCGGACTTAGTTTCTTCCTTTTTGGTATCTGCGGTTGAATCGAATGAGTCAAAACCACCACCGAAACCAGAATCGAAGCCGCCGGAAGTATCGGACTTAGTTTCTTCCTTCTTGGTATCTGCAGGTGAATCGAAGCCACCATCAAAACCGCCATCAAAACCACCACCGAAACCAGAATCGAAGCCACCTGAAGTATCTGATTTAGTTTCTTTACTAGTAGTAGAAGGTTGGTCTCCAGAGTCAAAACCGCCTCCGAAACCTGAATCGAAGCCACTAGAAGAACTTTGAGTTTGTGTCTGAGCAGGTTTTGCAGGTGTAGTTGATGCTGATTCTTGAGTCTTTGCTTCTGTCTTAGAATCCTTAGAAGGAGTTTTTACTCTAAGCATGTCTTCATCTGACGGCAAAATTATATCTTCAGTACCTAATAAAGGATCTTCATAGATAGAACTGGAATTATCTCTGGATATATATTTGTCTTCTGTATCCTGGTCTCCACTAAGCATAGTATAGGCTTTTTTATAACTTAATTCTGTTGGATTCAAACCAATTAAGTATTGAATATTTGGAGAATAATTTACTGTTAAACCAGCTATAACTACAGCAACCATACTCATAAGTTTTATTAGAATATTAAGAGATGGTCCAGCAGTATCTTTAAATGGATCACCGACAGTATCACCAACAACAGCTGCCTTGTGATTGTCAGAGCCTTTTCCACCAAACTGTCCAGATTCTACAAATTTTTTAGCGTTATCCCATGCCCCGCCAGAATTTGACATCATAATAGCGAGAACAAAACCAGTAGAAACGCCACCAACCAACATACCTATTACACCAGCTACGCCAAGCAACATTCCCATAGCAATAGGAACAAAGATTGCCAGCAAACTAGGAACAAGCATTTCTTTTTGAGCTCCCTGTGTTGAAATAGCAACACAAGAAGCATAGTCAGCTTTGCCTTCACCAGACAACAAGCCTGGAATTTCCTTGAACTGTCTACGAACTTCTTCAACCATGCTGTGAGCAGCTCTTCCGACAGCTTTCATTGTCAATGCACAAAATACAAATACAAGCATTGAACCAATAAATAAACCAGCAAGAACAACTGGATTCATGAGGTTAATATTGTAATAACTCATGAAATCATACATAGTTGCACTTTCTATAGGAACAGATTTTTCTGGAGTTGGATAAATAAAGCTATCCATGGATTTACCACTAAACTTGGCAATCTTTAGAAGAGCCATTCTTATTTCTTCAATGTAGGCCCCAATAAGTGCCATAGCAGTCAAGGCTGCAGAACCAATTGCAAAACCTTTTCCTGTAGCAGCTGTAGTATTTCCTAAGGAATCCAAAGCATCTGTTCTTTTTCTAACTTCTGGAGACATGCCGGACATTTGAGCATTTCCACCAGCGTTGTCAGCTATTGGACCATAAGCATCTGTTGCTAAGGTTATACCAAGAGTTGAAAGCATACCTACTGCAGCAATACCAATACCGTAAAGTCCCATTGCCGGATTGGTAAAACCATTGGCGAAACCGTATGAAAGAAGTATTGCAACACAGATAGTAATTACAGGAATTGCTGTAGAAAGCATACCTGTTGCTATACCTTCAATAATAACTGTTGCGGAACCAGTTGTTGATTGTTCAGCAATATTTACTGTTGGAGGATAATCTTCGGAAGTATAGTAATTTGTCGCCCACCCTATTACTATTCCAGCCATAAGACCGGTTAAAATAGAGCCGAATATTTCAAAATGCCCTGGCAAAAGTGAATTTACAAGAGCAATGCTTGTTACAGCAGTAAAGAATGCAGCAAGATTAACTCCGCGATTGATAGAATCCATCAACTTCTTTTGAGTTGCATCTTCCTTAGTGGTTATAGAATAAGTTCCTAATATAGAGAAAACTATACCTATCCCAGCTATGGCCATTGGCAATAAAATTGAGTTAAGTTGAAGTTTAATTAATTCGGGAGTACTGAAAGCAGATGCGCCAAGAGCTGCAGTAGCAAGTATTGAGCCGCAGTATGATTCATAAAGGTCTGCACCCATACCAGCAACGTCACCGACATTATCACCAACATTATCAGCTATACATGCTGGGTTACGTGGATCATCTTCTGGAATTCCGGCTTCTGTCTTACCAACAAGGTCAGCACCAACGTCAGCAGCTTTTGTGAAAATACCACCGCCAACTCTGGCAAATAATGCCTGAGAGCTTGCGCCCATACCAAATGTAAGCATGATTGTGGTTATTTCTGTGTAGCTGTGAACAGCAAAAATGCTTTCACTGAACATTTGTGGGTTATTTAAAACAAAATTTAAAACTTTCCACCAAATAGAAATATCAAGAAGACCAAGACCAACAACCACAAAACCCATAACAGCACCACTTCTGAATGCTATCTGAAGTGCTGAATTCAAAGAATCATTTGCGGCGGCGGCAGTTCGATTGCTTGCGCTGGTGGCTGTTTTCATTCCCAAATAGCCAGAAAGGGCAGAGAAGAAACCTCCTGTAAGGAAGGCTATAGGAGTCCATGCACTTTGAACTTCCAGTACATAGGCTAAAAATGCAAAGAAAGCAAAGGCTACAATAAAGAACAAGCCTACTATCTTATATTGCGCCAAAAGATAAGATTTGGCACCTTCTTTAACATAGCCGGCGATTTCCTGAGACTTTTCACTCCCAGGATCGGCTTTCTTCATTGATGCATAAAAATAATATGAATAAAGCAGCGCCAGTATTGAACCAGCTGGTGCTAGCCAAAATAGTTGCGTAGCGTTCACAGGGACCTCCTTCAGAGATTCTTCTGTCCGATTATTAGATATATTGTTTTATGATAACGCACATATAGATTCAAGGCAATTATATTTTTTTAAAAGATATAAGATATAAGATGGAAGACCATTAGTTGAGAGCGGAGAGCGGAGAGCAACATAGCCAAGCGAAGCTTGGTATGGGTTAGTGGTTGGTGATTAGTGGTAGGTGGTAGGTGGTAGGTGG
>JAFPZP010000064.1 GCA_017417215.1 Candidatus Rifleibacteriota bacterium | reverse complement strand
CAGAAGATCCTGTCTGTATTCTTCCCTGCTAAAAATCATTCTGAATACAGAATCCTTGTAGTTGTGTCTGATATGGGTGGAAGGATTGTAAACAATGCTTTCTTCCTTGCAGTTATTATCTTGTCCTTCTTTTTTATTAGCTTTCTGGGCTAACCATTCTTTGTAAGTGCCGATAAAATTACATTGTAAGAACATATGTGTCTCCTTGGAAATTAAAATATAGGAAGACTAATTTTTTTCTTCCTATATAGTAATCAATCGAAAACGGAAAATTGGACAAAAAATTTTAAAAGTTAGTGGTTATTGATTGGTGATGAGTGGTGAGTGAGCGGACAGTAGACGCGAGACCTCTATACTCCGCACAAGGCTCGTTCCCTCAAAGATTATCCGAAGATACAAATTTACAGAGACCGCGGAGGAGAATAAGGTCGAACAAGCAACTGTCCGCTTTAAAGAAGTTGAAGAATGAGAATTGATAGTTTAGATCTTACAGATCTCATGGTAGGTGGACAAGGCTAAAGTCTCTGTGAGACGATTGGTGATGCAATCTGTGGGAAGTTGTAGAATTTGACAGTTGCTTTAGTGTACTGTTGATTTTTGTTTCAGAAATGGGTAATATAAATCTAATCATGATTAAGAATGTACATTGCAAAGCTATAATATTGGGTTTATTTCTCCTGTTAAGTCCTATACCTTGTTTAGCTATTAGTGCTGAATCTGGCCCTGTTTTCTTTATAGGTGAAGACATCATTCATCCTAAAGGTATAGTGCTTAGTGTTAATGAGATTTCTAGAAAGCCTTATACAGAAGGCTTAGGAAACTCAGCAAAAAAAGATGATTTGGGGTTAAATCTTACCATAGTTAACAACGGCAGAAATGATCAGGTTGTTAATGTAATGAAAGATTTCTCCTTAGATATGGGGCCTCATCATTATAAGCCTTTAGAAAATGAGTTTTCCAGAGTTAAAGTTGAAACTATTACTGTTGGTGCTGGAACCCAGTCTAGAATAGATTTGACTTTCAGAGTCAGCAGTGAAGAAAAAAGCGCGCCAGAACTAATATTTAAATTTGATGATGCCAATGTAAGAATTGTTTGCGATGAAAAGCTAGGTAAAATTGTTTCTGAAAGCAATACGTCTTTTGCAGATAACGATGATATTGCTAAGGCAGCAAAATTATTAGTAGATGCAGGTCGTCTTACAGCAGCCAAGAACCTTTGTGAATCTGCTTTAATTAGAAACCCTAATGATACTCAATTTTTGTTATTGATGGCGAAGATTTACAGCAAAGTTGAAGAAGACGACCAAACCGCTTACTACCTAAGAAGAATTGATGTTACCAAGATGAGTGGGGCAGATGAAGCTGAAGAAGCCGCAATAATGGCTAATTCAATAGGCTACTCTGATGTGGCAGTATCAATATTAACTTCTTTTTATGATGCTGGTTTGTTGAATGATGATCAAAAAGCTTTGCTTGCTCGTGCATACTATTATGAAAATGAACTGAAGCCAGCTATAAGTATTCTAAATCATTTATTTGCCTCTGGGTATAATAAACCAAAGGCATTATTTACCATGGGTAATATTTACAATAAGTCTATGGATTATGAGCAGGCTATTTATTATTGGGAAAAGGCTGTCGAAGGCGATCCAGAATGTTCAGAAGCTTTGTTTAATATCGGTGTTGGTTACTATAAACTAGGCGATTTAAATAAGGCTAGAAACTATTGGTATAAAGTTCTTCAGAGTAATCCTGATTCAGCAACTATGTCTGCTGCCGAAGATGCTTTGCGTGAAACAGATTACTAAGAAGAAAGATTAATAATATTTGAGCGTATTAATATGAGTGCTTATCAAGTAAAGTTGCCAGTTTTTGAAGGCCCATTTGATTTGCTGTATCATTTAATAGAAGAACAGCAGATCGATATTTACGATATTCCAATTGCTAAAATAACTGAGCAATATCTTGAACATATCCAGATGATGGAAATATTGGATATGGAGATTGCTTCCGGCTTCCTGGTTATGGCTGCTACTTTGATTGAAATCAAGTCAAAGATGCTTCTTCCTAAGGAAAAACCACAGGTTTTTGAAAGCGGCGATGAATTTATTGATGAAGGCTATCAGGAAGAAGATGCTAGAAGTCAGTTGGTTGAACAACTCTTAGAATATAAAAAGTTCAAGCTCATAGCCCAAGAATTGCGTGAGATGGAACGTAATGCTTCTAGAATATACACTCGAACTAGCGATATAGAACGACAGCCAGAAGAAATATTAGAAATCAATATTGGTCCTGTTGAATTGCTTGATATTTTTCATACATTAGTTAGACGAAGAATAATGCCCCCAATTCACAGGGTAGTTCTTAATAAGCTTAGCATAATAGATAGAATGAAAGAAATCAGAAAAATGCTAAAAGAGTTCAAAGGCGAGATAACCTTTGCCAGACTTCTGAAAAAAGAAGCTACTCGTTATAATACTGTTCTTTCTTTTATGGCTATTCTGGAAATGATAAAAGATGGCGAAATAGGCTGTAGCCAAGACGGAAATTTCAAACCTATTCTTATAATTCCAAATGCTAAAAATAAAAAGAATAAACCCGCTGAGCAGGAATACGATGAAGATAAGCCCGATGATGTTTCTAAAATGCCTTTGGCGAAAGCTATTAAGAGAGCTGATGATGATATACGCTCGATTAAAATCAGGGAAATCCCTGAAGAAATGCTTAGCTTTAAAACTCCGTCTGAAATCGCTGCAGAAAAGGCTGCCGCTGAGGCATTGGCTGCAACTTCGGAAGAAACTGTTCCTGTAACTCCTGATTTGGAAATAATTGACCAAGATAAACCTGATGACTTAGATGATTCTCAGCAATAACTAGATATTGGTTGCTTCGAAAACGAAAATTGATAGGAAACAAGATTATGGATGAACTAAAAGATATGGAAATGGCTACAGATGCCGAAAATGAAAGTGAATTGAATAAATTGGATGGTGTAGAATCTTCTAATAATTATTCTGTTGATGGTAATTTGTTTGATGAAGCTCCAATTGCTGATCATGATACTTTGTGCGCTGCATTAGACGGGCTTTTGCTTGTTCATAATAAACCAATTACCTACGAAAAGCTTTCCCAGGTTCTTGGTATTCCTATGGAAAAAACAGAACAATTGGTTCTTTCTCGTAAAAAAGATTATGATGAAGACCCAAAATGCGGAATGCAGATTGCTATTTTGGAAAATGGTATCCAGTTGGCTACAAAAGCTAAAATTTCACAGTTTATTCAAAGATTAGATGGTCAAAAACTTGTATCTCTTTCTTTGCCTGCTTTGGAAACCCTTTCTGTTATAGCATTTAAACAACCTATTACAAAAGCTGAAATTGATGCTATTCGTGGTGTTAATAGTGAAGGGGTTGTTAATACGTTACTTGAGAAGAAGCTTATATATATTTCTGGAGAAAAGCAGATACTTGGTAAACCTAGACTATACTCAACAACTCAGGATTTCCTTTATTACTTTGGTATGAATAGTTTGAAGGAATTGCCTATTCCAACAATAGATATAAATGAAACCTTAACTCCGGAGGGGCAGAAAGCTGAAGTAATAGAACAACAAAAAGATGCTGAAAAAGTTTTTAATACAAGTCAGGGGTTTGTGCCGATAGAAGATAAAAATAACGATTTGGGTGAAGTGTCAGATAATGAAGCATCAGCATCAAATGAAGCTGTAGAAAATAACTTATCTAATATAGATAAGTTAAATCACAAAAATGATACTGAACCTCAAAATAAAATTGGAGAATAGAATTGTCTTCATCGCCATATCTTAAAAAGGTTCTTGATAACGGAATAACAATTGTAGCTGAAAAAATAGATACTGTTCAAAGCATCGCTTTAGGAATGTTTGTTCATAGCGGTGTTATCTACGAAGTAGATAAAATGCATGGGGTCTCTCATTTTATTGAACATATGCTGTTCAAGGGAACGGTAAAACGCTCTGCAAAAAAGATTGCCAGCGAGTTTGACAGAATTGGCGGCGTGTTAAATGCTTTTACTTCTAAAGATTTTTGCTGTTATTATGCCCGCGTTGTCAAAGATAAGCTGGAAAAGGCTATAGATGTTTTGGGCGATATGATTATGAATTCCCAGTTCCCTCAGGATGAAATCGAACGAGAACGTCGTGTTATCATGGAAGAAATCAAAATGTATGAAGATTCTCCTGATGAGATTATTCATGAGTTATTGGGTCAAAATATCTGGAAAAAAGCTAGGCTTGGTCGTCCTATATTGGGAACAAAACGCACTGTTGGTGCTATGACAAGGGATGACATCTATGAAGTTTTTGAAACCCAGTATGTTACTGAAAATCTTTTAATTTGTATAGCTGGCAACTTCGACTGGGATAAGCTTTGTTCTTTGATTGACAGAAAACTAAAGAATATGAGAAAAGGCAGTTTCAATCATAAACTACAGAAGATAAAGCCTTCTTCAGATGCTTCTGTATATGTTAAAAACATGGAACAAGTTCATCTCACTCTTGGAACAGAAGGTGTATCATTTTCTGACGATAGACGATTCGCATTAACTATTTTGAATGCTGCTTTGGGTGGGGGAATGAGCAGTCGTTTGTTCCAGGAAGTTCGTGAAAAACGTGGTTTGGCTTATACCGTTTATTCATATCATACTTCTCTTGCAAATACCGGGCTATTTGGTATTTATGCAGGAACATCCATGAATCAGCTTCCAATGGTTTTGGAAGTTTGCAGAAAAGAAATGGAGAAATTTAAAGATAAAGGAATAAGCACAAGAGAATTGAATGCAACTCGTGAACAGCTTGAAGGTAACATGCTTTTGGGACTTGAAAGCATGACTAACCGAATGAACAGGCTTTCCATGGGCTTTTTATATAATGTTGAACCTCTTGCTCCGGAAGACACATTGGCTCCATATCTTGCGGTTACTACCGATGAAGTCAATAAACTTGCTCAAGATTTATTAGATGAAAAACGGCTGGCTATTACGATTATAGCTCCTACTGCCGATATTGGCCCAATTCTTGAACAATCTGGCTACAGCAAGAGAAAAATTGAAATTTTAAAAGCGGAAAGGATAGAACAATGACTAAAGAAAGAATCAAGGCTTTAAGAAAGATTTTTACAAATAATTATGAAGCTGTAATTATTACCAATCTTAAAAATGTTAGATATTTATGTGGTTATACTGGTTCTAATGGAACTTTGCTTGTAACCCAAAAAGAAGCTGTTTTCTTTACTGATTTTCGTTATCAGGAACAGTGTCAGCGAGAATTAAACGGTTGCGCCGAAATAGTAATTACCAAAAATGGCGAAGATAAAGCTGTTTTTGAGAAGATTAACGAAATGGGTATTAAATCTTTGGGTTTTGAAAAATCCTTGGATGTAGAGAGATTTTTGCATTTTTCCAACAATTTTAAAGGCGATAAGCTTGTTCCTACAGAAAATCTTGTTGAAGAATTAAGACAGTATAAGGACGATGATGAAGCTATTGCTTTGCAGACCGCTTTTGATATAGCAGACAATTCTCTTGCTTCTCTCTTAGAAGATATTTCTTTGGGAATGAGTGAAATAGAGATTGCGGCACTTCTTGAATTTTATATGAAACTTAACGGTTCTGAAATGCCTAGTTTCGATACTATCGTTGCTTCTGGTCCAAATTCTTCATGCCCGCATCATCAACCCACAGATAGAAAAATCAAAAACGGTGATATGTTAAAGATAGATTTTGGGGCAACTTACAAAGGTTACCACTCTGATATGACAAGAACTTTCTTTGTTGGCAAAGCTACTGCAAAGTTCAAGAAAATCTATGGAATTGTTGCTGAAGCTCAGACAAAAGCTATTCAAGCTATTAAAATTGGCGAAGAATGCAAAAAAATAGATGCAATTGCAAGAAAAGTTATTACAGATGCCGGTTATGCAAAGAATTTCGGTCATGGATTAGGTCATTCCTTTGGCTTAGAAATACATGAAAAACCAGCCTTTTCACCATTGAATCCTAGTATAATTCAGGTTGGTCATACTTATACTGTTGAACCAGGTATTTATTTGCCTGGTTGGGGTGGAATAAGAATCGAAGATTCTTTCATGATTACCAAAGATGGTATTCATCAGTTCACTCATTTCCCGAATGAGTTGATTGAATTGGATTTACCACAAAACAAAAAAGCTTGATTTTTTCGCCTATTTATTAATTGTTTTTTTGAATTTTTAATCAATTATCATTAATAAATAGGCGGAGTCTGCCGATAGGCTAGGTGTAAAAATATACTGGAGGTTTTTTATGAAAAAGTATATGCCTAGCTTAAGGGCTTTTATTCCTTTCGGGATACTTTGTATTCTTGCAGGAATATTTGCTTTTTCAGCAAATGCCGACTCCACAATAACTATTCCTATTCCAAAAGATTATCCAGATCGTAAGGTAACTCTTTCTTTAAGAATACCAGCACAGACCGAACCTTTAACTCGTAAAGATCAGCTTAAGCCAGTTATTAATTCTAACAGAATTATCATTTGGAATTCTCAGCCATCACCCAAATTAGATAATGATGATGAAATCCTCGCTATTTTTGCAAATATGAATAGGAAAGGCTGGGTTAAAACTTTAACTGCTCGTGCTTCAGCAACTATGAGACCATTGGATAAGTATCATGCAATCCAATTATTAATCCATATATGTAATAATATTATTGAAATAGGGCAGTCGGCTAATTTTAACAACATTATAAAGAGAGTTAATTTAACTTCTTCTGATGTAGAAGATGTAAGACGTATGGTTAAGCGTTTTGAAAGAGAATTGATACTTTTTGGATCTAATCCGAAAAAAATGGATAAAGACCTGCTTATAATTCAAGAACGTTTGAAAAAGAATACTTCAGGAATTCTCAAAGTTATTAAAGTTGAAGGTACTGAAGACGGAGCTACAGTTATTCATATGACAGTAGACTAAATTAGATAGAAAAAACAGCCTGATATTATCAGGCTGTTTTTTATGTACAAAAATGTTTGATGAAAAATACTTAGATAATTGACGAGTAGTGTTTATTTCAGTATAATTGTACAAATCACATAACCCTCGGAGGGAAACAATGCGTTTTTATAGGATAGGGAAGGTTTGTTTTGGTGTCGGTTTAGCGATTATGATGTCGCTTGGTATTTCATACGCTGACAACCTTGAAAATGATTTTAATAAAGGTTTAATTAGTCTTTCAAAAGATAACTATACTGCTTCACGTTCTGTAACAGATGATGCTAAGGCAGTAGTTACCTCTTTAGCATACGGAAAAGATTCTGATGCTATAGATTTCTTCAGAAAGATGCTTGTTAAGAATGTTTCAACAGCTTCTGATATAGATAATGCAGTAATGCTTCTTTCTGCATATGGTCAATCAGTGTCTAATGCTGCTGAAAAATCTGCTTTTAATCAGGCTTTAAAACTTCTTGAAGAACGAGTTAAGTATTTGGCTTATACAGAAAAACCCAAATTAGCTTCGAAATTAGAAGTATTTCCTGAACTTCGCAAAGAATTTAAGGAATATCACAAGGATATCAGCAATATAAATAAATCAGTAGCTGCTAGTCCTGCTGTTCGTTCTAATCAAACTCGAACAACTAATAATAGCAACAAAAACAAAACAAAAAAATCTTCAACTTCTTCAAAAGCAACAAGAGTAAAAAGAGAAGTATCTAATGCAAAACTTGGTGCTCGTGTTGCAGACGGGAAGACCACATTTGCTGTTTATTCTCCAGAAGCTACAGAAGTTAAATTATATTTGTTCCAGAATGCAACAGATAAAAAAGGCAATGCTGTAGCAATGAAAAAAGGTGAAGATGGCGTTTGGAAAGCTGTAGTAGATGCAGAATTATACGGCACTTATTATGGTTTCACAGCTGATGGTCCACAGGGACCTGGCTATTTGTTTGATAAAACAAGATTGCTTTCTGACCCATATGCTTTTGCTAACTATAACCATAATGGTAAGTCTATTGTTGTTGATAGAAACTATACTTGGAAATGCAAAAACTTTAAGCGCCCAGCCTCTAAAGATGCTGTTATTTACGAAATGCACGTAAAAGATTTTACTGCTCATAAGAGTTCTGGCGTAAAAGAACCTTATAAAGGTAAATACTTAGGGTTGCTTCAGGGCAAAGGCACAAGCAAAGTTCTTGGTCACTTGAAAGAATTGGGCATTAACACTATTGAATTAATGCCAATCCATGAATATGATAATGATTTTGCTGGTCATCCAAATCACTGGGGTTATATGACTACACATTTCTTTGCTCCTGAATCTGCTTATGCAACTAAGCCATATGGTCAGGGCGTTAAAGAATTAAAGGCTACAATAGATGGTCTTCACAGTGAAGGTTTTGCTGTAATACTAGACGTTGTATTCAACCATACAGCAGAAGGTAATGAACAAGGCACTCCAATTAACTTCAAGGGTTTTGATAATGCTGGTTATTATCGTTTAATGCCAAATGATAAGCATTATTATTGGAATGGTACTGGATGTGGCAATGAAATGCACACAGAAAGCCCAATGTGCCGCAAGATGATTATAGATTCTCTAAAATATTGGATGACAGAATACAAAGTTGATGGCTTCCGCTTTGACCTTGGCACCATTATTGATAAAGGCACTATGCAAGCTATTATTGATGAATTGCCTTCTACAACAATTCTTACTTCTGAACCTTGGGCTGCTGATTGGCAGAGAAATCAGTGGGCAAAATCAGATTTCAGAAATACTCGTCTTGCTAAATGGAACGATGATTTCAGAGAAAACGTTAGAGGCTTAGCTGGTGGTCACGTAAATCGCAATGATTTAATGACTGTTCTTGCAGGTTCTTGTTTCTGGTGGGCTGCTAAACCAGCAGAAAGCTTGAATTACGTCGAAGCTCATGATGGTTACACTATTTATGATTTGTTCAAGGGTGACAAGAAGAAAGTTAGATTAGCTGCTATTGCTCTTCTCACTGCTCAGGGTATTCCAATGATTCATTCCGGTCAGGAATTTGGTAGAAGCAAAGGCGGAAATGATAACTCTTACGACCAAGACAATGCAACTAACTGGATAGATTGGTCTGTAAAAGAAAAGAATAAAGATATTTTCGATTTATACAAAGGTTTGATTAAACTACGTATGAAATATCCTAATTTCAGACAGCCAGTTGCTTTGAATAACCAGACAATGCAATGGATACAGCCAGCTAATCAAAATGGTTTGGGTATGCTTCTAAAGGGTGATACTGATATACTTGTACTCTTTAATGGTGACTCAAAAGATTGGATTAGATTCAATCTTCCTCAGAGTGGAGCATGGAAAGTTGTTTGCGATGGTGAAAAGATTAACGATGCCGGTTTGTATACTGCTGAAGGTGATTATAATGTTCCACCGACAACTGCAATCATTCTAAAGAAATAAAAAACAAAGATAAAAAAAGACCCGAATAATTCGGGTCTTTTTTTATCTTTGTTTTATTCGTCTTCTTTAATTGGTGGAGTTTTAATTTTACCATATAGCTTTTTAGCTTTTACTAATTGTTTGGGGCTAAGATCTGGTATCCAACGAAGCAAAACATCACTCCCCATTAATTTCCCTTCAATAACATAATCTTTTCTTATCGTCATATGAAAATCATAATCTGTAGATTCAAATGAAAAACCACATTGTTTTGAATAAGATTTGTAAAAATCTGTAACCTGCTGAAAACTTGTTCCTACCCGCAAATCACACTCACCAATTAATTCTTTGTTTGAATCTGTTAAACGTTCAACAAAAGGTGGAATTTCTATTGTTCTATCTATGGTTTTATTATCATAAATATTTATATAATACCGGTGAACATAACCAGTATAGATATAATATATTACTATAGAAAGAACAATTATAACAAATAGAGTAAGGAAAGTAGCAGCGCTTCCTTTTTTGTTTGAAAGATTCATAGTAAAATTTTTCATATGTATACCTCTTTAAAGTAAAGTATATTTAAGATTGATTATATTTCAATCAATAATTCTCTTTAATAATTATTGACTTTTAAAACCTCCCATGATAGTATAAACCACGATGAAGGCTCGTGGCTCAGTTGGTTAGAGCACCACCGTGACATGGTGGGGGTCCTCGGTTCGAATCCGAGCGGGCCTATTTTTTTATCCCATTTTTTGGAGACATGTATCGTGACTGACAGAAATTTTCCAGAACCAGTTAAAAATCCGTTGTTAGATAATATTCGTATAATACTCGTTGAACCTCAAGGTCCTCTCAATATCGGGTCTACTTGCCGAGCAATGAATAATTTTGGTTTACATAATCTCTGCTTGGTTAGACCTGGTTGTGAGTTAGACTCAGATGCTGTAAAAATGGCTATGCATTCTCAGGATATATTAAACAATGCAAAAGTTTATCAGACTATTCCTGAAGCAATAGAAGGCTCTGTATTGGTTCTAGGAACTGCTAACCGTCGAGGCGAATATCATGAACCTAATTATACCGTTAGAGAAGGATTAGAAAGAATTGAAAAAGTCCTTAAAAATGGACCGGTTTCTATTCTTTTTGGTCGTGAAGAATGGGGATTGACCAAAGATGATCTTCAATATTGCATGGGTTGTATGAGAGTAGTAACAGATACCGCTTGTACCTCATTGAATCTTTCTCAGGCTGTATTATTAATAGCGTATGAGCTTTTCCAAAAATTTGGGAATCCTGTTCCATTACCCAAAGCTCAAGCAGATGACCCATTAGAAAAGCCTGCTACTACAGAAGAATTGGCGAGACTTTATAATCATATGAAGAAAGTCCTTAGTTATTGTGAATTTTTGCCTTTGGTAAATCCAGACGATTTGTTCCAGGTTTTGAGGGCCTTTTTCCATCGCTCGTCTCCAACTTCTAGAGAAATAAACATACTTATGGGTATTTTTTCTAATCTAAATGGTTTTATGAAAAAATACGTAAGAAATAAGTAATAATAAATTAGAGAAATAACATCATTAGAGAAAATAGCCGATAATAGTTTAAGGTGTTAAAACTATACTAGGTTATTTAACAATGATAAAAACGTTAAACTCGTATAGAGTTTTGGTTTATGTAGCTAATATATTTAATCTATCTTATTTTCATGAACAGAGGAATATTTTTCCATCATGAAAATATTTAGTCATATTAGAGTATTAGCTATTTTTTTATTGATTTTAATACCTCTTCTTTATTTATATAACTATTTTTCAGAACTTGCAGAAAATAATAAAAGAATTACTGAAGAGCTTGTTAAAGAACAGCTTTTAAGTGAAATGAATAGCTTTCAGGATGTTTTGAAACCTGAAGTTTACATTGAAACTGCTTTTCAAGATTTAGAAAATAAGTTTAAAATTTCAGATTTTAACAATAAACAATATAAATATTCTTTCGAAGGAAATGAACCAACTTTTTTTAAAGATAATTTTATTAAAAAAGCAAAAACTTTTTTAAAGGATAACTATGGCTTTGAACCTTTCATCTTTATTAGTTCAGGTTATGATTTTACAGATATAGATTTTGAAGATAAAGATAAGTTTTTTATTAATGAAAAAGATAAAAATAAATTTTTGTATACTTGTATGGGATCAATACTTACAACTGTTTTAAATAGTGATTTATCATTATTCCCTTTAAAAAATAAAACTAATTTCGAAGAAGAATTCTATAAACTATTAATTGAATGTGAATATAAAAGTCACTATCCTAAATTAGATCCAGTTTTTGAGATACAAGTCATAAAAAATTTTTCTGTTTTTTTTAGTGAATTAGGAAAACCTGGTAATTGTCTGTCTTTTTTTACTAATTATTTTGGTAATCAAAGAATTTTTCAATATTATAATTGTTTAATAAATAAAACTAGTAAAGGAAACAAAGAAGTAAAGAATTTTTTTGGATTATACTATGTTTTAATAAAGAGCTCGGATATTTCTATAGAAAAGATATTAAATAAGGCTTCCTCTAAACAGCATAATAGTAATTTTACATCAATAAACAGAAATATATCAGAAAATAGTATAAAAGCTCCAAAATGGTCTATAACAGATAAAAGAATTATTTATGAAGTTCCTTTTCCTTCTCATTTTTATACTTTTATTGCTGAACACAATATAAATTCTAATCTTTATGATACTTATCGAGATTACCTGATGAAGCATTCATTAGTAGTTAGTATAGACAGAAATAATATACCAAATGATTACTTTATGTATCAAAGAAATACCGAAATACTTATATGGGTAATCTTTTTTATTTTTTTACTTTATTTTCTAAGTAGTTTTTTCTCTATCAAACATAATAGAATTCCCTTATCTTACAAAATTAGAATAATTGTATTAGTAGCTGTTTCTATCCCAATAATAGGTCTTTGGATAATTTCTTATTTGGGAATGAAAAATGAAGATAAAATTATTCTTGCAAAAACTGAAAAAGCAATATCGGAACGAATGATGCTTTTAGATAAAATCAAAGAAGATGTATTAAACAATTTCATTATTGATTTATTAAAAGATAAAAAGATTTTAGCAGATGCTTATTTTGATTCTACTCCAAATAATTTTTTTACAACTGTGGTTGATAATAAATCTATTTTAAATATGACTAAAGATCATTTATATTCTTATATTAATTTGATAGATATAAATGGTAAAAATTTACAATTATCTGATTCAAAAGTAGAAGTAGGATTAAGTTTTAAACAAATTGCTCCAATTTATAGATATTTACAGAATATGAATCTGCTTAACCCTAATACAAGCGAGAATAAAAAATATAATGAACAGAATATTATTTTTTCAAGTTATACAGACTCTTTTTTTAAAACTCATAATAAACTAAATGTTTTTGCTAAAGAAGGCTTGTTGATTCCTAGTGAATCAACTAGTTTAAAAGATAAAGTTTCTTATATGTTACTTGCTTCACCCAATAATTCGAATAATCCTCATGCTTTGGTTTATAGTTTTATTTATATGCGTGATTTAATTGATAATTGTTTAAATAGTATTATTCTTGAAAAATACACTGATTTATTAACCCAAGAAATAGGTCAGGCTCAGATTAAATATGCTATTTTTACTAGACGAGATCGAGAATTCAGAGAGAAAATACCTCAATTAAGAGTATATCCTTTTAGACAATTGCACTTAGAAGCTGCGAAAAAAGCTATAACCAAAAAAAATTCTGGGAGTGAAATCCGTGAGGATAAAAACAATTATTATATAGAAACATGGAGATATTATAATGATACTCCGGTTGTTTTTGTTGCTGCGGCAATAGTTTCAAAAGCTAATGTTAATCTAATATCTGGGAATATATTGGGGTTAATTTTATTAATTTATGCTTTGTTGGTTGTTACATTACTCTCTGATTTTTTCTCAGGAGCATTGCTTGAACCAATAAAAACACTTTCTAAATTTGTAAATGAAATCAGCCTAGGCCATTTCAATTTGAAAATTAATATGAAAACTGGTGATGAAATGGAAGAATTAGGCGATTCTTTTAATCAAATGTCTGAAGGTTTATGTGAACGTGAAAAATTAAGAAGATTTGTTTCTGATAAACTGTATACTAGTTTGGAAAAATCAGAAGAACAAAAGATTAATAAGGTTAATGTTACTGTTCTAAGCTCTGATATTAGAAGTTTTACTACTATTTCTGAACAGAATGAGCCAGAAGCAGTTGTTAGTTTATTGAATGATTATTTTACTTTGATGGAAAAGTCAATCGTAAAATATGGAGGTTCTATCGAAAAGATAGTAGGCGACGCTATTTCTGCTGCTTTTTATGAAGAGAAAAATCCAGAATATGCTTTGCAAGCATGTAAAGCTGCATTAGAAATGCGTGAAAACCTCAAAATTTTTAATCAGGAAAGAATTGCTAAAGGACTATTTACTATAGAAAATGGAATTGGTCTTGCAACTGGTAAAGTAATGATTGGTTTTGCTGGGGAAAAGGCAAGAAGGCGAGAGTTTTTGTTGATTGGCAACATCATTAAATCAGCAGAAAGCTTAGAAGCTATGACTAAACAAGCAATTTCTAGCAAAGTATATATAGATAAACAGACTTATGATTTTGTTCAGGATAAAATAAAGTTATGTCCTGAAAAATCAGATTCAGAAGTATTTTATCGGGAGCTTCAGCTTTGAATAATATAGAAAAAATAACTATTAATTCAAAAATGGAAGCAAAAACTGTTTTGCTTTTTGTTATTTGGCTTTTCTTAGTCATATTACCATTTTTGATTTTATCTGAGGCTATAGATATTGTTTTTAAAGAAAGTGAAAACAGACTGCTTAGTAAATATAAGATTCAATTAATTGATGAAGTAAACGAATTCAGAACAAATTTAACCGCTTCTTATTATTTGGAATCTAAACTTTCTAATTTCCCAGAAAGTGATGTTTTGAAAAAAAATGATGATATTTCACTTTTAAAACAAGCCTTAGAAAGACACACAAAATCAAAGGTAGCAGCACTTTTTTATTATAATTCATCAAAAGATATTTTTGAATCCTATGTTGCGAAGGATTTGTTTAAGGATTTAGGTATGCATTCTAGAGCGGTTATGAAAAATTTATTGTTAACCTATGCCTCTATGAATCCTAATACAACTCAAGGAGAAAGAAGTATTTCTTATTTTGAAAATTTATTATTGGCCGCAGGTGGAATTAATCTAAGACCTGATACTTCTATTCCGATTCTTTCTGGTAAATCTAATTTGGGCAAAATGTTAGGTTATTTCAAAACATTTGGTTTAAATAATAATAAAGATCAGATGTTTCTATGTTTGTTTAAAGATAAAGATATTCCACTTAAAGAAGTAATAAGAAATGCAATTGATAAGAATTCTGACAGTATTTTTACTAGAGAAGTAGTAAGCCTTAAGGATTATGAAAGAATAGCCTCTGAGACAGACAAAATTGTAGATAAACGTTTTTTTAAGTTTAATTATAATCCAGATAATGGATTGTCTATTTTTGCAATAACATCAGATGAAATGATTTTGAAATTGGTTACAAACAGTTCTTATTATCCGATAAATTTAAAAGAAGTAATGGCTAATGAACCGGTATTAAAAGTAACCCTTCCAAAATCTGCCTTAGAGCATCCAATGAGAGAGACAATTAAATTATTAAAATTTCCAACTATTCTTTTGATTCTATTAATTAGTTTTGGATTAGTAAGAATAGGAATATTTGGTTATGTTATGGATATACGTATTCTCGGGAGAGTAATTCTCTGTGTGTCTGGGGCAGTATTATTGCCTTTTGCTTCTTTTGTAGTAGCTGCTTATTATAACCAGTATTTTTCTGAAGAATACTCTGAATATGAAATAGAACACTATACTAAAATACAGACTGAAGTAATAAGCAAGGCAATAGAAGCTTTTGTTGGCAATAAAGAACTTGAAATAACTAAATTAAGAGAAAGACTTACAGGACTTCCGCCAGAAGAATTTCACAATGTTTTGTCTGAATGGCTTAAAGATAATAGTGCTAGTGTAATATCTTATAATTATGGAAATGACAAGGACAGAGATTTTATCAAGGCTGATGAAAAAGACAATCTTTCTCAGTTGGCAAAAGAAGCAAAAGATGTTTTTAATATAGGCATTTCTAAAGCTTTTATGAAGGTTGATTTAAAACAAGTTAATGATTATAAAGATATGGAAAGAATCTTTGGTTTGTTACAACCTAACAGTATAGCTGGCATAGTTACAAATATTGGTAGAATTTATGCTTCAATAGCAAATGAGCCTAACTCTCTTTATTCCTTATTCCCAATATATAAAAAAGAAATAAGAGATAATAAAGAGTTTGTTACGGTTGAAGGATCTGTTCTTATTAAATTTGAAACATCTAAATTATTGTTTGAATTAAAAAAGAGTATGCCGGAATTATTCAGAACTATAAACACGGGAAAATATGTTGTCAGGAATGCTTTGATTCCTATTACAGAAGAAGGCGTAATTCCTTCTGAAAATAATATGATTTTTTCTGATGGATTTGTTTTTAATGATATTAGCCAAAAAATAAAACAGATTTTACTGAATAAAACTCAAACACATTGGTCTATTAATAATTCAATTAATACAGGTGCTTTTATTAATCAGGTTAACGCAATTGTTATAAGTAGAGCTGAAAAAAAAGAGAATGATTCTGGTTTTTATTCAAGAATAGATATGAAAAGTATTCTTATTTATATTCTTTTATTAGTAATAGCTCTATCTGTAATGCTTGGAAGTATAATTGTTTCGCCAATAAGAGAATTGCAAAAAGCTTCTGATAGAGTCGCGAAAGGTGATTATACTTATAAAATAGAGAATAAAACAGGTGATGAGTTTGAAAACTTATGTGAAACATTCAATGAAATGACAGATGCTTTATTACAAAAAGAAAAAATGACTAGTTATGTTTCTAAAGATGTTATTGAGGAAGTTTCTAATAATAGTGTTCAAATAATGCAACCAAGTGGAGAACGTATTCCCGTAAGTGTGTTGTTTTGTGCTCTAAGCGGTACAAAAGAATTAAGCCAGTATTCTCCAGAAGAAGTTACAAAAATAATAAGTTGTTTAATTGATGCCGTTGATGAAATATCTACTGCTTTTAACGGACAAGTGGATAAGCTTATTGAAGATACTGTTATGGTTGTTTTTAGAAAAACAAGTTCAAAGGAAAATATTGTTTTAAATGCTTGCAGAGCAGCTTTAGCAATTAATAAAAGACTTAAAGTTGAACTTCCATATTTTAAGATAAAAATGGGAATAGCTTCTGGTGATGCTGTTTCTGGAAAAATTGGTTCTAGAAATGGGAAATTAGATTATACTGTTATCGGTAACCCAGTAAATTTAGCTGCTAGACTAAAAGTTCAGGCAGGTAAAGCTAAGAACACCGGTATTCTTATTTGTCCATTTAGCATTAGACAGATTCAAGGGGCTGGCCGACTTCAATTTATAGAACGTATGGCAATTAAGGGAAGAACGAATCGAACTTTTCCTTTATATGAACTTATAGGATTGCGTGAGGATTATATATAATCGTAATGTAACAAAAAAGCTGGGCTTGAAGCCCAGCTTTTTTTATATCAAATAATAAATTTACTTTTACCAGCCTAATACATAAGCGAAAAGTAATGGAGCAACGATTGTTGCGTCAGATTCAATGATGAATCTTGGAGTTGTTGGAGAGAGCTTGCCCCAGGTAATCTTTTCATTTGGAACAGCACCAGAATAAGAACCATAAGAAGTGGTGCAGTCTGAAATCTGGCAGAAATAAGCCCAAAGTGGAGTACCCTTCCAACCGAGGTCTTGTTCCATCATTGGAACACAGCAAATCGGGAAGTCACCAGCGGTGCCGCCACCAATCTGGAAGAAACCGCAGCCTTGACCGCCGCCGTTCTTTTTATACCATTCGGTTAAGAAAATCATGGTTTCAATGCCATTCTTAATCATTGATTTAGAAGCATCGAATTCGCCCTTAATGCAGTGTGCGGTATAAATATTTGCAGTAGTGCAGTCTTCCCAAGCAGGTACTAATATTGGGATATTCTTTTCGCAAGCTGCGAGAACCCAGCTGTCTTTGGGGTCGATTTCGTAATACTGTTCAAGAACGCCACTTCTGAGCAAACGATACATAACTTCCCATGGGAATAATCTTTCGCCCTTAGCTTTCATATCGTTCCAAATATCTACTAAGTGGTCTTCTAAGCGTCTGAAAGCTTCTTCTTCTGGAATACAAGTATCGGTAACACGGTTGTAATGATTATTCAAAAGTTCCTGTTCCTGTTCAGGAGTGAGGTCACGATAGTGTGGAACTCTATAATAGTGATTATGAGCTACAAGATTCATGACATCTTCTTCAAGATTGTTAGCAGAACAGCAAACTATAGAAATCTTATCTTGGCGGATCATTTCAGCAAGAGAAAGACCGAGTTCAGCAGTGCTCATTGCACCAGCCATAGCAAGCATCATCTTGCCGCCTTTGTTGATATGTTCATCGTATGCTTTAGCAGCATCCATTAAAGCTGCAGAGTTAAAATGACGAAAATGATGATTAATAAATTGAGAAACAGGACCTTTGGCCATTACATTGTCTCCTCAAAAATGAAATTACTATGTACGGCATAAAAGCACCGACGCATAAGTTTATACAATTATTGCCAACTATTGTCAAGTTAAATTCCCTTGTGTACATAATCTAAATTGTGTTAGAATTCACGCACATTAAATGTGGGGCTACTAATGGATAACAATACAATAATTGAAGAAAAAAATAAAGACTTAGAAACTCCAGTTGAAGAATTACCTGAATTTGAAAAGAAAAGAATTAAAAAGAAATTAATTCTTTCAAGTATAACAGTGCTTTTATTGGTATTGTTCAGTTCCTGGTTCTATGTACACGGTGATTCTTTATTTTTCAGCGATATCAGATTCTTGATGAATACAGCCTATACTATAAAAGTTTATGGTATTAAAGGCTACTTAGGTATGCAGGCGGCATTTAAAAAGATTGATGAAATTGAAAAGCAGACTTCTTTCTATAAAGAATCTTCGGGATTGTACACTCTGAATAAAACAGGAAAATATGAATATAATTTCAATAATAAATATAAAAGAGATTTATTAAGGGAGATTGCTATCCAGGCTAAGTTTATGTATGAGAATACTAATGGGTATTTCGACCCTAGTTTTGCTACACTGCATGAAATATACGGTTTCCATACTCCTGAAAAAATAGGAAGATTGCCTAGCGAACAAGAATTAGAAGGCAGTCTTTTGAAATGTGGCTATTCTAACGTTTTGCATATAAATGAAAATGATTTAACAATAGCTAGTGGTAGTATGATTGATTTTGGCGGTATTGTCGGTGGGGTTTCTATTATTTATGCTAGAGAAATTTTAAAAGCTGCTGGGTGCAAGGCTTTTTTAATTGACGATGCTGGCGATATCTGGTTTCAAGGTGAAAAACCGGATAAATCTCCTTGGAAAGTTGCTGTTAGAGACCCGCGCGATGGCGGTAGCCTCGCTTTTATTGAATCAAGAACCCCTTTGGCTATTTCTACTTCAGGTGATTATGAAAGATATGTTGTTGTAGATGGTAAAAGATATGGCCATATTATGGATCCCAAAACTGGTATACCAGCTGATTACTATGATTCTGTGACCGTTGTTACTCTAGATCCTATTCAGAGCGATGTTTTAAGTACTGCACTCTTTGCCATGCCTCCTGATAAGGCCTACAAGTTTGCAGAAGAAAAAAATATTGCAGCTCTTTTCCTTGATAAAAACGGCAAAATAACAGTCACTCCAAGAGGAAAGCTTTATTTCTCTAAAATAAAGGAATAAATTAGGAGTTGGGAGTTAGGGGTTGAGCATGCAGACTTTCCGCTTTTAAAGAAAAAGAGGAATGAGATTTAAGATTTGATGAGTGAAATGGATAACGAAAAATATATAGCGATAAAGAAAAACGACTGGATAATTATTCTAGTTTTGCTTCTACTACCGCTTCTAATAAAAACCATCTATGCTTTTGTTCCTTCGAAGGAAGTTTACTATCAAATTAAGCATTACAAGAACAATAGTGAAATTATAGAAAATATTGAACCATCGAAATCAAACGAATCTTTAACTGTTCAAGGCAAAATAGGTAGTATGATAATAGAGTTAGATAATGAAAAAGGAGTAAGAGTTGCTTCTTCAACCTGCCCCTGTCTGGTGTGTGTAAACTGTGGCTGGACAAAAAACGAAGCGTTAATTTGTGTTCCAAATGCAGTAGTGGTTCAACCAATTAATAAGACGGCAGCAGATAAGGTTGATGCAATTACAAGATAAATTCTGTTAACGAGGAAAACTTATGAGTCAGTTACATGCTATTATTTTTTCCATTGCAATGGGTATAGCGGTTATTCTAGGGGGTATACAGTCTGATACCACTCTTAATAGTTCTACGAGATTTGGAAGTGATATTTCAACAGATAATCAAAAAGCTTGTTTTAAAAATATTCACACTATTACTTGTGCAATTGAAAATTATAATATGGATGTCCGAGAAATGATTAAGTCTTTTGACAATGAAGTGAAAGAAATGTTGATAGACAAAAAATATTTAAGTCCGACAATGTCGCTTCCTACAGAAAGTTGTGAATATGCTTCTGAAGGAGATTTGTCTAATGATGGTATTCTTTATTGTAAATTTCATGGAGATATAGATAATAAGCTTAACCTTTGGAATAGGAGTAAAGCCAAGGCAGATTCTCGAAAACATCCTAATTGGCTTTTGATTGCTTTTTGTGTTTCTATAGGGTTATATCTTTTTATTAATATTGGAGCTTGGTTTTTAGGATTATTTTTTGGCTCTAAGGTAAAGGAAACTAATAATTAGCTGGCTGATTAAAAATGGTAAGTGAACAAGAAGTGACTTCAAAGCCTGAAAGTAAAAACAGGATAAGGCAAATAACCTTGATTGCTATTCTAACAGCCTGTGCTGCTGCTTTGCAGATGCTTGAATCGCCTCTTCCCAGAATATTACCCTGGTTAAAAATCGGTTTGGCAAACGTTGTTACTCTTTATGCGATTATTCGTATTAATTCTTTTACTGGAATAGGAATTGCTGCTTTGCGAACCTGTTTGGCTGCTTTTGCTTTTGGCAGTTTTTTATCACCTGTTCATGTTATTTCATTCTCTGGAGCTGTTGCAGCCGCTATTATGATGGCTTTGATTTTTCATTACTTGCCAAAAACATCTATTTGCATTATTAGTATATTTGGTGCTATAGCAAGTAATATCTCACAGCTTTTGGCTGTCCAGTTATTGTTTGCTTCCAATCTAACTATTTGGTTGCACTTGGCTTTAATAATATGGGTTGGTGTTCCAACTGGATTAATTGTCGGAAAGATAACTTATGAATTACTAAGGAGAACATAATGACTGTTGCATTACCAAAGTTATATTTAGCCTCTAAGTCACCGCGCCGTCACGAAATACTGCATGGTTTACATGTTCCTTTCGAATATATTGAATCGCCTTATGAGGAAAAGATTTCAGATGTTGAAAATCTTGTTCCTGAAGAAAAATCTGCAAAACTTGCTAGTTTGAAAGCTATGTATGCTGCAAGTGCTCTTGAAACAGGGTTAGTTATAGGGGCTGATACTATTGTTGTAGATGGTTCTGAAATCTTGGGTAAACCCAAAGACAGAACTGATGCTAAAAGAATGTTAACAGAACTATCAGGAAAGAAGCATCGCGTAATTTCTGGTATAGCTTTGGTTGATGCTGAACACCAAAAAATTTATTCCCATTCTGAGATTACTTATGTTTATTTCAGAAGGTTAACAGAAAAAGATATAGAAACTTATCTTGATACAAAAGAGCCCTATGATAAGGCTGGAGCTTATGGTATTCAGGGGCATGCAGCTCTATTTGTTGAAAAAATAGAAGGCTGTTATTTTAATGTAGTAGGTTTCCCTGTTGTGGCTTTTGATAATATAATGAAAGAAGCTGGCTACGATTTGATTGATTTTATGAAGCTAGAGGAAAAAGCCAAATGAAAATAGCTGTTTATCCTGGTTCTTTCGACCCTTTGACAAACGGTCATCTTGATATCTTGAAAAGGGCAGCTTCTTTGTTTGACCATGTAATAGTTGGGGTTTTGGTTAATTCCAATAAAAAGTGTCTTTTTTCACCAGAAGAACGTGTAGATATGATTAATGATGCTATTCATGATTTAGAAAACGTCAGAGTTATGCATTTCAATGGCTTGATGGTTGATTTCTGTGAAAAAGTGGGAGCAACAGCAGTTATAAGAGGCTTGAGAGCTGTTTCAGACTATGAATATGAAGTTCAGATGTTTGCTGCGAACTACCATTTAAATTCAAAAGTAGAAACAGTCTTTTTGATGTCTCAGCCGAAATATTCTTTTTTGAGCTCAAGTGTAGTTAAGGAAATAGCCTATTATGGCGGTAATATCAATGAAATGGTGACACCGGGAATAGCTGAATTATTGAAAAAGCGTATGAAGGAATAAAAAAAATCCCTGAGTAAAAAACTCAGGGATTTTTTTTATAGGTCATTTCTTTTTGCTTGATAAAAAATCATCATAGAAGGGCGATAATTCTCGAAGATTTTGAATAATAGGTGGAATTGTTTTTAATGCATAGTCGATTTCTTCTTCTGTTGTGAATTTGGAAAGAGAAAATCTGCAAGAACCATGAGCGTAAGTAAATGGTATTCCCATTGACATGAGAACGTGTGAAGGTTCCAAACTACCGCTTGTGCAAGCAGAACCGGAACTAGCTGCTATACCTTCTTTGCTAAGATGCAACAAGATAGCTTCACCTTCAACAAATTCAAAACCAATATTGGTTGTGTTATACATTCTATGTTCAGGGTCGCCATTGATGTGAGTATAAGGAATTTGTTCTGTTAAGCCTTTTTCCAGCTTGTCCCTTAAAGCACCAATTCTCTTTGATTCGTCAAACATTGACTTCTTGGCATCTTCACAAGCTTGCCCAAGACCAACAATATAAGGAACGTTTTCTGTTCCGGCTCTGCGGCCGCTTTCCTGATGACCGCCTATAATAAATGGTGATACATGAACCCCTTTTCTGATATAGAGAACGCCGATACCTTTTGGTGCATGAATTTTATGACCAGAAAGAGAAAGCATATCTACATTCATAGCCTTTAAATCCATTGGAAGCTTGCCAGCAGCTTGAACTGCATCTGTGTGGAATATTATTCCGCGTTCTTTTGCAAGAGCTCCAATGTCGCCTATTGGAAAAATATTTCCTATTTCGTTATTTGCAGTCATTACAGAAATCAAGGCGGTATCATCGGTTAAAGATGATTTTAATTCATCTAAGCTGATCATACCTTTTTTATTGACGCTTAGATAAGTAGTTCTATAGCCTTTATTTTTTTCTAAATACTTGAAAACATTAAGAACAGCAGGATGTTCAACTTTTGTTGTTACAATATGCTTCTTTTCTGGATGTGCTTCCAGATATCCACGAATAGCATGATTGTCTGATTCAGAACCGCATGAAGTAAATATTATTTCATCTGGTGAAACATTAAATAAATCTGCAACTTTTTCACGAGCTTCTTTAACATATTTGGCTACTTGTCCACCGAAAAAGTGCATAGAACTTGGGTTCCCGTATAATTCTCCAAAGAATGGAAGCATAGCTTCCCTAACAGTTGGAGATACCATGCTTGTTGCGTTGTTATCAAGATAGACTTGCATATTACTTTGCCTCAATTACATTAATATCTGCTGAAACTTCCTGACGCAATGTTTCCTGAACAACACTTCTGAGTGTGTCGATTGCGTGAACACAGCTACTGCAAGCTCCATGAAGCTTAACATAAACATCAGCGCCTTCCATGTCTACCAATTCAATGTCACCGCCGTCTCTTTTCAGCATTGGAGCTATCTTTTCTTCTATACAGGCAGTTACCATTTTCATTCTCATAAGATTAGACATCTTAGGTTTTTGTGGAACTTCTTCTAGTTTTGTGCCATTAACTTCAGCGATTATTCTTTTTATTTCATTGTGGCATTTTCCACATTTGCCACCGGCTTTTGTATAATTAGTAACTTCTTCTACTGTTTTAAGACCATGTTCTTTAACGACTTCACGTATCTTTTCTTCTGAAACCCAGAAGCATTCACAGACGATTTTTTCATCTTTATGTTCTTCTGCTACGTCAATACCACGATAGTTTGCTATTGCTGCATGAAGAGCTTCTTTTCCCATAACGGAACAGTGCATTTTCTGCTGGGGAAGACCACCTAAATAATCAGCAATCTGTTCGTTGGTTACTTTTAAAGCTTCTGTTATAGTCATTCCCTTAACTATTTCTGTAAGAGCAGATGCGCTAGCTATTGCACTTGCACAGCCAAAAGTCATGAATTTTGCATCTTCGATAACTTCGGTTTCAGGATTAATCCTTAAGAATAGTTTTAAGGCGTCACCGCAAGCAAGAGAACCAACTTGACCAACACCATTAGCGTCTTCAAGTTTTCCTACGTTTCTAGGGTTTTCAAAGTGATCAATGACGGATTTTGTGTAATCCCACATATTATTCAACCTTCTTTATATAGTATAGTCATTGGAATAATTTGGAGAAAAGATTATATATTTATTGTCTTAATTCTTCAACTTTTATTTTTGGTTAATTGAAAAAGTAAATGCAACTTTTTGAAAAACAGTATAAAAACGGGAATTTGCATAACTAACTTCAAGTTTTGCAAGAGTAAATGCAATTTTTTAGTAAAAAAGCAGGCATTTTCTACGTTATTTAGGCAT
>JAFPZP010000063.1 GCA_017417215.1 Candidatus Rifleibacteriota bacterium | reverse complement strand
TCTTCCCTTTTCCCTCTTCCCTCTTCCCTTTTCCCTTTTCCCTTTTCCTCTATCTCTTTAATTTTCTTGCTCTTTTTTCCCCCTCATGGTAACCTAAGATGTTAAATTATAAAAACCAAGAATTTTTATGAGGAAGAATATGAAAAGATTTAAGATAATACTTTTACTTGTTCTTACATTAACTATATCTTTGCCTGCTTTTTCTGCAGATAAGATCGACTCAAAAATAAGATTCAATGACTTATATGGTGAAGTTAGTATAAGACCAAATTCTGAAGATGATGATGCTTATGAATATGCTGAATTGGATACAGTCATTTATGAAGACGATAGAATAAGAACCAAAGAAGATTCAGGTGCTATTCTTGGTCTTGAAGATATGAGCACCTATGTTATAAAACCTGAAACTACTCTTATTATCCATACTGAAGAAGGCAATGTTAGTAAGATCGAAATGCTTGCTGGTAACATGTGGGGTAATATTAAAAAGATGGCTGAAGGAAAATCTCTTGAAATAGAAATGAGCCAATGCGTTGCCGGTATCAACGGAACCACTATTATTGCTGAAGAAAATGGCAGTGAAAGTAAATTTAGTGTTACTAAGGGCAAATCAACAGTTACTTCTAAGATTAACGGTATAGAAGTTATCGTAGAAGAAGGACAGACTGTTATTATGGATAATAAAGGCAATGTTTTACGAAAAGAAATCGATCCTGAAATACAAAAATCTTTTCAGGAAGAATTAGATAAAAGTAATGACAAGCTTGATATCAACACGATTAAAGGAAAAATCGAAGAGCAGATAAAAGGAATAGATGAAGAAAACAATAAACTAAATTCTGCTTTTAATAATATGAAATCTGATGCTGGCTCAAAGACTAATGATGAACTTAAGGAATTATTGCCAAATTATGAGAATTCTCTCCTGGAAGGAAAGCGTTTTATTGGTATTTACGAAGAAGTAAATAGCAGTATTAAGAGTTATTCTTCTAGAGATGGCTTGAATAAACAACAAATTACTGAACGTAGTAATTGTATTAAAAAAGCCAAGGAATCTATGGATAGACTTAGCAAAACTATAAGTTCAGTAGACGCCTTCATTGCAGAACTTTCTAAGAAAATTGAAGATGCATCAAAAATAAATGATGAAACCAATACCGGAACCCAGCCAGATGCAGATTCTGATGATAGAACAGAAATTTTAAATGATATTAATGAAATCAATGAAGAAGTTAACAGAATAATTAGAGAAGTAGGAGAACAGTCTTCTTATCAGGAATTCAATAATGCAGTTACTAATTTGAAATCCTTATACAGTGATCTTGGTCAAATTGGTGAAAGACTTAATGCTTTATCTGAATCTGATGAAAAGACTAAACTCGTTAAATTCTATAATATGCTTGATAAAGCCATGCTAAAAGCACTTCAAGACTTCTCTTCTGTTCCAGAAATTGAATCAGCCTCTATGAATCAAATGAGTGATTTTGATGAAAAAATACCAAGTTATGCATCTACTATTAGAGAGCATTTGGAAAATTATAAAGCTATTAGTAATTCTTCTGATGCTACTAAGCAGCGTTATGTTGAAGCTGTAACAAGAACTCTTGCTAGTTACGATAGAATGCGCAGAGTTTATACAAAAGCTGAAAAATTATATAATCAAATAAATAGAAAATTTTCTCAAGCAGCATATAAATCTTCTGAATATCAGGAAGTATATGATTCTTGGCTTAGAATTTCTAATGCTATGAATGAATTAGATGACGAAGCCTCTGAATTATCTTCTTGTGTTGAAGATCTTAAGAACCAGTTAGAAGGGCAACTTGGTAAGTAAAGGAAAATAAAATGAGAAAAAAAGTAATATTTATACTGTTGCTATCTGCTTTAGCTTTGTCCGAACCAGCCTTTGCTGTTTCTAAACAGAGTGAGAATGCTTTAAGCGCTTTTAGACGTTATGAACCAGAATTCAGTAACAGTCTAAGAAGTTTACAGGAATTAAAACGAAAACAAGATAATTTAATGGAAGACGAATCTGGCGCAAGTTCATCAGAAATATTGCTTCAGGCAGAAAACCTTATGAGTAAGGTTGAAGACAGATACGATTTGATGGAAGATTTGTATAATAATACCCTTTCTAAAAATCCTGCCGATCAGATTGAACTTCGCGATGGCTTCAACAGATTAGATGATTTGTATAGAAAAGTTAGAGATTACTATACAGACAATTATACTTTTAAAGAAAAAGAAAAAGTTGAAGTTAAAGAAACTGAACAAGACAAAAAAAAAGAAAACCTCAGCGAAGCAGAAAAAGCAGAAACTCCTTATGAACTGAATCCAATAACTGCTTCTGATGAATATTCAAATGTTATTAGTGCAGAAGACCAGAAAAATGAAAAAGTTAAACTAACAGGTAATTTAAAATTTGAATTCAGAGATTCTGATGAAAAACATGAAAATGTCGGTGAAACTGTTCCTAATGATTTAACTTCTGGCCGTTTAAGACTCACTTATGATATGGAAAATAATCGCCAGTTATACTTAGAAGAAAAGTATTTAACTCGTGAAAGAAATGAAAAAGTTAAAGAAAATCATCTAACTCTTTCTTTTAATAAAAAGAATGATGATAATTCTGCTATTACTCTAAGAGACAAGCTACAGCATGTTAAATATCCTGATAATTCAAATAAGAACTACCGCGTAAATCTGTTTGAAGCTTTATATGCTAAAAATTGGAAAAACCGTGATATGGAATTAAGCTTAGGATTAAAAACCAAGGCTTATCCTAATAATTCCAGATCTGATTACAATGAATATATCGCTAGTGCTCAAGAAAGTTGGATGAATAATAATTCAACTAAATATATTGAGTTTACATCTGATATTGTAAAATATAAAAATGTAGATAATCTTGATTATAAGAACTTTAATTTATATACCGAAATGACTAAATACTTTACGGGTAATAATGCAGATTTGAGTATTTCGAATACTTATGATCGCAGAATCTATGAAAATGAATCATTGATATCTTTTAGAACCAGCTATTATGATGATTATTTTCAATTCGGTTATAAACTGCCTGTAAATAATAAAGTAAACTATAATTTAAAAGCCGATTATTCTAAGCGTAGTTATGCTTCTGATGAACCTAGAGGTTATGCAGAACTTGATATATTCAATGGTTTTTCAATCAAAACAGACGACAGAACTTACGTAAATGCTGATTATCGTTATAAATATAATGATGAAAATACCAGGGAATATGCTCACAAAAATAATATAATCCATATCGGTTGGGTAAGAAGTATTAATAAAGATTATAAAATCAAATTTGATGACACTTATCATCAAAGAAATTCAGTCACTAATGAAGCTCTTGATTTTGATCAAAATGATTTCGTTGCTGATTTGAGTTGGAATTTAAAGAATAATTACAAATTATCTTGGACAACAGAACATTTTATAAGACGTTACGATAATATTTCCATGAATTTTGCTGATTATCGCTATATACAAAGCGGTTTCAACCTCTCATTCTATAAACGCAAATGCTATGATTGGCAGATTTCTCAGAGATGGAGAAAGTTGGAATTCAGAAATCTTGGCGGGGCTCCATCTGATTGGGATGGCCGTATGCAGCCTGTTACTGAAGTTAAGTATAATCGTTGGCTGAAAGACGATTTGAAACTTACTATAAATGGAACATTAGAAAAAACTTATTACAGCGAATTTAATAACGCTTCTCAGGAAATGGAATATAATTTCGCTGATAGAGTATATAATAAACAGGTATATGCTTCGTTAGAATACATTTTCTAAGCTCAAAAACAAAAAAAAGCTCTTAGCATTTTGCTAAGAGCTTTTTTTTGTTTTTGAGTTCTCTCATTTCTCCACACAGTCTTTTTCAGTCTACCCATTGTCATAAACGTATAGCTTTCAGGGCTAAAGCCCATACGCTATACTTTTTATGACAAATGTGTAGACTTCTCTCATCTCTGTTCTTTAAAAGACCCCCTTTTTTAAAGGGGGATGTCTACGAAGTAGACTGGGGGATTTTATTTTTTTTATTAAAGACCCCTTTCGGTTCCTTCGGAACCACTTCCCCCACCTAAAGTGGGGGCAGATCTTCTTCTCTCTCGATGCTCCCCAAAAGCGAAGCTGTTGGGGGAGCTGTCACGAAGTGACTGAGGGGGTCTTTCCCCTCATCTCTATTGCTCTAATCTCTTTTTTTATCTTAGTTCAGATTTTTAGAGTTCACACCTTCTGGGAAAGATGCTTCTGTCAGAATTTCATGAATAATCTGTAAAGCGCCTGGAGTAACTTTTTTATGAGTTGCTCTTTCGAATCTGTTTACGAATACATCGAGATTTGTGAGAACGTAGTAAGCTTCTTCCTGATTAAGCTGCATAATAATTGCCTCCTTAGCCTATTTTTCGCTTTTCTTTAATAGGTATCGGAAACTTTCTCTTCATACTTTAGTACTTTTTTTTATTTTTTTAGAATTTTTGCAAAAACAATGTTATTGCTTAGATTGCTCCAATATGGTAGATTATGGCTATTATGAATAATACAGAAACAACTTTTCTTCTCGGTTATGTGGAACAGGCTTTAGGTGGTTCTCAAGACCCGTTAGATCCACCTATTTCAATCAGTTGTAATGGTTCATTGGCCAAATGGCGCGATAAAATGAACTTCATAGATATCAGAGTTAACGACCCTGGTCTGAAAAATAATTCCGAAGCATTTGAAAAAATGCTTGAAAAAACTCAGGAACTTGGTATTGAAGCAATTTTGACTTTACCTGAATATATAGGAAAAGCTTATTCCGTTCCTCCTGCTTTAAATCAATCTAATACTAAAAAAGAAGATGAAAAAATCAGAGGGAAAAGGAAAATCTACCAAAGACCAGAAAAACTGGTTCATTTCAGACCCTGTTATTTGGCTATTCCTAACGCTCTAAAGGGTAATCCTATTTATTCTCAGTTAAAGGTTGAAGATTGTCTTCCTATAATAGAACTTGGGGCAAAATATGGTGTAAAAAACATAATTGTTCCAGTTTCTCAGCCTGGTGAATTTATTGATCCTTTGGCAGAAACTCAATTTAAAAAGGCTTTGAAAGTAATTTGCGATGCTGCTAAAAAGCACGAAATGAAAGTTCTGCTTCGTAACGGTGGTATTTCTGCTCCTGTATTCAAGAAAATGGCTAAGGAATTTGGCGTGGGCTTAGCTTATAACTTAGGTATAGCTCTTCTTGAATGTGACGATATTGTTGAAGTTTATAAACAGAACACAGAATATATCAGTGTTGTAATGTTCCAACAGTTAATTCAGGGATTAGATAAATGGAATAACCGTCACGAAGAAATGGAAAAGGCTCTTAAGGAAATGCTTAGAGCTGAAAAAGATTATAAAAAGGGTTTGGAAGATAAAGATACCCATTATGCCGAACAGGTTCTTATTCGCTATAATGATGCTTATTTTGCTTATGTAGATGCAAACAAGAACAACCTTTATAATCTGGGACTTTTCCAAAGCGGTGATTTGAATGTAATTCCTTTATTAAAAGAAATAAGAAAAGACATTCAAAAAGGAAAGACAAAATACTTGTTGCTTGAAACAGTACCTAATACTAAGAATAACGACCTTATTATTCGTTCTGTTGTTCCTAATAATTTCACTGGTGGATTTTAAAAAATTAGGAATTACGACTTGAATAATAAAAAAGCTTGTTAATGTAGAATAAAAAAATACCCCCTTTTTTAAAGGGGATGTCTACGAAGAATAAAAAAATACCCCCTTTCTTAAAGGGGGATGTCTACAAAGTAGACTGGGGGATTTTAGATTAGTTAAAAGGTATGGATGGGTTAAATGAATAAAAAGCTAGTATTATATGCTTTATTAACTTCTGTATTAGTATGTTCTGATGCTGTTTTAGCTCAGAATACAGAAAAAATAACACCCCCTTATACAATTAATAAGTGCTTAATAAGGGCTGAAGATCTTTTTAGAAAAAATGATTACCGAGAAGCTCTTGTTTTTTATTATGAAGGCTTAGGAATGACTAGCAACGATGAAATATCTGCTAAGCTTCATTTTAGAATAGGTGAATGTTTAGAGGCTGTTCGTCGTTATGAATTTGCAACCTATCATTATAAGCTTGCTATGAAAAGCGGCAAACTACCTGATATATTACAAAGTAGAGCTTATATGAAACTGGAACATCTTCCGGAAATGGCTCAGACGGAAGAAGCTACCAGACTTTTTAATTCTGCTATGGAATATTATAAAAAAAGAAATATCAGAGCAGCTATTGATGATTATTTGGCAAGTTTGCGTTTAATGCCTACTTTAATGGAAAAAAATGAGCATGGATTAATTGAAGATGCAGTTAAATATTTAACTTATCTTTCTGAAACCAAAGATAAAGAACCGGACAGACTTTTAAAACTTGCTACAATGCTAGAACTACGTGGTGATATAGAAAAGTCAGTCGAAACTCTTCAACAGATTATAATTATTTATCCGGACTCAGATGAAGCTACTCAAGCTGAAGCTAAGCTTGATAATTTTAATACTAAAAAAACTTCTTATTTAGAAACTGCCAAGCCTCATAATGCTATTTCTGAAGTAGTTTCTAACGAAAATACTCTTATTTTCCAAGAAACTTTTGAATTTAGCAATACTGGCTCTGTTACAAGAGATGTTGAAAAAGGTGGTTTTTCTCTTAAAGCATTTAATGAAAGAGATGGTATTCCTAATAATCGTTTTGAGTGGTTTTCAATAACATTAGGTAAAGGTTCAGAAAAAAAAGATTATTTATTTTCTGCTTCTGATGGTATGGAAAATAATATTCTTTCTTTTGAAACATCTAAATATAAATATTATGTATCTTTTTCAGATGTAAGTCTTACTAAGGCTTATATAGATGATTCTTATACTGGTGGGAAACAGGGTGTACCTCTTTTTTCCAGTGTAAGAGTTTTGGTTAAAATCGAGCATAAATACGAATGAATAAATAGGAGATAAACCAATGTTTTATCAGATGTTTGGATACTTATTCGGTTTATTTATGGCATTGCATTATTATTTATTTTTTATATTTTTACCAGCCTTGTTAAATAAGCTATTAGAACAATTTACAAAGGAAGAAGAAAAATAAAAAAAAATATATTATTTTTTTTTATTTTTATGGTAAAATGTGTACATTAAAAATATAATAATTATTGATAAATAGTTTTTGGGAGCTTTAATAATGAAATTTTCAGAAGATAAATTAAAAAAAATGAGCAAAGATGAATTATTTAATTTCGCAAAGATTATCGGAGTTAAATATTCTGCAAAGGCTTCCAAAGAAGAGATAGTAGCTCTTTTATTGGGCTTGAAAATCGAAAAAGAACCCAAAGAAAATAAATCTGAAAAAACACTTTCTACCGATAAGAAAAAACGCGGAAGACCCTCTAAGGCTGAAAAAGCTGCAAAAGTAGCCGAAAAACCAGCAAAAAAAGTAGAAGAAAAACCCGTAGCAAAGAAGCGTGGCAGACCTTCAAAAGCTGAACTAGCAGCAAAAGTAGCAGAAAAACCAGCGAAAAAAGTTGAAGAAAAACCCGTAGCAAAAAAACGTGGCAGACCTTCAAAAGCTGAACTAGCAGCAAAAGTAGCAGAAAAACCAGCAAAAAAAGTAGAAGAAAAACCCGTAGCAAAAAAACGCGGTAGACCTTCAAAAGCTGAATTAGCAGCAAAGACTGCAGAAAAACCAGCAAAAAAAGTTGAAGAAAAACCTGTAGCCAAAAAACGCGGTAGACCTTCAAAAGCTGAATTAGCAGCAAAGGTAGCAGAAAAACCTACAAAGAAAGCAGAAGAAAAACCCGTAGCAAAGAAACGTGGCAGACCTTCGAAAGCTGAAAAAACTGCAAAGGTTGCAGAAAAACCAGCAAAGAAAGTAGAAGAAAAACCCGTAGCTAAAAAACGTGGCAGACCATCTAAAGCTGAAAAAGCTGCAAAGGTAGCAGAAAAACCAGCCAAGAAAGTTGAAGAAAAACCCGCAGCTAAAAAGCGCGGTAGACCTTCTAAAGCTGAAAAAGCTGCAAAAGAAGCAGAAAAACCAGCTAAGAAAGTCGAAGAAAAACCCGTAGCAAAAAAGCGCGGTAGACCAGCTAAAGCTGAAAAAGCTGCAAAGGTAGCAGAAAAACCAGCTAAGAAAGTCGAAGAAAAACCCGTAGCTAAAAAACGCGGTAGACCATCTAAAGCTGAAAAGGCTGCAAAGGTAGCAGAAAAACCAGCCAAGAAAGTCGAAGAAAAACCCGTAGCTAAAAAACGTGGTAGACCTTCTAAGGCTGAAAAGGCTGCAAAGGTAGCAGAAAAACCAGCCAAGAAAGTCGAAGAAAAACCCGTAGCTAAAAAGCGCGGTAGACCAGCTAAAGCTGAAAAAGCTACAAAAGTAGCCGAAAAACCAGCAAAGAAAGAAGCTAAGAAGGTAGCAGAAAAAATTGTTGCTGCTACTCCAAAGAAAGGCAACAAAACAGCAAAAAAAAGCGCTGAAAAGAAAACCGCTAATAAACGCTCTGAACAGGAATTAAAAGACCTCGAAAAATTATCTGTTCTTTTACAAGATAAGAAAAAAAAACAATGAGTCAGAACGACATTTTAAATAGTGTCGCTATTCCTGTAAACTTAAAAACTAAGCCTATTGAGCCTAATGAATTATTAGAAGAAGATAAGGCTGGGCTTATAAATAATAAGTTTTCAAATTTAAATTCGACTTTTGAAAATGTTGAATTAATTAATACTTCGTCAATCCCTTCTTCTGTAGTAATAACAGAAGAAGAGCTTACTGGCGATTTACCTTCTGAATACGGTGAAACAAGAGTTGTTGCTCAAGCTAGAGACCCTCATTGGGCATGGGTTTATTGGGAATTTTCTTCTATTGAGCAAAAGAAACTTGAAATAAAGCTTGGTGCTTTTGAATATGCACACACCGAGTTATTCCTTCGTGTTTTTAATACCTCTCTTAATTATTCTTTTGACATTAAATTACCTGAAAATTGTGATAATTGGTATTTGAGCTTGAATGATAGCGATTGTGATTATTTTGTTCAACTTTGTATTCGTATTCCCTCTATTGGCGATGAAGTATTAGCTACTTCAAATCCAATACATATTCCTACCGATAAGCTATCAGAAAATATTGCTGAGTGGGTACCAGCAAAACCCGTTATTGAAGAAGAAAAGATTGCTGAAGAAAATGATTCTGAATTACAAGAAATAGCAAATAGCAATATTAACGAAATTATAGAAATAATAGAAAATTTTGATTTAAATAAAGCTATTGGTAATGATGAAGAATGCGATTCCCATACAATTGGCAGTTCCGATGAATTGTTAAAAAGATAAACACCCCCTTGGGTAAAGGGGGATGTCTACGAAGTAGACAGGGGGATTTTAAAACCTCTCTGTCAGCTATCGCTGACTTTTCCCCTTATAAAGGGGAGCAAAAATAAAAAAATGCAAAATAATAATAAATTAGATTTAAGACCCGGATTTTTATCAATAATTCTTCATGCTCATCTGCCTTTTGTTAGACATCCTGAATACTCTGATATGATGGAAGAAAGATGGCTGTATGAAGCAATTACAGAAACTTATATTCCATTAATAGATGTATTTTATAAATTAATAAATGAAGGCATTGATTTCCGTATAACAATGACTTTGACACCCCCTCTTCTAAATATGCTTTCAGATGAGCTTTTGATGGATAGATATTCTGATTATCTTGCAAAACTTGAAGAATTATCTGAAAAAGAAGTAACCAGAACAAAAGATATGCCTGAATTTTATAATACAGCAAGGTTATATAGAGATAAATACAGAAAATTTAGAGATATTTTCGAAAAATTAGAACATAATTTAATTTCCGCATTTAAATATTTTCAAGAAAAAGGTGTTTTAGAAATTATTACCTGTTGTGCGACTCATGGCTTTTTGCCTTTAATGAAGGATTACAGACCTTCTGTAAGAGCACAGATTGAGGTTGGTGTAAGTGAATATGTAAGATTTTTTAATAGGCAGCCTAGGGGAATATGGCTTGCTGAATGTGCCTTCCATAGAGGAGATGATAAAATATTAAATGATTTTGGTATTGAATATTTTATCACAGATTCTCACGGAATAACTAAGGCTGAGCCAAGACCGACTTATGGAGTTTATGCACCAATAAAATGCCCCTCAGGTGTAAAGGCTTTTGGGCGTGACATGGAAAGTGGTCATCAGGTCTGGTCATCTATAATTGGTTATCCTGGAGATCCCTATTATAGAGAGTTTTATAGAGATATTGGCTATGATTTAGATTTTGATTATATAAAGCCATATATTCATGAATCTGGTATGAGGCTTAATACAGGAATTAAGTATTATAGAATTACCGACAGAAATTCTTCCCAGAAAGAGCCTTATTCTTATCAGGAAGCTATGAAAAGAGCGGCTTCACATGGTGCTCACTTTATATGGTGCAGAGAACGACAAGTAGAATATTTGATGAAACATATGGATCGCAAGCCTATTGTAGTTGCTCCATATGATTGCGAATTATTCGGTCATTGGTGGTATGAAGGACCTGATTTTATTTACTATGTCTTGAAGAAAACCTCTCTTGAAAGCAAGTATGTCAGCTTGGTAACACCATCTGATTATATTGATTATTATCCTGGAATTCAGGAAGCTACCCCTTCTGATTCAACCTGGGGTGCAAATGGTTATAGCGAAGTATGGTTGAATGAAACCAATGCTTATATATATCCGCATATGCACAAAGCAGCAGAGCGTATGATAAAACTAGCTGACACTTTCCCTGATGCAGAAGGGCTAACAAAAGATGCTTTGAATCAGGCAGCACGAGAACTTATGCTTCTTCAATCATCTGATTGGGCTTTTATCATGAAAATGGATACTACTGTTGGTTATGCTAAAAAGAGAGTAAAAGATCACGTTTTCCGTTTTACAAAGCTTTATGAAGATATCAATAAAGGTCAGATAAATGAATCCTGGTTGCGTGAAGTAGAAAAAAGGGATAATATTTTCCCTGAAATGGATTATAGAGTCTATAGAAGTAGTAGGAACGACAAATGAGTATTTCTGCCAAATTGTCTAATATTAAAAGCAAATTGTCTAAGTTTTTTTTCAGAAAAGATAAAAATTATACAATTAGATTGATTGCTTTAGTCGTTTTTGTGATTGTGTTTAGTATTGAAATAACCCTAGGTTTTACTGAGTTAGAAAGATACTTACAAGCATTAATATATCAAATTGGTTATCAGTTGCCTAAAGATCCTAAGCTGGTAACTGTAGTAAAAAAAGATGAAACTTCATCTTCTTTACTTAACATGGATATTAATAATAGACATATCCATTCTTCTATGTTCAAATTTTTAGGTCAGAGACAAAAAAGAGAATCTCCTTTTAAAAGCCGTTCTCAAAGTTTTGACTTATTAACTATAAAAATAGGTTTATATGAAAAAATACGTAATCAGAGACCAATCTCTACTTCTTGGAACGAATGGAATAATTTGCTGGATGAAAGCGAAAACAAAAATAGTAAAAATCTAGATTACTATGATCAAGATAAATGGAAAGGTGATTCGAAACAGGTCAGTGATTATTTTAAGAAAACTGAAAATAAGGACAAACCAGGTTTTACTTCTTTTATAAAAGTTACAGGAAATACTTGGAAACCTAGAGGACAAAATCTATTTAAAGTTCTTGCTGGCGGAAGTAAATATCTGATTTTCCCAACTCTTTGCGTAGATTGGGATTCTAAACAGGTTAAAGAAGAAATAGAAAATCTTTTGGATTTAAATGACAATAATGATGAGATAAAAAATAGTAAAAAAGATACCAGGGGAAACAAATCCCAAAAACAAAGCATCGAAGAAATTCTTACTAGATTTCAGAATCTATTAAATAATCTCGGGTATGCCGAAATGGTCTATGAATTTAGATTGTTTCCAACTTTAAAGAAACGTGAAGATAATGCTGGAACAGAAAAAAACTTTTTTACTCTTACTCTAAAATTAAAAACTTATGGCCGAGATACTTCTTATTGGGTAGAACCTGCTTCTGTAATTGGATTTGACTTTGTACTCCAAGGCGAAAAAACCAAGGAATACGATCAAGAATTAGCTAATACTTTTAAAAATATAAAAAGCAAGGTTGTTCTTGCGGCACGCAGAAAAACTGAAAGTATTGAAGATGAAGGTGCCAGAGATGAGGGTTCTTTTACTCAAATGATGAAATATACAGATAATAATCCTGGTGATTCGAAACAAACCTCATCTGATAAACTTGTTGAGCTTTCTCAAAATAATAAGCAGGGTATTGTTGAAAATATCTTTATAAAACCATATGAACTTTTTCTAGAAAATAAGAATAACATTGATTATGCAATGATTGATATGACTCAAGGCAGCAAATCATATATTACTGAAGCTCCAGTAATAATTATGGTAGACGAGAAAGTATACGATGCCAACAATAATTTGATTGCTACTCAGACTATAAAACCTTCTTTTGCATTGAAAATAGCATTAGAAAAATTAGATTATGACAACAAATTTGTTTTGCCTAAGCGCTTAGAAGAATTGAAAAAAACAATTAAAGATAAAAAAGGCAGAGATGGTTTTGGGACTATAGTTAAAGAATCTGAAAAAGAAATTGAAGAAATAAATAAGAAACTGGCTATTGCTGAACCTTCTTATATTGAGGTTCAAAAGAAAGTATTTGAAGAAATAAGAGAAGATTTCTGTAAAGGAAAGTTTAATGGTCTTTTAAAAATAAAAGACTTAGAAATCCCATTATCTGCAGAAGGTAGAATTTATATTAATTATGCTGGTTCTACTAGAAAAGGCAACAATAAATATGCTGGTATAAATTCGGTTTCTTATTATGAAGCTTTAGATGATAATGTTTTAAAAGAATTTTTAAAGAAAAATCCTGATAAAACAAGGCTAGATCCTAATTTTGCTCATAGAAGAACTTTAGGAAAGAAGATGGAAAACAAGGGAGAAAGAGTCTACATAGCTGGCCCCTTTGAGGCTACTGATTTCGATTTTTATCCTACTCCTGTGTCCTATCCAACAGGTTTACAAGTATCTAATGACCCATTAATGGGAATAGAAATTCATGCTAATATTATCATGAATTTACTTAATAGAAACTTTATTAGAAGACCAAATTTTTATATTACTCTTTTCTCGTTAATTATTTGTTGTATAGTTACAGCCTTTGTATTAGAAATCTATTCTCCTGTTATTGGAACACTAATATCATTAGTAATTGTTATGTTAGCTAGTATTTGTAGCTATTTTTCTTATCACTTGCTGGGACAGGTTGTAAAGTTAGCTCCTTTATTAACAGCTATACTGTCTATATGGTTTGCTAATACTTTGATTAATTACTTAAAACAGCGTAAAAAAGCTAATACTACAAAAGCAATGTTCTCTAAGTTCGTTTCTGCTGACGTTGTTCAGTATATGCTTGATAATCCTGATTTGGTAAGACCAGGCGGAACCAAGACTGAACTGACAATTTTCTTCTCTGACGTTGCAGGTTTTACTACAATTTCAGAAGGTCTTTCACCAGAAGATCTGGTTATATTACTTAATGAATATTTAGGTGCTATGACTGATCTTTTGTTTGAATACGGTGGAACTCTAGATAAATTCATTGGTGACGCAGTAATGGCTTTTTGGAATTTCCCGAAAAAACAGGAAGATCATGCTGTTAAAGCGGTTCTTTGTGCAATAGCAATGCAGAAAAAGATCAAGGAACTGCAGATAGATTGGGCTAGACGAGGTTTCCCGAAAGTAGCTGCCAGATGCGGTATTAATACACAAGATGTTGTTGTCGGTTACATGGGTTCGCAGAAGGCTCAGATGAACTTCACCTGTATGGGTGACGGTGTTAACTTAGCTTCACGTCTTGAAGGCGCCAATAAAGAATATGGCACTATGATGATGGTCAGCGACAATACCTATCAGCGAGTTAAACACGCTGTCAGAGGTCGTTTCTTAGACTTTTTGGCTGTTAAGGGTAAGAAAGAACCGGTTAAGGTTCACGAACTGGTTTGTAAAATTGGTGATGAGCCAGAAGGCTGGTTTGAAAAGACAGAACTTTATGATAAAGCTATTCAGCTCCATCTTGAAAGAAAATGGGATGAAGCCATAGCTACTTTTGAAGAAGTTTTGAAGCTCGACCCCAATGATGGTCCGTCAAAAACTTATATTACACGCTGTAATGAATACAAGGTTAATCCACCTCCAGAAGGCTGGGATGGACGTTATATACTTACGCACAAGTAACAGCCAAGCTACGCTTGGCGTAGTTATTGTAGTTGGTAGTTGGTAGTTGTTGTAGTTATTGTTAAGAAAAAGGCAAGTAAGCTTACGAACAATAGTATCAGAATAACTAAGTGATTTACATTTAAAAAAGCTGGCGAATGCCAGCTTTTTTAAATGTGTTTTGTGGTGAGTGATGAGTGGTGAGTGGTGTGTAGGCCAAGCGAAGCTTGGCAAGGGAGAAGGGATTAGTTTTAGAAATCGTTAGTTGCTACCAAAACCGTCATTGCTGAGCAACAGGAGGTTGCCATGCAAGCGAGCGCCAGGGATGGCAAGGAGTCGTAGAGCAGTCGAAGACTGCGTGGCAATCCAGAATAATTCTAGGTTAGGCTATTATAATCTAAAAGGGAACGCGCTTTGTGCGGAGAATAGAGCTCTCGCGCTTACTCTCAGCTTTGCTGCGGGATCAATTAAAAATTTGCTTATTCCAATTTTTGGAATAAGGTTTTCTCTTATTCCATTTTGGATCGTAAATTGGAATAAGAATTTGTTTTGTAATAAAAAAGCTCGTCATTAATGACGAGCTTTTTTCTGTGGTTTGTGGTGAGTGATGGGATGAAAACGGAAAACTGAAAGGTGAGAATTGAAAATAAAGAGAAGTCTACACATTTGTCATAAAAAGTATAGCGTATGGGCTTTAGCTCTGAAAGCTATACGTTTATGACAATGGGTAGACTTCTTTTATCTCTTATCTTCTATCTTACAGCTTACTTAATCGCTCTAGCTTCCATGTAGAAGCGTTTTTCGTTGGCTTCACCCATAGAGAAGGTCTTACGGGGAAGGGCACCGTCTTTAATAATTGTTTCGAAGAATGTACCCTTATCAATAGCTGGTAAGAAGATACCTATATTGCCTTTTTCAGAACCCTGTTTATCAGTAACATCAGCACCGTGGATGTAGCCGATATTGTATTTTTGTTTAACCAGTTCGTCGATAACCTTCTGGAGAGTGCCTGCAGCGATGTTGGCAGCAGGTTTCTTAAGAGTAACAACTGCATGCTTGCCGGCTACACAGTAACCGAAGCGCTGTTCGCTCTGGTCTTTAATCTTGTCAGCGATGCAGTTCTTGCAACTAACTTCTTCGATTGAAATAGATTCAGCGTTTTTCTTGAGTTCATTCAGGAATACATCTTCTGGAACATTGAAGAAAACACGATGAATTGGTTCAAATACAAGGCCTGGATCGAAAATGTTTTCTAATTCAACAAGGCAGAATCTTGCGGGGTGATTCTTCTGCTGTTCTGGTGTAAGAGTAGCTTTAATATCTTCCCAGCAGCTCTTGGCTGTTGCAAAACTGTGATTGCCATCACCCATAGCAAAAAGTAATGGGTTAGATTTATCAAGAGCACCGTATATAGCTTCAAAAGCTTTGCAGATGTTTTCTTTGTCTTCGTCAGAATTTACAAGCCAAGCTTCAAGATGACCGCCATTTTTCATGAGTTCAACATCATAAACGCTTTGAAGTTTGTCTTTTTTAGCTGCCAAAGGTTCAATTACAGAGCGCTTTTCATCAGAAATCAAAACCATGATGTGAGGAATTTCTAGAGGAGCATCTTTTCTGATTTTCTTTCTCGGTGGAATTCTAGAAAGAATTGTGCCTTCTGTAGCTCTGATTAAGGTCTTGGAACCTTTTTCCCAACTATAGCGGTCAAGGTCTAATGCAGCCATGAGACCCCATCTTGAAACGCCGCTGCAGGTTCTGCGAACCAGGAAGAAAGATTCTTTATATGTATCAAATAACTTGGCGTCAACATATTTCTTCATTGAAGCATTGATGTTAGCAATGCGTTGATCGCCATCATTATCTTCAAGATAGCATTCTGGGAATATAAGACGAAGAGTTGAAGGTGCTTCACCAACTATATCTGATGCTGATTTCCAATATTCTTTTTCAGATTCATACTGGTCACAGGCAACTACTGCCCATTTAGATAAATCAGTGCCCTTCTTTGGAAGCATAATATCTGCTGCCTTTAATCCAACTGCTTCTAATCTTGCGTTAATATCTGACATTATAATATTTCCTTTCCTTCACTTTTTTCTAGTTTTAAGATTTAAGATTTAAGAATAAAGAAAAATGATGATGATTAATTTATCGAAGAATTATCTAACTTCTATCTTCAATCTTCTATCTTATATCTTAAATCTAAATTATGATTCTATTTCATTAATTCTATAGTATCAATATATTTTTTAGAATTATTAAAAACAAATTAATAAAAAAATACTGATTTATTTTGAAAAATAGTATATTATATTCGCTGAAAAATTATATAAGAAAATAAGACCTTTATGAACATAGCTTTTGACCCGTCACCTTTTATCGCAAATTCTAAGCTGATAGAAACAACAGAAGAAGTGGCTGCATTTTTTAAAAGAGCAGCCAATGAAGATGTTATAGCAGTAGATGTAGAATCAGCCGCTTTTTATCGTTATTATGCAAAAGTTAATCTGATTCAGATTGCAACTCGCAAAGAAGCCGCAATTATGGATCCACAAGTGATAAGCGATTTTTCTCCTTTCCAGGAATTTGCTTCGAAGAGTAAATGTATGTGGCTTTTCCATGGCGGCGATTATGATATTTCAATGCTTGCAAAAGATTTGCAGATATTTATTCCAAAAATGTTCGATACTCGCAAAGCTGCTGAAATAATAGGTATGACAGAGCTAGGCTTGAGGGCATTAACAGAAAAATATTTAGGTTTTACATTAGATAAGCATTTGCAAAGATGTGACTGGTCTAAAAGACCTTTAACTGAAGCTATGAAAAAATACGGCTTGCTTGATGCCGTATGTCTTATTCCTGTTTATGATTGTCTGATTCAAGAATTAGATGAATTGGGTCGTATAGAATGGGTTATGGAAGAATGCGATGCTATAGCTAAGCAGGCTAGAGAAGCTCACAATCAAGAGCCAGATCCCTATGCTTTCCATATAAAGGGAAGTTCATATCTTTCTTTGCGTTCATTAGCAGTTTTGCGTGAAGTCTGGAAGTTAAGAGAAGAAATTGCTGAAAGCATAGATAGGGCACCATTCATGCTATTGAGTAATCAGTCTTTATTGGAAATAGCTAGACTTACTCCTAGAAGTATCGCTGGTTTGAATACAATAAAGGGTATGAATCATGAATTTTTAGCAAGATATGGAACAGATATTCAGAAGGCAATAAGAGCTGGATTAGATGCAGAATTAGTAGATTTAGAAAGACCTATCCAGAAGCATTCTCGTGAAGAATTGCTTAATGCTTGGGAAGGCGAACTAGCTAAGGCAATCAGAGAGGTAAGAGATAAAATTGCTGCGAAAGCCAACATTCCACCTTCTGTTTTAGCTCCTTCTCATGCGTTATATAGTCTTGCAAAATTGCGACCTCAGACTTTGGGTGAGCTCGTTCAAAGCGAAATACTGCATGATTGGCAGGCAAGACTATTGGCCGACGGAATCATACCTCTTTTGGAACAGGAACCTCCGAAACTCTCTAAAAAAGCACGACGCAGAGGCAGACGCTCTACAAGAAGACCAACTTTGTAGAATTGAGAAATGAGAATTGAGAATTGAGAATTGAGAGCTTAGAATACGCCCTTTAGAAGCAAAAGTCTGATGATGATGTTTGTAATCATGCCGACAGCAACATCATCGGCTACAATGCCTTTTCCACCTTTAAATGTTTGAAAAATAGAAATAGGGTAGGGTTTGAAAAAATCTAGTGCCCTGAAAAGTAGAAAAGCGGTTATTATCATTGTTAAATTTGCATCCCAAAGACCAAATAAGGCTACCCACATTCCGGCTGTTTCATCAATAACTATTTCAACAGGGTCTTTGGTCTCATCTATGTCTTCCATAGCCTGAGAAACTGCGATTGAAAAAATTAAGAATGCTGTTATGATCAGTCCTTGAATCCAGATGTTTAAATCTTTTGTTATTAAGAAAAATACAATGCCTGGCAGACTACCAAAAGTCCCTGGGAATTTTTTTATATACCCAAGATAGCAGCATGAGCCAAGCAATCTTACTAGTCGTCTGGCTTCAGGTCTATTTTTCCAAGAAGGATTTATTTTTTCTAAAGTAGTCATATCCAGAATAAATTGTTGCTATAGTAGCAATTCCCATTAATGTATAAATTATATACCCATAGTAGGTATTAAACATAACCGGAAAGTTATTCCCAGCTTCTGTAGAATAATATGTATCTAAGATAACTCTAATAGAAATAAAACAAAGAGCTGTAATTATTGCAACAAGCTGAGATACAGTTTTGAACTTTCCTGCGTTAGAAGCTGCAATAACTACTCCTTTTTCTGCACAAATCAATCTTAAACCTGTGACAGAGAATTCTCTCGCGATGATTATTACCGTTACCCAAGCAGAAGTATAAGATATTTCTCTATAGGCGACCATTACGATTAGAGCTGCTGAAACTAATAGTTTATCTGCTATCGGGTCAATAAACTTACCAAAAGTAGTAACCATATTGTATTTTCTTGCAAGATAACCATCAAAATAGTCTGTTATGGCGGCTATTATAAAAATAACTGTAGCAATTATCTTTCCCCAATCGCTTACAAGGGAAACTCCAGGAGGATTCCATAAAAAAGCGACCATAAATAAAGGAATAGCTATAACTCTAGCTATGGTAAGTTTCGTTGCCAGATTCATTCTAAAATAACAGCTTTAAAGTCGTAGGCATCTGCATCAGTAAGCTTTACTTTTACTATATCGCCCGGCTTGTGACCTTTCGAATCATTTATAGTTGTGATGTTATCTACCTCATAGGCGTCATAAGGAGTTCTTCCTGTGGCGACTCCCTTTGAGGATACTTTATCTATTATAACATCAATTTCTTTTCCAATCAGCTTTTTATTTCTTTCTTCTATTATAAGCTGTTGGAGGGTCATCAGTTGGTCTAATCGTGCCTGTTTTGTTGACTCTCTGACCTTGGGTGTCATTGAGTAGGCTGGGGTATTTTCTTCTGGGGAATACATGAACGAACCTACTCGGTCTAATGGGTATTCTTCGATGAAATTTATTAATTTGTCAAAATCGCGTTTTTGTTCACCTGGGAAACCAACAATAAATGTAGTTCTAATAATAGCGTTAGGGTATTTAGAACGAATATGCTTAATCAGGCTTATCATATGTTCTGGAGTAGTATGGCGGTTCATTGCCTTTACTAACTTTGCAGAAATATGTTGAAAAGGAATATCAAAGTAGGGGAGAACTTTTTTTATAGAAAAGATATCATCTATAAGCTTTGGTGTCAGACCTCTTGGGTGCATATAATGAAGTCTAATCCATTCAACACCTTTTATAGCTGAAATCTTTTTGAGAAGAGAAGGAAGACGGCAAATACCATCTTTATCTGTTCCATAACGAGTTATATCTTGTGCAACTACTGATATTTCCTTGGCGCCTGAAGCAACCAGGTTTTTGCAGTCTTTAATTATCTCATCTTCTGGCAAAGAGTAATATGGCCCTCTAATATTAGGAATAGCGCAATATGCACATCTGTTATTGCAGCCTTCACCAATTTTCAGAATTCCAATATGTTTTGGGTTAAAGAAACGGCTGTTGTTGGAATAATCAGGTTCTTTGTAGTTTTTCCCAGCCAACTTACATAGTTGGGTTATTTCTTTTGGAGTTAGGAAATCAAATAAATAATCTATTTCAGGAATCTGTTCTTCTATTTCTTTGTGGTAACGTTTAATCAAACAACCAAATACTGCTATTTTTAAACGTGGATGCTTTTCTTTTAAAGAAATAGCTTCCATAATATTTCTTAAAGATTCTTCTTTGGCATCATTGATAAAACCACAAGTATTAATAAGTATAAGGTCAGATTTTTCTGGAGCTCCAGACCATTCCCAGCCTGTAGCTTTAAAATGATTTGCAATATGTTCTGAATCGGCTGTGTTTTTGGAACAACCTAAGGATATTATGTGAAATTTCATGATTTTAGATTTTTCGATAAATTTTACTATTATTCGGTAATTATCGCCTAACTTAGGGATTAGGAGGTAGGGATTAGAGATTAGGGGATTGTTTTAGTTTTTAAAACTAACAGACTTTTTTGATTTATCGTTAGTTTATTATATTAAACTATTTTTTTCTCTTATAATTCCTAATTCCTCACTCCTAATTGCTAATTAGAAATTAGTCTCCCTTAGAACGTTCAATGTGAATGATAGAACGTTGAGCGTCTTTTGCAAGAGGTCCGGTCGGGTCTAATTCGATGACCTTATTGTATTCTTCACTGGCTCTATCAAACATATTCTTAACTCTGTATATGCTGGCCAGTCTGAAGTGTGCTTCAATATAGTTTGGATCAAGCTGAATAGCTTTTCTATATTCTTGCATTGCTTCATTCTTCATATTGACATCGTAGTTTTCGTTGTATGCTTCGCCAAGTTCATAGTGTGCTCTAGCGCTGTTTTCATCACGTTTAAGAGCTGTTCGGCACATCTGGATTGCTTCATCATACATATGTTTACCACTGATTGATTGCTTACTGTAAACATATTTAAGACCCCATAATGGCCACAACAAGGTATTCTTACCAAGCATGTCGGCAATCTTGAACTGGTCAATAGCTCTTTCCTGTTCTTCTTCTGTTGGTGTAAAGCCACTTCCAAGAGTAATATAAGCATAACCGAGAGCGAAATGAGACATTGCATCTTCTGGATTAGCTTCAGCCTTAGCTTGGAAGTCTCTAAGAACAACACTGAGCTGGTGTTCACGATCTTGTGCCTTAGCAAGCATTTCTTTGCTGGTATCTATTGTCTTCATATAATATTCGCCATTAGTAGGATCTAATTCTATTAACTGGCGTAATTCGGAGAGTGATTCCGGATATCTTTGCATTGTAATATACAAATCTGCAAGTTTACTGTGGACATAGATATTGTCTGGGTCTTTTTCAAGAACTTTCTTGAATATGTTTTCAACTTCAGCAAACATGCTCTTTCTATGATAAACTTTTGCTAATTCAATCATTGCGAAAGAGTTATCTGCATCAAGCTGTAAAACCTTTTCAAAACATTCAATAGCTTGGCTTACAGCAGTTTCTTCATCTACTGATTTGTCAAGACCTTTGGATAAGAACATACCAAGTTCCATCCAATCACAGAAATTAGCACTATTGGCTGTTGCAGTTCTAATTTCGTTATTGGTGTCTTCAAGTTCTTCTTTAGAGCAGAAACCGTTCAACTGTTTAAACTTCAACTGAGTTATAAAGTCTATACGTATGTCTATATTGTCTGGAAAATAAACTTTGGCTTGTCGCATTAATTCAACAGCTTCAACAATCTTACCCTTTCTGATGTGTAACTTACCAAGTTTCAAAGGAAGTTCTTTATATTTACCATTCGGGTCATTGTTGATGGCCTGTTCATATTCAAATGCGGCTTCATCAAATTTATTCAATGATTCATACAGAGTGCCGAGTTTGTATCTGGCTTCAAGATTGTGGTTATCCAAGTCGATAACGCTATCGTAATACATGATTGCAGTATCGATGTTACCTGCTTTTTCAGCTTCAACAGCATTATTGAAGGCTTCGTCGATTTCAGCATTACGCTGTGAAGCAGAAAGATTTGCAAAGAAGTCAGTTGCTTCAGTAATACTTGGATTAAGATCTATTACCTTCTGGAACCAAATCTTGGCATTTTCTACGTCACCACGGTCTCTGCACATAATACCAAGCTGCAATACTGGGTCGACTTCTGTGTCAACGACTTCATGAGCTGCCTGATATTTTTCAATAGCTTCATCAATCCAGCCTTTTTCCTGGAAGATTTTACCAAGCATATACAGACCGGTGTAGTGGTCTGGACACATTCCAAGCAATTCCTGAAGTTCGATTGATGCTTCGTCTGGTTGATTGGTCTTTAAATAAGCCTGGGCAAGAGTAATGTATACTTCAAGTTCTTCAGGATTAATTTCTTTCGCTTTCTGCAATGAATCAATAGCGCTTTGATAGTTTTCAAGATTAAGCTGTAAAGCACCAAGTTCAAACCAAGCAATCTGATTATTGGGTTGAAGTTTAATTACGTTTTCATATTCCGTAATAGCGTTCTTAGTCATGCCTCTTTCAGAGTAAACTCTAGCTTGTTTAATACCTTCATTAGCTTGTTCATCTGTTTTTATACCAACAAGTTTACCATAGTATTCTTTTGCTTTTACGTGAAGAGGTTCAAGGTCTAGGACTTTGATAAATTCTGGCAAAGCCAAGTCGAATTTTTCCATGTCGTAATAAGCAACACCTAATTCATAATGTGCATTAACATGGTTGTTATCAAGGCTTATAGCAGTTTTTATTTCTGTGATACCAGCATCAATCATAGAATCATCATTATAGGATCTACCCATGCTGACAAATAACTTACCCAGTTCAACGTGAGCATCGGTATTGTCGCTTTTTTCCGCAATGATATTCTTGAATGTCATTGTTGCCTGGTCTATCATGTTGCTAATTGCATAAACTTTACCAAGTTGAATCTTAGCTGCATAGTTAAGAGGATTTTTCTTGATAAGATTATTCAATTCCATGATAGCCATTTCTTGGTCACCAGACATAGCATAGGCTTCGGAAATAAGAGTGCTGATTTCGTCTGTGTTAGGCTGGTTCTGACGTGCTTCGACAAGAAGCTGAATAACCTGTTTGTAATCGCCAGAATCTTTATATAATTTAGCGATTTCAATAGTAATTTCTGAATTCTGAGGAGCAACAACTCTGGCTTGTCCAAGAATTTCAAGAGCTTCGTCATACATTTGCTGGCTCTTATATATTCTTGAAATCTTAAGATAAAGCTCAACGTTTTCTGGTTCTTGCTGTCGAAGTTCTTCTAATTCATTTAAAGCTTCCTGTGGGAAGTTGCGGAATAAATAGATATCTATAAGCTTGTTGATGATTTCTGGATCACCATTACTAAGTTCTTTGGCTTTTGCAAGAATATTCTGGCCTTCTTCTGCCTGACCTTCCTGGAGTAAAAGACTACCTAGTTCAAGATACAATCTTGGGTCGGAAGCACCGAGAGATACGGCATTTCTGAGAGCTTCCATCTGTTCCTGAGTCTTTCCAAGATCTCTATACAAATCACTTAATGCAAGGTTAGCTTTTAAATCTTCAGGATTCATACTAAGAATAACTTTGTATGATTCGATTGCTTCATCGTTCATGCCACGAGACTTATAGATGTCAGCAAGCATAAGATGCGGACTTGGATCTTGTGGATTGAGATTTAAAGCTTGCTGTAGAGCAGCCATTGCTTCTGTAATGAAACCAAGTTTATTGTATATGGTTCCGATTTTCAGATACCATTCAACATTTGGAGCTATTGTGCAAAGTCTATTGAGAGTATTGATTGCATCAAGGTCTTTACCGGCTTTAACCTGGAGTTCTTGCAAATCGTTGAGTAATTCCTGATTTTCAGGTTCAAGTTCAAGCAAGGTATTGATTGCGTCAATTTCTTCGTTAACCATACCTTTGCTTCTGTAGATAAGCCTGAGTTCGCCTTTGATATCTGCTCTGTTCGGGTCTAATTCAAGAACCTTTAAGTAGTAGGCATTTGCTTCGTCCACCATAGAGTTTTCACGGTATGCACGAGCAATAGTCAAAGCAAGTTCTGAATCGTCTGGACGTATTTCAAAGAGAGCAACAAGATTATCAATACAAGGTGCAGGATTACCGCCAGCAGCAACTACTTCATAGATTCTTTCCAATATTTCATAGTTGTCTGGGTCTGCTTCTAAGGTCTTTCTATAGAACTCTATTGATTTATCAAGATCACCAGTAGCTGCATATGATGCAGCAAGATTTTCCATTATTTCAGGAGAAGAGGTGTCATACTTAGCTATAGCTTCGTATTCTTTTAGTTGAAGGTCATACTGCCCATGTTCACCGTAGAGATTTGCAAGTTCATAGCGAATTTCAAGCCATTCTGGCTTCATTTTTGCTATGGTTTCAAATTCTTTCTGAGCTTCATCAGGCATTTCAAGACGCTGATAGATTTTGGCACAGCGATAATATAATTCAATATTATCTTTATCTATTTCTTTAATTGATTGATATTTTTCAAGAGCTTCTTCGTATTTGCCCTTTGATTCAAGGTCTTTACCCAGTTTAAAGTGAACAGCAGAATCGTTTGGATTCAAATATTCTGCTTTTTTGTATTCCATCATGGAATCATCGTATTGACCGTTAAATTCATAGGCTTCAGCCAGTTCAATATGAAGCTTGGCATTGTCGGGGTCTATTTCCACTGCTTTTTGGAACATTTGGATAGCTACTTCGATATTGCCGGAATTAATACGAAGTCTGGCCATTTCTATTATAGCAGGAGCGTAGGTAGGATCAATTCTGATGGCAGCTTGGAAGCATTTTTCTGCTTCTTTTTCTTTTCCACTGTGAAGATTTAATAATCCGAGATTGTATTGGAGCTCTTTATCGTTAGGACGAAGTGAAGCAGCTTTAGACAGAACCAGAATACCTCTTTCGGTTTTTCCTTCTTTTAACAGCAAATCACCAAGCTTTTGAGCCATTTCATAATCGGCTGGAGAAAGCTTGACTATTTTTTCTAAAGTATTGATTCCTTCTTGGTTTTTGCCGCTTTGTAACTGACATTCTGCAAGATACTTTAATATGGGTACGTGGTCTGGCTTTTCTGCTAATGCCTTTTCTAAGGCAGCGCTGGCCTTTTCATAATTTTGCAGCTCCAAATAAGCCTGCCCTTTTTCTAAAAGGATTTCCCAGCGGTTAATCATTCACCTGTCTCCTATTTACTATCTCTGAATTATTTGAGGACATTTTATAAATCTTCTTCTTTGGCCATTAATTGGTCGGCTTTTTCCATTGCTTGAGCGTATTCTTCTTTCATGCCCAAAGCCTTGTAGGTTTTACCAAGTATGAAGTAAACCATTGAAGTTGCTTCTGGGAATTCTGAAGCTTTTGTAAGCTCTTTAAGCGCTTCTTCATAATTGCCATGTTCAAAGTAGTCTTGTCCAACATTAAGCAATACTTCGTAGTTTTCTTCCATCTGACCCTGAGCTTTTTTGAAGGATTCAGTTGCTTTATCTTTTCTATTGATTCCTTCGTAGGCTTTTGCCAGTAAGAAGTGGGCTTCACCATTATCTGGAGTAATCTGAACAGCTTTTTCAAGAATTCCAACAGCTTCCTGGTGCATTCCATTATCTACATAAAGCTTGCCTAATTCATAATAGACTTCTTTGTGGTTAGAATCAAGATTAATTACTTTCTTAAATTCTTCTATTGCATCACCAACTCTGAGCATTTTGTAGTAAGCTTTACCGAGTTCAAAGTGGGCTTTGCTATTAGTAGGATAACGCATGACGGCTTTCTTGTAAAGTCTGACCATCTTGTCATAATTCTGAACTTCCCAGAAAATGTTACCAAGTGCATAAATACATTCAAGAAGATTTTCATTGAGTGATAATGCACGTTCGTAATATTCGATGGCTTCTTCTTTTTGAGAATTACCTTCATAGGCTTCACCAAGTTCAAAGAAGAACAGAGCATTCTTCGGTGCAGCTTTAACAGCTTTAGAATAAAGCTGAATCATCTTTTCATAGTTAGAAGTGTTCTTGTATTGTGCACCAAGTCTGTAAATAATATTCAAATCGCCTGGTTTGAGTTCAAGAGCTTTTTCAAATGCTTTAACTGCATTTTCTTTGTCGTCAAGTCTTTCACATACTTCACCAAGTTCTTTGTAGATTTCATAACTTTCGGCTTCCATAGCGATAGATTTTTCGAACAATTCTTTAGCTTTTTGCCATTCTTCGTTGGCTGCATGGATCATACCGAGTTTCTGATAAGCATCTACATAGTCATCCTGGAGTTCAAGAGTCTTTTCAAACATTGGCAAAGCATTCTGATAATCACCCTTATTGTAGTAAATATCGCCGAGTTCGTAGTAGATTATTGCACTTTCGGAATCAAGTTCTATTGATTTCTTGTATTCTTCAATAGATTCATCTATCTGACCAATATCTCTTAGATGTCTTGCTAATTCAAGATGAGCTCTTTTGTGATTTGGAGATAAGCCTATTACTATTCTGAATTCAGATATTGCATTTTCTACAATTCCTTGTGTTGAGAAAATAATACCTAATTCAAAATGAGCAGATGCATTGCGTGGATCTAGGCTGATTACCTTTTTGTAAGATTCTACTGCTTCATCAATGATACCCTGGCTGGTGTATGCCTTGGCAAGTTCGATATTAACAGAAATGTTGTTGGGTTCAAGAGACAAAGCTTCTTTAAATTCAACAATAGCTTTATCTACGCGGCCTTTGTTGATGTAAGCCATTGCCAATTCCCTGTGTGGAACAGGATTGGTGTTGGCGAGTTGAATTGCTCTGTTGAAGTATTCAATAGCTTTGTCAACATTACCTTGCTTACTATGTATAAGACCAATCTGGGTAACAATTTCTTCGCTGTTCGGTTCTGCTTCAAGAGCAGATTCGAATTCGTGAAGAGCATCGGTAAGTCTGTTAAGATGGTCGTATACTTTACCAAGTTCAAAGTGAATAATTGAGTTGCCTGGGTCGATTTGGAATACTTTGACGTAGAATTTTGCTGATTCTTCCCATTTTTCGAGAGATGAATAAATTTTACCAAGTCTGATGAGAGCGTCAGTGCGTTCATCGTTGATTTCGGTAACTTTAAGATATTCATCAAGAGCTTTTTCAAGCTGACCAAGATGATAGTAGGTTTCAGCAAGTTTAAATCTGGCAGAATGATTGTTAGGATCGATTTCTACTAATCTTCTGTAGCAATTACCGGCAAGATCGTAGCTTTCCTTGAGATTATACAAATCACCAAGACTTGCAAGAGCATCAGCAAGTAGAGGATCGATATCAAGAGCTTTGTTGAATTCTTCTATTGCCTTATCAGTCTTTTCAATGCTCATATAAACATCAGCAAGTTCAACATGTGCCTGAGGAGCAGAAGGTTTAATATTGATTGCATTATTATATGATTCAACAGCCATTTCAAACTGATTGCGGCTATTATATATTCTTGCAACTTCAAGATGAGCTTCAAAAATATCTGGCTTGATTTCAATAACAGAATTCAAGGCTTCAAGAGCTTTATCGCGCAAATCTCTAATTAAGTAAATCTTGGCAAGAGACATCAGAGCATCTACGTGATCAGGCTTCAATTCAACTACTTTCAGATATTCATCTTCAGCTTTGTAAATCTGGTCAGTGGATTCATACAACTTAGCCAGACTTTCGTGTGCAGAAAGATTTTGTGGATCAATTTCAAGAACCTTAGCATATTCTGTTTCTGCATCATTCAACTGAGAGAGATTTTCAAGGACATTTGCATATCTGAGCATAGCATCAATATATTCTGGAGAAGTTTCAAGAATTTCTTCCAGAACTTTAGATGCTTCAATCCATTGATTAGCACTGACATAGAGTCCAGCAAGGTCGAATTTCATCTTTGTTGGATTCTTAGAAATACGAATTGCGGTTTCGAGTTCTTCAACAGCTTCTTTGAAATGACCGTTTCTGTGTTGAATCATTCCAAGATAATAGTGAGCTTCTGCATTATCTTCTTCTAATTCAATTACTCTGCTGAAACGTATCTTTGCTGTTTCATCCTGATGTTCTTCATAACAAATCTGACCTATTGCAAAATGTGCTTCAGTATAGTCGATATCGAGTTCAATTGCTTTACGTAAGTTAGACAAAGCTTTTTCATTTTCATTTATTTCCTGATAAACTTTACCTAATTCGTAATAGCCTTGAGCAAAGTTCGGGTTGATTCTGATGACCTTTTGATAAAGTTTGACTGTTTCATCCTGATTGCCTGAGTCATGTTCTATTTCAGCCATGTTCAAATAAGCAGGAATATAGGTCTTGTCTTTTTCAAGAGCTTTTTCGAAATAAGAGAAAGCTTGTTTTATGTCGCCCATGCGATGATAAACATCACCAGTTTCGAAGTAACCTCTTGGGTCTTCGCTGTCAAATTCAGTAACAACTTTACATGCATCAAGAGCCTGTTCATAGAGTGGGGTAGAATCTTCCATTATAGTCATGTAAGAGTTCTTCAAGCCCCAATAAGCCCATTTGAAATCAGGTTTAAGGTTGATTGCCATCTGATAGCTGTTGAGAGCTTCTTCTGTTCTTTCTTCCTGTTTATCTTTAAGAACTGCAGGAAGAACCTGACAAGCATAAGCAAGTGCATAATGAGCTACAGGATTCTGGAAGTCGATCATTGCAGCATTCTTAAACTGTTCGATGTATTTACTGTAGAGAGTATCAACATCTTTACTGTCTGCTGTTCTAATCTTATAAAGGTCGATCTGATTGGTAATAGCAAGAGGACTGGATTTATCAATTGAAAGAGCTTTTTGGAAGGCTTCGGAAGCATCATCATACTGTCTGCGTCTGACAAGAATTTTCCCAAGTTCAATCCAGGCTTCCAATGCGCTGGCTTCTTTAAAGAATCTAAGCTTATTGAATCTGTATCCTTCCTGGTAAACTTCATGAATTCTGTTCTTGGAAAGTTCAATAACTTCTTTGAATCTGGAAATGGCCAGTTCTGTCATACCCATAATCAGGTGAATTTTACCTAGTCTGAAATGGGCAAACTGATTAATAGGATTAATTTCAAGACCTTGTTTATAGTAGTCTATTGCCTGGTCATAAGAAGCTTTTTGTTCACTAATATAGCCAAGTCTGAAGTAAGCCGGAGCATAGCTGGGGTCTTGGTCTAATAACTTTTTATAGTATTCATGTGCTTTATTTAAACAATCTTCATCAGATAAAGCATGTTCAGCATGTGCAATTAGATAACATTCACCTAATTCAAAACAAAGACGTGAGTTGTCAGGATTTTGCGCCATTCCGGTTTCTAACTGTTTAATAGCGCCTTCATAGTCGTTGTCGTAGAGTTTTACATCTTTTAAGCCTAAGTGAGCCCAAATATTCTTGGGGTCAATTTCTAAGGCTTTCAACATTAGTTTTTCTGCTTCAGAGCGTTGTTGTTCAAATTTTTCTGTGTCTTGAGAATGAAGAATAAGATAAGCGTTACCTAAGACAGCATTGACGGTTGCTTCATTTTTAACATCTGTAAGTTCTTGCTGGATCTTTTTTATAACACCTGCGTAGCGTTTTTCCTGATCAGGCATGTGAGCAGAAATAGCTCTGTATTGCAATATTAGTCTTATCCAGGTTTCACCATCATCAGGATACTCTTTTAAAGACTGACGATAAGACGAAATAGCTTCATCCATAATACCCTGTATAGAGTAAATGTCACCGAGAGAGCGATGAATAGCATGGTCTTTCGGCATTAAAATAAGAGCTTTTTTGTAATCTAAGAGTGCTTTTTCAAAATTGCCCTGATTCTTGTTGGTTCCACCCTGACTAGCATAAAGCTGAACACGTTCTGCTTTTTCAGAATCAGAAAAACTGGCTGCACGTTCGCGCATTAATGTCAGTTCGTTCTGTTCCGCCATTCGTTTCAGAGATTCAAGATATTCTCTTGAAGCTGTGCCTATTTCTATGAAAACACATTTAGCATCTTCAGCACGATAGAAAATACATTGTTCCTGAACGCATTCGCATCCAGAGAGGTTTCCATCTCTTAACTTCCCTAGAAATGGACATCTTTCCTTGGTCATATTTGAGCATTGCTCCTTCCATTAAGAACTCTACGCTGTTTTGAACCGTCAGATGGACTTACTATACCATCCTCTTCTAATTGATCCATAATTCTTGCCGCTCTATTATACCCTATTCTGAATTTTCTTTGAAGCATACTTGTTGAAGTTTTTTCTTGATTTTCTAAATATTTTTTAATCGCATCTATTAAAGAGAGGTCAGAATCTACTTCTTCATCGTCTTCATCATCATCTTCATCTTTTTTATTTCTTGCGACTGCAATATTTAAATATTCAGGTTTGCCTTGAGATTTTACAAAATTTATCAAATCGTTCAGTTCGTTATCGGAAACGTAGGGTCCCTGAAGTCGTTTTGGTTTTGTAAGACCTTTAGGCAGGAATAACATATCGCCTTTTCCTAAGAGTTTTTCAGCACCGGCAGCATCAAGAATTGTTTTTGAGTCAACCTGGCTTGAAACGGAAAAAGCTATTCGGCTTGGCAGATTTGCTTTGATTAAACCTGTAATAACATTAACTGAAGGACGCTGGGTTGCAATTATCAAGTGCATTCCAACCGCTCTGGCCATCTGAGTCAGACGACAGATTGAGCCTTCAACTTCTGCAGAACATGTCATCATAAGGTCTGCTAATTCATCAATAACTATTACTATATATGGCATAGGTTCGAAGCTGGGGTCAACTTCTTCTCTTAATTCTTCAAGTTTTTCGTTATAGGTGGAAATATTCTTTACGCCCTGGCATCTTGAGAGAAGTTCATAACGGCGTTCCATTTCTTCTACTGCCCACATCAATGCACCGGAAGCTTTTGCAGGATCTGTTACAACTGGGGCTATAAGGTGAGGAATTCCGTTATAACCTGATAATTCAACCATTTTGGGGTCAATCATTATGAATTTAACCTGATCAGGTCTTGCCTTGAACAATATGCTTGCAATGATTGAGTTAACGCAAACAGATTTCCCTGAACCTGTAGAACCAGCAATAAGCAAATGTGGCATTTCTGCAAGGTTGTAATAGATGTTCGTTCCGTTAATGGTTACGCCAACTGCAATCTGTAAAAGGTTTGGAGATCTCAAAAACTCATCATTATTAAGCAGATTATAAAAGTAAACCGGAGTGGGTTTAGAATTTGGAATAATAATGCCTAAGGCTGATTTGCCAGGAATAGGAGCTTCGATAGCAATAGATTGAGCAGCTAACGAAAGTGCTATATCGTCTGTCAGTGAAGTGATCTGTCTGACTTTAACACCTGGAGCTGGCTTCAATTCAAATCTTGAAACAGCAGGACCTTGAACAATGTCTGTTATGCTGGCTTTGATTCCGAATTCACCTAGAGTTTTCAGCAGATGTGCAGAACGATAACTTAATTCAGACTGAATATCAGCATTAGAAATCTTAACAGGAGGAATCCTAAGAATTTCAAGGGGAGGAAGCTTACAATTTGCATACTGATTAATTTTCTTCGGAGCTTCTTCTTTTTCTGCCTGTTTGATTTCGTGGTCGATACGATTGTCTTCTAGATAAACCTGTTCTTTTTCTTCAAATGGTTTTTCGGGAAGATTGTTTGTTGTTGCTTCTTCTTTTTGTAAAGGAGCTTCGTTTTCTTCTGCAGATACACATTCTTCTGTATCTGATTCCTGGCTGACTTTTTCAAGAACTTCCTGAGATTCTTCTTTTACTTCTTCAGAATCTTCTGTGTAACCTAAAACTTCTTCAATATCGTTATTCTTTTCTGATTCACAAACATTTTCCTGGGTTATATTAGATTCGGTGGGGGAGGGGAGTGGTGATTCTTCACTTTCTGAAATAGCATTGGCTGCTATTACTGAAATTGAGGAATTAACAAAAACACATTCAGACGAAATACTTGCAACTTGAATAGAAGGTGTATTGGTATTTTCTTCCTGCTGAACAGAAACTTCTTCTTTGGCTTCTTCTGTTTCTGCACTAGGATTATATAACTTAGGAACAGGAATAATCTGAGCTTCTTCTTCATCTTGGTTTCTGCTTCTTTCCTGTTTTGTGTCTTCTGTATCAGAACTAATATCAACAGACTTAGCTTCATTATTGTTTTCTGTTACAGAATCAGAAGCTTTTTCCAAGACAGCAGTATTATCTGACTGGTCCTTGTTTTCTTCCTGATTAGTGTTTTCTTTAAAACTAGGTCTGAAAGCTAATAACTTACCGAGATTGCTTTCCGGATCTATCTGTTTTTCTTTGAAAGCTTCGCTTAATCTATTGTATGAAACAGCACAGAATTTTGATGTGGTTTTAACTGCTCCGATAGACATGCTTATGAGGTTTAAGCCTACTTCCCAACAGAATTTCAAAGCTTTTGTAATGAAACCACAAGCTATTAATAATGCGCCTAATACATCTTTATATAGAATATCTAATGCAAAGATGGCAGAAGATAGTAACAAAGCACTAAATAATATTTTTGTGGGAATAGAACCAAAAATGTTGGCAAAACTAGTGAATGTCCATGCGCCAATTTTGCCGCCTTCAGTATAGAATAGACCTAAAGTGAAGATGACGGTGCCTATTGAACCTGCTATTCTCCAGCCAATATTTTGGAAAGGCTTTTCGAGAAATCTTTGCATTCCCATCAAGCCAATTAGAACAGGAATGATATAGACACCTATTCCAAAATAGACCATAGAACCATTTATTAAGCCTGGAATGCCAGAAGAACTTATGTAATGAATTAAGGACAGTGAGAAAGCACTTAAGCCAATCATCACTAGTCCTATCGCTTCACTTCTTTGACGGAAGTCGATTTCTAAAGGAGCGTATCCAGAACGTGAAACACGTGCTGTGAAAGTTCCTTCACTGTTTTTGTGTAGTTCTGTGGTGTCATCCCGTTTGCGTTTTCTGGTTCTTGTTTTACCTTTGTATGAGGAATCAGGTAAGAGTATTTTTTTTGTGTTCATTGTTTACATCCCCGCAAATAGAATCAGTGAAATACATATGATTGAAACAGCAAAAAGATAATAAGCAAAATAAGAGAGCTTCTGCTTATTAATGATATAAACTAAAAACTTCAATGATAGAAAACCGACTATCATAGAAGTAAGAGCTCCGACAATAAGATGAGATGGAATCAATCCTTCTGGAAGGTGACCGGCAGCTTTTACAAATTTGTAAACTTTAATGCCTTCTAATAATGTGGCACCGCCTACAGATACTATCATAAGAAGGAATGAGAATCTGGCTGCTTCTTCGCCTTTTAAACCACAAATAAGTCCAGCAGCAATGGTAGAACCAGAACGAGATATGCCAGGTGCGCAGGCAATGCCTTGAGCAACACCTGTTGCTATAGCTTTACCGTAAGTTAGCTCTGGTAAGGTAGTTGAGTTTTCTTTTTGTTTTTTGAGTTTTTCGGAAACAAGAAGAATTACTCCTGTAAATATAAAGCAGCAGCAAACAGCTATTGGGTTTTCCATCATAGCTTCAATTTTTTTCTTTAACCCAAAACCAATTATGGCTGTTGGAATACTGGCAACAATAACAAGCCAGGCTATTTTACGTCTCATAGGGTCTTTCCAACCGCTGATAGTAAAATAGGGGACTATGTCTTTCCAGAAGTAATATATGACGGCAATTAGGGTTCCGAAATGGAGGACAAGATCGAAGGTCATTGTAGAGCCATTTTCAATGGTCTGAGCCTTGGTAAAATATTGAAATATCGACAGATGACCTGAACTGGATACAGGCAAAAATTCAGTTAGCCCCTGAATAATGCCTTGCAATATAGTATTTAACATAGATTGGCCTCCTTAAGGTTAATCTCTGTTTGCGAGCAGATTAAACGGATTTGTTTATTATTTTGACATTTATACATTAAGGTTATCGGAACATATTTAGAAATACTTGAATTTTCTTACATATAATATAGAGGGGTCATGAGGGGAAAAGATATGAGATATAAGACCAAAGCTGGAGATAGAAGATATAAGATATAAGATATAAGATAT
>JAFPZP010000062.1 GCA_017417215.1 Candidatus Rifleibacteriota bacterium | reverse complement strand
TATGGAAAGTATGTTTTATCAGATACTTATGATGAAGCCATGTTTGTTTCTGGAGCATCTGGTAACAAGACAGTAAAAACAGCATCCGGCGGAAAAAATACTAGCGAAAGTGACTCTGGTAAAACTTCTAGTGACAATAAGACTAATAATACTAGACCAGATGATAGTATCAGCTCGGATAATAATAATAACGTTCCTGAAGAAACTCCTGCTTCTACAGAAACTAACGAAGGAAACAATCCTGCTATATCAGAACCTGCATCTGTTGGAGATGAACCTGAAAATGAAGTAATTTCTAGCAACAGTCCTGATGATGAAAATCCGGCAACTACTAATAAAGTTGAATTAGCAAAGGCAGATAGAGTTGTAGAAGTAATGGTTCAGCATCCTACAACTTTTGAAGAAGCTATTTTTTCTGTTACAGAAGGAACAGAACCCAAAGTTTTAAGATTAGATAAGTTTTCTATTCCTGAAGATACAAGAGTGAAGATATCTGCTAAGGCCAATATGGAAATAGATAACTCACCGATAACTATGACTATAATTGATGATGAAGGTGAAGGAGACCCGATAGACAGCTCTTCTATGAAGAATTATCGTCACTTATTCAGAATACCTTCCCAAGATGAATATTCTGTTAATATTTATGTTAACGAAGTAGGAAAAAAGCCTAAAAAAATTATGCAGCTATGTTTGCCAGTCGTTGCAGTAGATTTTGATTCTAGAACGATAAGTCGCTAAGAAAGGATAAAGTATGGCAGAACAACAGCAAGATAATAATAATCTTATTTCATGTAGAGTTTGTGGCGTTATTATGGTTAAAATAGCCAAAGATATCTGCCCAAAATGTTTCCAAAAAGAAGAAGAATTATTTGCGAAAATAAAGAACTTTTTGCGTGCTAATCCAGGGGCTTCTATAACTCAAGTAGCAGAATACTGTGGCTGTGATGAAGAAGCTGTTCATGGATTTATAAAATCAGGAAGACTTGAAAGAGTTGGACTGAGAAGAATTGCTCATCAATGCGAACTTTGCAATACAACCATATACGAAGGAGTAATGTGTGCAGATTGCAAAAAGAAGTTAAAAGACCAGGTTAAACAATTGAGGAGTCTTAATCCAGGACAAAACTAAATGCTTTTTTGATAGAAAGTTGCATAGAATAAAAGTCTATGCTAGACTATCTAACTTTGAATATATTGTCTAATATTGATTTTTTTATTGTTAAAGGGGTATCTTAACAATATATCAATTATTAGTTTATATAAATTAGTTGCTTAAATGTATGTTTTAGGAGATCTATGATGCCAGAAGCCAACGGCGAGATTAGTAATGAATTTTTCAAGAAATTGAATCAGCAGATTGTTCAAAAGGACAATCTTATAAAATTGCTTCAATTACAGATAAGGAATTTGAAAAACCAGATAGAAGCAGGTGAAGCTGATGCAGAAAAATCAGATGATTTGCAAAGACTATTAGAACAGAAGAATTCTGAGCTCGATGGCTTACGTAGTGAATTAGAAGAACAGAAAAAACTTTCTGCCAGTATTGGTGCAGAAAAAGATGAACAGATACGTTCTTTAAATCAAATGCTTGAACAAAGCAAAAATATGACTGTCGCCGAGTATGCCGAAGATCCTAAAATTACAGAATTAGAAGAAAACATACGAAAGATTCAAAGTGATTATCAGAATACCAAAGCTGAATTAGATACCCTTAAAATAGAAAATACAACTCTTTCTGATACTAACTCTCAATTAAAGAATGAATTAGATAGTTTTAAATCTGAATATGAACAATCTGCTCAAAAGATTTCAGAACTGAATGGATTGTTAGAAGCCAAACAAGCTGAATTGCAGATGGCTTCTGATGAACTTAAGAATAAAACAGATGAGTTGAATGTTAAAACTGCTGAATTAGAATCTGTTCCTGATCAATTGAATGCAATGAATGCGGAACAGGTTGAAAAAGCTTTAAAAGAAGCTAATGAAAAGAGCCAGGCTGAATTGTCTCAGGTTTCTTTAGAATGTGAAGCATATAAAAGCCAGGTTTCAGAGCTAACTCGTAAAGTTGAAGAACTTCAGATAGATTTGGCCAGCAAAGAACGCAATCAGCTTTCTTCAGATGACGAATTGAAGAAGACCAACGAAGCTTTAATAGAAGCTAAGAATGAAATTGCCAGACTTGCTGGTGAAAACGATAAAGTTGGCGATTTAGAACAGCAGATTGAAGTTTTGAAGAATGAAAATCAGGAATATACTGAAATAGCTATGAAGCTCACTGCTGCTGAAAGTGATGTAGAAAAGCTAAATGAAGAACTTGAAAGAGTTCGTTCTGAACTCGTTACTCAGACTAAAAAAGAAGAATATGTTCTGCAGATTTCTCAATTGCAGCAGACTGTAGTTGATAAAGAAGATGAAATATCTGTTCTTCGCAAAGCTCTTGAAGCTAGATTATCTGAAGGTTCTTCTATTCCTCACGAAGCAGATGAATATGAAGCTCTTACTCAGCAGGTAGCTGACCAACTTTTGACTATTCAGAATTTTGATAAACAGTTGAAACAGGTTAGACATCAGCTTAACGAAAAAGAAACAGAGCTGAATATTTTAAAGAACAAAATGGCTGAAGAAAAGACTGTTGAAAAGACTGATGCTCCTATTAGTTTTGATAATGGAGACATCATTGGTAGTTTTATTGATTTCTTTGATGGATTAGATACAGCCCTTTCTAAGAAGCAAGATCCAGAACTTCAAGCTTTGCACAAGAAGTTGATGGATAGATTGATTATTCCTAACCAGATTAGTTATATGCCAGTAATTTCTGAAGAATATGACAGCAGTAAACATATTGCTACTGATTATTTCAGAAGTGATAGATTCCCAGAACGCTGTATTGTTTTCGAAGTTGAAAAAGGCTATAAAAAAGGCGACGCTGTTATCAAGAAATCAAAGGTTTGGGTTGTTCAGAATCTCTTTAAGTGCAGTTCTTGCGGAGCTGAACAGACTAATCCTGAAAGCCGTTTCTGCCACCTCTGCGGTGCTAAGATTCTTGCTCCAAATGGTTTACCAATAGACAGTCTGCCAATTTTTGAACCTACTGCCATTACTTTCAATCGTTTCTCTGAAAGAATGCTTGAAAAAGGAAATCTTACTAAAGCTAAAGAATATATTGAAGCTGGCTTGCAGCTTGATTCAAATTATGTTCCATTAATCCTTAGCATGGCAGATGTATTGATTTCTGAATCTAAGTTCCAGGAAGCTGTTGATTATTTGAAACAGGCTTATGAATTGAAACCAGATGAAAGAACTAAACTCAAGATTCAGAATCTTGAAACCAAACTAAATATATTCTCACAGGCTAAGAATCTTAAACTTAGTTCTGATGAGTTTGATAAGTTACTGCATATTATACAGAAATAATTTACAACAAAAATCGAAGGTTTTTACTTATGTCCGACAATGAACAGAAACTATTACCTAAGGCTTATGAACCAGTAGATGTTGAAAATAACATCTATGCTAAATGGCAGGAAAACGGCTGTTTTCACGCCCATGAAGATTCTAAAAAAGAAAAATATTCTATAGTTATACCACCTCCAAACGTTACTGGTATGCTCACTATGGGGCATATCCTCAATAATACTTTGCAAGATATTTTAATCCGCTATCATCGTATGCTTGGTTTTGAAGCTATGTGGCTTCCAGGCACTGACCATGCTGGTATCGCAACTCAAAATGTTGTTGAAAAGGCTCTTGCTAAAGAAAAACTAACTAGACACGACTTAGGTCGTGAAAAGTTCGTTAATAGAGTTTGGGAATGGAAAGAAAAATACGGCGGAATCATTTTAAAACAGCTCCGTAAGCTTGGCTGTTCCTGCGATTGGCAAAGAGAACGCTTTACAATGGATGAAGGCTTGAGCAAAGCTGTTCAGAATACTTTTATAAAGCTGTATAACGATGGTTTAATCTATAAGGGCAAATACATCATTAACTGGTGTCCTCGCTGTAGAACAGCTCTTTCTGATGAAGAAAAAATACCTGAAGATACTAATGGTCATCTTTGGTATATGCATTATCCCTGTAAAGATGGTAACGGAGCTATTCAAATAGCTACTACCAGACCGGAAACTTTATTGGGTGATACTGCTGTTGCCGTTAATCCATCTGATGAACGTTTCAAAGATATGATTGGCAAGACAGTTGTTGTTCCTTTTGTTAACCGTGAAATACCTGTTATTGCCGACGATTATGTTGATAAAGCTTTTGGTACTGGTGCTGTTAAGATTACACCAGCTCATGACCCCAATGACTTTGAAGTTGGCCGCAGACATAATCTTGCTCAGATTATCGTTATGGATGAAACTGGCGTTATGAATGAAAATGCTGCTGAATTCAAAGGCATGGATAGATTTGAATGCAGAGAAGCTATTGTTAAGCGTCTTGAAGAAATGGGTCTTCTTGATAAGATTGAAGACCACCAACTCGCTGTTGGTCATTGTGAACGTTGTAAAACCGTTATAGAACCATATCTTTCAGACCAGTGGTTCGTAAAAATGAAACCTTTAGCTGTTAAAGCTATAGAAGCATATAAAAACGGCACTTTACGTTTTACACCTGCAAGATGGGGTAGTGTATACTTGCATTGGATGGAAAACATCCGTGACTGGTGTATAAGCCGTCAGCTCTGGTGGGGTCATCGAATACCTGCTTATACTTGCAGTCACTGCGGTGAAGTAATGGTTGCTGCTGAACAGCCTTCTAAGTGTTCAAAGTGCGGTGCTACAGAAGGAATTAGTCAAGATTCAGATGTTCTTGATACCTGGTTCTCTTCTTGGTTGTGGCCTTTCTCAACTATGGGCTGGCCCGAAGAAACTGAAACTTTAAAGAAATTCTATCCAACAGATACACTTGTAACTGGTCCAGATATTATTTTCTTCTGGGTTGCAAGAATGGTTATGTCAGGTTATTACTTCCTTGATAAATGTCCTTTCCACGATGTTTATTTTACAAGCATCGTCAGAGATATGAAGGGACGCAAGATGAGTAAATCTCTTGGTAATAGCCCAGATCCGTTAGATATTATTGCTAAATACGGTGCTGATGCTCTTAGATACACTATCGTATCTCTAGCTCCAGTAGGTCAAGATATTCGCTTTGCTGAAAACAAAGTTGAAATAGGTAGAAACTTTGCCAATAAGCTTTGGAATGCTTCAAGATTTGTTTTGATGAACCTGGAAGGCGCCAATGTAAGCATTAAGAACAAACTTCCTGATTCTAGCAAATTAAGTGAAGTAGACAGATGGATAATTTCCAGAATGAACTACACTGTAGATCAGGTTAGAAACTTGCTTGTAGAAGGCAATTTCAGATTCAACGATGCTTTGAAAGCTGTTTATGAATTTATTTGGAATGACTTCTGCGACTGGTATATCGAAATGAGCAAGTCTGTATTGTTTGGACAAGATGCTGAAAAGAAAGCAACCGTTCAGCAAGTATTGTTAAGTTGCTTAGATACCGCTTTGAGAATTCTGCATCCATTTATGCCATTTGTTACAGAAGAAATCTGGCAGAAATTACCTGGCAGTGAAGGTTTCTTAATGCAGGCTTCTTTCTCAACAGCAGATAAGACTTTGATTGATTCTCCATTAGAAGCAGAAATCAGCGAATTGATGGAAGCAGTCAGAGTTATCAGAAATATGAGGGCTTCTGCTAATATTTCTCCTGCTAAAAAGTTGACTGTAAGAGTTGTCGATAATGGTAAACTTGGCAGTGCATACACAAAACAAGTTCAGATGATTTCTGCACTAGCAGGTGTAGAAAAGTTTGAAATTGTTGATAAAAAGCCTGTTGGTCACTTGGTTGGTCTTGCAGGTTCTACTGAAGTTTGCATTGATTTGGCAGGTGTAATCGATATTGCTGTTGAACTTGCCCGTGTTACTAAAGAAATTGAAAACACAGAAAAGAACAGAGCTAAGATTGCATTCAAACTAGATAATGAAAACTTCGTAAATAAAGCTCCAGCAGATGTTGTTGAAAGAATCAGAACAGACGTAGCTGGTTATGATCAGCAACTTGCTAAGCTTAATGAATACAAAAAGGAACTTGAAAGTATTTAATGGATTGCGAGGTTCTTAACGAACCTCGCATTGACGTTAAAAGAAGAGAATGGAAAAAGGATTTAATCTAAGTTTGCAAGATGTGGGAGACCTGGTTTTTCGGGCCGCACAACATTATTTATTCCGTAATAAAGAGGATTACGGAATGGATGTTACTATTCAAACAGGAGCATTGCAGGAAAGTATAATTTTGCGTTTGCAAGATTATTCCCATTTGTTGGTTAAGGTTTTTCCTCACAAAAACTTTTCGCAAGAGTTCGTTTATCGTATAGAAGTATACAAAACTAGAGAAGGCGAAATGAGAGGCGTAAAAATAGCTTTTCTAGAAGCTTCTCGAAAGGATTCTGCGATAGTAGAAATACAAAAATTTGTAGAAAATTTTCTTTCTCAGCTTGGTTATTAAATTGATTTTGGAGGGATTATTATGAAAGGTATAATAGATTCTCAAAAAGGTGATTATTATCGTTGCTTATTAGAAAACGGAGATATTATTAATCTTCATTCCTCTGAAATTAATACTGAAGTTAAAGTTGGCGATTCTATCAAAGTCGTTATTACCTTAGAAAATATGGCAAACAATAATGCATAAGACAAAAGTAAAAAAATTGATGAAAAAGTTTCTCTTTATATTGGTATTGATCTTTTCTGCCAGTATTGCTTTTGCACAGAGTTCCAAGACGTCTTTTGAAGTCGATAATAAATATCAACTTTTGCTCCAAAAGGGCCAAAGAGCTGAAAAAAATGGTGAATATGATGAAGCTATAGTTAGTTATGAAGAAGCATATGAACATTCTAATAATGTTCAACCTCTTTTGACTGTTGCATCTTTGTATATTATTCGTAATATGCCTGATATGGCAGAAAAAACTATTAATAGAATTCCTTTAGAAAAGTTGCCTGATAAAGGGAAAGCTGAAGTTTTATATATTAAAGGCAATATTCATCTAACAAAAAATGAGTTTGAAGTTGCCGGTGATGCTTTTTCTAAAACTATTAAATTAAATCCTGATAAAGTATCTGCTAAAGTTAAGTTAGCTATGATTAATCTGATGAGAGGTTTCCCAAGCAGAGCTGAAGAATTGCTTAACAATGAAGATAGTTTTAGTGGCTATGCTTTTGAAGATCTTAGACTATGTTTAGCCATAGATATGTATAATGCTAATTTTGGAAGAGCGTTTAATACATGTGAACTGATAGGAAAGCGAAATATAGATACTAATCCAGGCGCTGGTTTCTTGGAATTATTGTCTAATCAAGCATTCTTTATGTTTGTTTGTTTCTTACCTTTATTGTTAAGTGGTTTGTTATCAGTTATTTATTATATTTTCCTGTTTATAGCATTAGGTTTTACTGCTTCTGCTTTAGGGAAAAAGACATCTTTCTGGCATATCTTTGTTTTTGTTGTAGTCGGAGTAACATTACTCTTTATATCTCATCTATTCTGTATTGATGATGTTTATAAAGCCTTTATTATTGGTAATGCATATGGTTATGTTTATGATGGCATTTGGATTATGCCTAAGGTAATCATAACAAGTCATTTGATTGCATTATCTTTATTCTTGATTTTCCCATGTTTTAAACTGCTAAAAGAAAATATGCGCCCAGCCAGTTATGAATTGCTTGGTTTATGGCTCTTCTGTTTCTTCTTTGGATTATTTGTTGTTTCTTTCCAAACCAATACAGATGTTGCTCATAGATTTATTTATATTATGGTAGGAATGTTCTTCAGTTTGCTTTCTGCTTTAATAATGCCATTTGGTAAACTGATGCTTTATAAGTTGTCTCAGGTTGCTGGTTTCTCTTTAGATGGAAAAATTGATAGTTCTAGTATATCAGAAGGAAACCTGAGTTTGACAGATGTAAAGATTTTGGAAACCAAAATGTGGAATTTTATATCTAAAGGAGAAATTGATTCTGCTTTAGCATTAGGGAAAAAGGTTTTAACTCCTGATTATCAGAAGACTTTCCCATCTTTTTGGCAGGCAATGATATTTGCTCAGATATGTAATGAAGAATATGAAACTGCTGCCAAAAATATAAATGATTATTATCAGATTTATCAAGGAACAAGCCACTATGAAATAGGTCAGGTATGGGAAGCCTGGTTAAAAACGGAAAAAGGTGATTTCCCAATAGCCTATAAACTTGTTAATTCAATATCTGCCGATAGAGCAAAGTCAATGAATGCTGATGAAGTAGCTATTTCACTTCTAGTATTAGCTCGATGCTGCTTAAATGTTAAAGACAATGTTCAGGCTCATATAAACTTTAATAAGGCATTAAATTGTTCTAAGTCTTTGCTTATAAAATTGATTGTATTGACTGATATCGCAGAATTAGACAGTAAAATGAATGCAAAACAAGCTATGCAGAAATGGAAAACTATGGTTGAAACTCTGAAAGGCAACGGTAAGTGTATTCCTTATCAGAATACAGTTAATTCTATGGTTGCTTTTTCTGAAGGCAATAAAGATCAGGCTTTTAAACTTGCTAGTGAATGTTTAAAAGATAAAAGCCACACTGGTAAAGCTGTTGCATGGTATGGTCATCTGCTTTGTTTAGAAGGAAAATCTAATGATGCAGAAGAACTTCTTTCTAGAATGACTGCTGGAAGCTATACAGCAGATTGTTTGATGACAGAAGTCACTTCTGGTAGTACTAACTAAACTAAAAAATGGCTGAAGTAAAAAAAACAGAAAAATCAGAAGCTCCAAAAAAGCCTGAAGATAAAAAAGATTCTTCAGCCAAACAACCACCTAGTGCAAGTAATGCAAAAGATTTAGATAAACCTAATCCAGTAAAAGCTGCTGTATCCGATGCAAATTCTAAGAAAAAACTGACTGATCTGTCTTGTTTAGTAGGAAGTCTGTTAGTTACAGCAGTCTCAGTAGTAATTTTTTTAAATAAGCTCCCTAAAAAATTCACTTCAATTCAGAGCTATTTTTCATATTTTTATGTATTTGCTATTGCAGGATTTCTCGGCATTTTAGGCGAACAATATGCAATAGCCTTTTTAGGGTTTGCACTGCCTATTTTAATGGCAGGAGCAACTATTCTGATTAAAGTTAAACCTACTAAGTTAGAAGAATACTGGGACCCGTATTCAATTATGGTACTTTTTACAGCTGGATTCCTTTTATTCCTTTATGTAAAGTTTGATAACCTAAAAAAGAATGGTGTTGGGGTCTCTGCAGATACTACAGGTAAGGTAACCGGTTCTGATGGAAATCTTAAGGCTAGAGTTGACCCTGCTCTTGCAGCAAAATATCGTGCAGAAATGGATGCTAAGAATAAAAAAAATGCATCTGAATTTGATGCTGCGCTTGGAGTGAAAAAAGAATCTGAGAATAAAGATATAGGTGTGCCTGGCGTAGCCAAAGCAAATAATAAGGCTAACGATAAAGATGGAAAAGCCCAAGGGAAAGAAACCACAGAAACTAACGAAGAACGTATGGAACGTGAAGTTAGGGAAATGCGTGAAGACTTTAATAAAAGGTCTATGCGTCTTACTACAACGCTTATGCGTATTAAAAACCTTACTAAAAGCCTTGATCGTGACCAGATATTTGCAAATACAGTAGAAATTATTACAAAAGGGCTTGATGCCAAGAAAGTTCAGCTTCTTTTAAATGACGAAAAAGAAGGTAAGTTACGTATAGTTAAAGCTACTGGTATGAAGCCTTCAGAATATAAAAACTTCGAAGTTCCTTATGAAGAAGTCAGTATGATAACTCATCTGTTAGATCAGAAGATTAATGAAGTTACAGGTGGAGCTGGTGCTTTTGGGGTTAAAGAATGTGAAATGGATCCCCAGATGAAGGGTTTGATAGGAAAAGGCGTATTGAATACTATATTAGCTGCTCCAATTTATGCAGAAGGTAAGTTGTTTGCTATTCTGAATGTTGAAGAAATGAATAATCCAGACTATACGAGAGATGACCAGAACTTGCTTACAACTTGCGCTGATGTAGCCGGCTTGGTTATGAAAAATGCAAAATTATATTCAGCAACAATGGATGACTTGGTTTCAGCTCAAAAGCTTAGCGAAGACCAATTAAGACAGAATGAGCAGTTGAGAGGAAGCTTGAACCGTATCGTTTCTCCTGCAGTTGCTGAAATGATCATGTCTGACCCCTCTGCATTGAAACTTGGTGGTAAAAAATGTGAAGTATCCTGTTTCTTCTCTGATATTCGTGGTTTTACTAAGATGTCTGAAAATATGGACCCAACAGACATAGTTGAACAATTGAACGTTTACTTCACAAGAATGACAGATATTCTAATGGAACTAGATGGAACACTGGATAAATACGTAGGCGATGAATTGATGGCTTTGTTTGGCGCTCCTGTTGCAAGAGATGATGACCCTATCAGAGCTGTTCTATGTGGCGTTCGTATGCTAGATGCTCTTAGAGAACTTCAAGAGGTTTGGAAAAAAGAAGGAAAACCTGTAATTCAAATTGGGGTTGGAGTTAATACTGGTATAGTTACAGCCGGGTATATGGGGTCTGAAAAAGCTCTTTCTTATACAGTTATCGGAGATAATGTTAACCTTGCTGCTCGTATCATGGCTCAGGCCAAAGGTATGGAAATGTATATTACAAGAGCAACCTATGAAAGGGTTAAGGATTACTTCGATATTGAACAGCGCGAGTCAATAATGGTTAAAGGTAAATCAATGCCTATCGAAATATTCTGTGTTTTGAAGGTTAAAGATGGTGTTGATATGACTCAGGTTATAGGAAAAGATGTTGGACATTTAGCAACTTCATTGGTAAGTGAAAAACCAAAGAAATCTTCTAATGAAAATAAACCTCTTAATAATCTGCCACCTAATATGAAAGAAGAAGATATGAAACAGAATATTCAGATTGAAGAGGTTAAAATGATTGCTTGTTCTAATTGTGGTCAGGAAAATCCTCCTCAGGAAAAATTCTGCACTAAGTGTGGTATGCCAATATTTTAAGATATAAGATATAAGATTGAAGAGAGAGTTTAAGCTAAAATAAAAAAGCCTGCGATTTAATCGCAGGCTTTTTTATTTACTTACTTTATTCAACTATAATTCTGTAATTTTCTGGCATTTTAAAATTATACTTACTGATATAATCATTGAACTGATCATCGTCTATTTGATCATCTTCATCAGAAGTGGCTTTGCTTCGTTCTCTTTCAGCTAATGAACTGCGCTTTTCAGAATTATTAAATAGTTCTTCTATTTCATCATTAGCATTTTCAATTACTTCTTTAGAATTTCTAGCTCTTTTATTAGCTAAGCGTTTTTCGTAATCTTCGATAGCAGTATCAAGTTCTGCACTTGCTGGGGTATTGCGTCTTCTGCTATGTCTGATTCTCTTAACAGATTGCTGTAAAAGCTGACCAGGAACATATTCTTTTGTATCTGCTTTTTTTGATTTGTTAGCAATATTATCTGATTGACTGTTATTCTGATTGTTTTCGTAAATCGGAATTGCCCAAGCTTCAGAGTCGTCAGCTTCCATTGCTTCAATTATTATTAGCTCATCAGAAGAATTATCTTCTTTTACTTCTTGAGGTTGAGAAGTTTGAGGAACATCTTCGACAACTTCTTTTTCTGCTACAACTTTTTCTTCGGTTTGAGCAGGAACAGCATCAATGATTATTCCTTGAGTATTAGTTGATTGTTCTTCTTTGGGGTCGTCTATTGCTACTATTGGAGTGTTGCCTTTTTCTCTAGTTGCTTCTTCAACAGCAACCTTATGAGAAGTTCGTCTAACTCTATTTTCTGCATCGTATCTTTCGCGTCTAACTTTTGCTAAAGCTGCAGAAAGTTCACGACCTGGTACATATTCATCGTCAGATACTTTTTTGGTAGGAGCAACTTGCGCTGCCGGTTGTTGCAGTGTTTCTGCAAGGCGAAGACGTATACGCATAGCTTCAATAATTTCTGTCGCTTCTTTAGATAAAGCAAAAAGACTAGTAACAGGAAGCAAGCTTAAAAATACCGTTGCTAATAGTATTTTTTCGTATTTCTTCATTCCACTCCACCTTCGAATATGTATATATATTTTATAACATCGGCAGTTCTTTCGCAAGATTAAACTGTATTAAAAAATATTTTTTTTAAATTTTATGTCAAGTTAAATTATTCTTCTTAATAATCTTTGAATCTAATAGTTGATAATATAGAATGTATAGGGTTAAAATAATTATAAGTAGTTATATTAATGAGTAAAAAGAATAACAATATAAAAGTAGTAATCTGGTTATTGGTATTTGTGCTAATAGCCATAACTACTATGGCTTTAATTCGCATATCTGAAGATAGAGAAGAAGAAAAGACAGAAGTTCCATTACCTCCTAATTTGTTTTCTTCTTCTAATTATGTTATCGGAACTGGAAATCCATTGGGAACATATTTTCCGGCTGGTCAAATGCTTGAAAAATGGTTCAACGATAACTTAGATAAAAAAGGCGGTGCTTTTAAGGCTTTTAAAACAAATGGTTCTGTAGATAATATTAATTTGCTTCTGACTAACCGTATTCAATTCGGCATGGTTGAAGCTAGAATAGCAAAAGAGTCTTATTTGAAAAATAAAAAATTACGAGTGGTTTGGCCTCTATGGTTTGATGTGGTTCAGATGATAAAACCTCCTTCAGATCTGACTCCGAATTATGTTTTCCCAGGTGATATAAAAGGGTTTGCTGGACAGAAAAAATCATCTACAGAAAGAACCACTAATGAAATATTTATGTCTTTAGATATAAAGGGTAATCGATTTGCTAATGTATCTACAGATAAAGTATTAGGAATGATAGGGGATGCTCGCTTAGGTTTTGCAATGATTCAGGCTGGGATTCCTAATAGAACAGTGTCTGATTCTATTGTATTTTATCATTGTGGTTTGGTTAATTTCACAAAAGAACAAACACAGACTATTTTGAATAATGTGTCTACTTCAGTAGAATTTACTATTCCTGCTGGATATTATGATGAAAACCAGCCTGAAATTAATACTATAGCTTTACCAAATATATTGGTTACTACTTCAGATACCCCTGCTGATTTAGTTGAATATGTTACAGAAATGCTAATAAAAGGCTGTCCAAAACTAAAAGGAAGATTCAAAGTTTTTGCAACAGTTCCTTCTGATTCTGATGCTGTTCTAAGAGTTTTAAGAGAAACTGGAGTGCCATTTCATGAAGGGACTAGACGTTGGTTAGAAAAAAATTCTGAAACTCTATCAAAAGATGGGAGTAAATCAGAATGACAGGACAAAAGTTTCTTAGATATAGATTCAATAACAGAAAAGGCATTATAATGTTTGTTGTTATTGGTGCTATATTGGTTCTCACGCTTTTAGTGACCTCTTATAATTATTTGGTTAGAGGAAAATTTAATGAAAGTCGTGAAATATTAAAGCATGTTCGTGCTACTAAGTGTTCTCAATCTGTTTGTAAATATATTTTTACTCATTTGTTAAACGATTTGCATGATAATAATGAATTTACAAGTTCATCTGGGCAATCATTACGTAAAATATTCTATGAATGTAATGACCAATATAAATTAAAAGAACGTTTTGAAAAAGAATGGCTTAATAATATTGATTGTAAAGGTATTTGTAAATCTATATTAGAGGGGACTACAGGCACTGAAGGGATTGACTGTGAGGTTGAAGTAGGATTTTCAGATATTAATTCCTTAGATAGTGTAAGGAATTCTAAGGGAATGAGTAGTAATGTATTTTTCTTTGACGGTGAAAAAGTCGGAAGATTGACACTCAGAGTAAGTGTAAAAATAGGTAAAAGTTGCGGAATATGGCAAGAAACAAGACCATTTAAAGTAGTTTTCCCTTTCCCTGTACCAATTACAAAATTTAATTTTTATTGGAAAGATGGTCCAGATAATGCTTTTAGTTTCAATACAATTTCTATAAGTAGTGATAATTGCGAATCTGTTAATGGAAGAGAGCCTTTACTCTTTGACAACGGTTCTACTAAGCCCAATACCAAAGATAACGTTTGGGTAGAAAGAGGCTGGATATATGTTGGTGGAAACGGGCTTACTTTAAATAGAGCTCGTGGTGATAAAAAATATGGTCAAAGATTTTTTTCTTACCCAAGAATGGGTGAACCTATATCTTTAATGCTTAATTTCCCTAATGGTGACGGTTGGAGTAATCATCAATATAAAGGTGAAACTCTAGGGTTCAGACGTGCATATTGGGGTTTTTCTGATTCATTAACAAAGAATTCTTCTCAAAATTCCTGGAAAACAATTTTAAAATCAGAATACGAAATGTTTAATCCTGATATTGAGTCTAATAAAGTTTATTGGAATAGTTCCAGCTTACATTTATTTAGTGATATGGAAGTTTCTACTAGTAACAAACCCAAAGATATAGTTCCAACAATAACTAGGGTTATAGGTAATGTTAGTGATCGTTATCTGGAAATAGGTTATTTATTACCGGAGAATTCTGATTCAGATACTGTTGATTCTATTTTTGCTGCTGTTATAGGATTATCAGGTGAAGAGTATGATGAATTACAAAAAAAAGGCAAAAGAGATATTGCTGATGAAAAATTCACTTTTGAAAATAATCTTTATTTTTCAGGTGGTTATGATTTTGAAAGTGATAATGATAATGGTTGGGCAAAAGAAATTCAAAGTTACTTTAATGAATTGCCCTATGAGGTCAGTGGTGATTCTGGAGCTGATTATTATACTGTTATGAGTAAAGCTACATATCGTGATATGGATGAAACCTACGATATTATTGCTCAATATTCTAATGATGATGAAAATGTTAATATTCCACCTACTAGTTCTGTGCCTAAGATTACAGATTTAAGATTTTTACCTCAGAACAGTAATTTTTCTTCAAAATTCCCAAGTGGAATCCTGCCTAGTAAGGTTATGAATATGGAAGTTCCTAAAATTGCTGACATAGACGATTCTACTTTTGGGCTTTCTTTAAGAACCTGTTATGAAATAACTGGTGAATCTGAAAGTATTGGACAGATTTTAAGAAGTTGTTTTGGTTCTAAATCAAATTCTTCTGATTTAAATCTAAATAATTGTGTTTATAAATTATCTCCAGATAGTGGTTCTCTTATTTTAAAAAATTTAAATATTAATACTCCTGGTGCAATTTTTAGTAAGGGACCTATAACTGTTGGTAATTTTTTAACTAATAATAAAGATGCTAATAATTCTCCATTATTGCTGTTGGCTGAAAATGGTGCAATAAGTGTAGATAATGGAGGAAAATCAGAAGTTAGAGCATATCTTATTGCCTTAGGTGAAGGTGGAACTGTTAAAGCACTTAGAAAAGATTACCCTCTTTCTATTATAGGGGGTATGGCCGTAAAAGAATTTAGTCCTGATAATATTCCTAATAAAGGTGGTTGTTTGGCTTATAATCTGGCCTTAGATCCCACTAAGGATGAATTTTTCCAATATTTTGGAATTGTTTTTGGTCCTAAGGGTGGTGGTTTATGAGCAGGAAAGCTATCACACTTATAGAAATACTTATAGCTATTGCCGTCTTTTTGGTCGCAATTATACCTCTTTGGGGTTTGATGGGTTCATCTCATCAACAGGTTATTCGTTCTGCTGATGAAATCAAAATAAGTCAGATTGCTATTGAAGTATTGGAACAAATTGAGAACAATAATACATTTAGTTATTTACCAGAAGAGGGCGTTGAGAAAGAATTTAATCTTCAGTCTGGTGGAGTCATATCTTTGGGTGAGGAACCTTCTATAGATATAAACTTAGGGATTTTTGATGATTATTTAATGCCTAAACTATATCTTTTCACCTTAGATGTTAAAGAAAGTTTTAGTGATGAAGTAGTAATAGGGCGAATTGTTTCATTAACCATTGATTATAAAAGCAAAGAAGGTCGTGATTTATCATATACTTTAAGGGGTTTTGTAAGTGCGAATAACTAGAAAAAAAGCTTTTACACTTATGGAATTGCTTATAGCTTTTGCTATAGTTTCTGCTATTTTAGGCGTAATTATAACAATGGTAAGCAGAGGGGCATCTAATGTTCAAAGAGGAAGTTTTAATGCTTTGGCTGCTAATCAGGCATTTTGGATTGTTACAAAGTTGAGGGATGATATTTCTCGTTCTATCAATAAAATAGATTTAGGTTCAGATGATGGTAAAACCTGGTCTGGTGGAACTGAGTTAAAAATTATTATTGATGGTGGAACAGCAATTTACTCTATTGAAAAAAAGGGAAGTAAAAAAAATTTAATAAGAAAATTTGTCAGTTCTAACTCAGGAACTGCTTTTAGTCTGTCTGACAGTAATAAACAGTCTTTTGGGGATGAATATATGACAGATATGAGCATTACACAGAATGATGAAAATAATAGCTTTGATATTAATATAACAATGAAAGACCCAAATAAAACTACTGCAGGTTCTGATGAATATAATTGGTCAGCCTCTATTTATCCACCCTATGGTAATGGGGCTGATGAGTACTGGGTTCCAACTGTAGAAAACTGATTTTTAAGCATTTTTATTAGATTAAGAAAGGAGACGAAAAATGAATAATAATTATAAAACTTATTCATTTGTTCTATTCCTTTCTTTTTTATTTTTAATAAATGGTTGTTGCAGTTCAAGATACAGTTATAATTTCTATAGAAAAAAAGCGGAAGAAGCTCTAAGAGCTAAGGATTATAAAAAAGCTCAGAATTATTATTCTATTATATATTCCAACGAAAGCAAAAGGTCTGTCATCGATAGAGAAAAGACTACATGGGCTTTTTACAGGTTAGGTGTTATTGCAGAAGTAACTGGCAATATTAAACTGGCAAAAGGTTATTATTGGGGCGATTCAATAGATGAAGGCTTTTATGAAGACCAGAGATTAACAAATTGGTTTGCTCAAGCAGGTTGGGAACAACTTGATGAGTTAAATTCTCCAAGAACCTTAGAAGAAATACTAGAGTTTGAAACCACTGAACCGCCTGAAGAAGAAGATTTTTCTGTTGAAAAGAAAAAGACTATTGTAGTTCCTACCAAAAAAGAACGAAGGAATACAGGAAACAATCCTGCTAATAGTGGTGTTATTACAGGAACTTACAATAAAACAAGAAGACCGCGTCGTAAAGATCCTGAACCACTTAGGATTTTCCATTAATTAAAAAACTGTATGTTATTGGGTTTCTACACTATTTTATAAAGAAGGGTAATTAGAAATGGCAAGAAGAGAAAACAGATATAAAAAATTATGTGAAGCTTTTGATATTGGTATCAAAGAATGCAAAAACTATCAGCAGGAATGTAGAGATTTTGTTCACGAACTCAAGAATTCAATAGTAGAAAGCTTGGGTTGTCCTGAAACAAAAGTATTTATGTTTCCTCCGAGTACTGGTTTTGTTCCTGAAGGCAGTCATCTTCATGGAGATGAATTTGATACTGAATTTGGTGAAAATGGAACTGCGGCTATAGGTTTTGCCATAAATGTTAATGGCAGATCCTTAGAAGAAAAATTCTTTACTTTCTTAATCGTTTTTAAAAAGACCGGTTCAAAAATAACTTTTAATGTTGATGACAATAAGGATTTTAAAAATACTCCTGAAGGAATAAAAGATTTTTGTGATTATCTTTTCAAAGAAGCCGAAAAGAATCTTTTGCAACGTTTAAAGAATTTCCTGCAGTCTCCTGAAGATGCTTCTAAGCCTATTGGTTTCCGTATGGCATCTGATGTGGCTAATACGAAGATATAAGATATAAGATATAAGAGGGAAGAGGGAAGAGGGAAGGAAAAATAAAGATAATTAGAAGGTGATTTTGTTTGAGTTTTAATGATAAAACTTTGTATTCTGCCGAAGACGCAGTATCAATAGTAAGAAACACTTGTTTTATGCAGGTATGTTTGATATCTGTAATACGTTTTCTGGTATATTGGTGTTTCTTTGTCGGAATCGTAGTTTTGTTATTCAGAATGTTTCATTTTAATTCACCATTATTATCCATGTTTTTATTTGGTTTTCCTCTTGCTATTGTTTATGGAGTTGATTATGCATATAAGAATCGACTTTCAGAGGATAATTGTATTGCTTCTATAGATGCTTATAATAAAGCTGGTGGCTTGTTGATGACCGAACATGAAACAGGCAATAGAAGCTGGAAAATTTATAGAAAAACTAAATTTGAAATTCCCCAAATAGATTATTTACAAGATTTTAAGAAATTGTTTGGTATTCTAATTATTGCTTTGCTTTTTGTTTGGGGAAGTTTTCATGTGCCTTTGCTCAATTTTAATAAAATTGGTGGAAGGAAGATTAATCTTTCTAAAAAGGTTACAGAAATAAGAGATCAGATAGATTTATTAGCCCAAGAGGATATCATTACAAGTGAAGAACGGGAAGTTTTAGAAAACTCACTTGATAATATAGTCAAAAATTCTGATAAAGAAGCACCTGGCATAACATTTGAAGCTTTAGATCAAATGAGTGAAAAGCTTAAATATGAAGTTTCTGAAGATTTAAAAAAACGTATAAAAGATATAGAAACCTTACATAAACTGGAAGATTTTGTTCATAAAGCAAAACAAAAAGAAGCTGATTCTAAAATGTTTAATGAAGAATTAGAAAAGCTGAAAAATCAATTAAGACAGATGGGAATGAATGAGGCTCAAATCAATGACTTTTTGAAACAGCAATTGGGAATTGATTCAAATTCTGGGCTTAGTAAACAGCAGATTAGTAATGTATCAAAGAATCTAAGCAACAATATTAATCAAAAAAAGCTTGATTCCTCTGAATTAGCGGATAAGCTTTTGGATAAAAATCTGGTTGATGAAGCCACTGCTGAAAAGATTAAACAAAGTTTGGATTCAAAAGAATCTGAAAATAGTGATTCTGGTAACGGTGAAAACGGCTTTTTTGAAGTTGGTAAAGATAATGGAAATCAGCCAAAACAGGAAAGTAAACAGTCTGGCCAAGAAGGGAAAGAGTCTGGTCAGGAAGGTAGCCAATCTGGTCAGGATGGTAAACAGTCTGGACAAGAAGGTAGCCAATCCGTTCAGGAAGGCGGACAATCTGGCCAAGAAGGCGGACAACCTGGCCAGGAAGGCGGACAATCCGGCCAGGAAGGCGGACAATCTGGTCAAGAAGGTGGACAATCCGGCCAGAAAGGCGGACAATCCGGCCAAGAAGGCGGACAATCTAGCCAAGGAGGTGGCCAATCTAGTCAAGAAGGTGGTCAATCCGGTCAGGAAGGTGGCTCTAACAATGGAGTAGGTGGAATTAGCAGAGGTGGTGGTCAGACTCCTATGACTTTCGGAGATAAGGCTTCAGATCATAATGCAAAATACCATGATGAAACTTTACCTTCTGTAAATCCAGAATCTGCTTTAGGAGCTTCTGTTATAGGAATAGGTGTTGCTGATCCTATGATTAATAAAGAAAAAGAGGACTATACTCCAACAAATATTAAATCGCCAAAAAAAGTAGATAATTCTTTGAATAAAAAGAATATATTGCCAAAACATAGAAATGCTGTTAAAAACTATTTTAATCAGTAAGAATTAAATAAGAAAATGGGAGTTTTATATGACCTTAAAAGAAGTAAAATTGCCAGATAAGATGGTTGTTGAAAGAGCTTCAAAAAATATAGCTAAAATAATGAATGAATTAAATCGTATTTTAGTTGGTAGACCAGAGCTTCATAAACTTGTTGTTACTGGCATCTTAAGTAAAGGTCATATTTTGCTTGAAGGTCTTCCTGGAGTAGGTAAAACCGCTTTGATAAAAACTCTTGGAGAACTATTCGGACTTCAATTCAGTCGAGTTCAGTTTACTCCAGATTTGATGCCAGGTGATATTTTAGGTGCCCATATTCTTCAGCAAAGCGAAGATGGGTCTAGACAGATGACGTTTCAACCAGGTCCTATTTTTACTAATATTTTACTTGCTGATGAAATTAATAGAGCTTCTCCCAAAACTCAGTCTGCTCTTCTTGAAGCGATGCAGGAAAGATCTGTAACCCTTATGGGAACGACAAGAAAATTACCTGATCCTTTCTTTGTTCTTGCTTCACAAAACCCAATAGAATTAGAAGGAACATATGCTTTGCCAGAAGCACAATTAGACCGTTTCCTTTTCAAATTAGAAGTTAAGAATGCAGACGTAGATACTTTGAAAACAATTATTTCTTCTAGACGTAGAGGGGAACCGCCCAAAACAGAATTTAGTTTTTCTGAAGCTGAATTAAAAGAACTCTTTGATATCATGGATAACATTTATTTGCCAAATGCTGTTGCAGACTATATCGCAAGATTGGTTTGTGCAACTTCTCCATCAAATTCTTCTTCTATAAAAGATGTTAAAGAATTCGTTCAATACGGAGCTTCTCCCAGAGCTGCAATAGCTGTGGCTGAAGCTGCTAGAGCAATAGCTTTGATTGAAGGTAGGCCTAGTGTTGGATTTGAAGATGTTAAAAAGGTATTTATACCCGCTTTAAATCATAGAATTTTATTGAATTATAAAGCTAGATTTGAATCTTTGACTTCTGAATTGTTACTTAAGAAAATTTTGAATACAGTTCAAGATACTATTTTGGAATGAAAACTGGAAAAACAATGAAAAAGCATACATTTATTATTTGTGTCTGTTTATTAATGGCAATATCTTGTGTCTATTCACCTCTTTGGGCTGATGGGCAGGAAGTTAGTGTAAACTTTTTCCCTTCTTTTGCTTCTGGTAGTGAAAATGGTTATGATGTTTATAGCTTTAAACTTGAAAATAATACTTCTCAGAAACAGGTTGTAGATATAGTTGTTTCTGTAGATAATAATTATTCAGATTTAGAAGTTACTAAGCAAGTAGAATTAGTTGGCAATGAAAACCGAATCGAAAAAATATTCTTCCCTGTTTTTGATTCGAGTTATAAGGGGACAGCTCATTTTTATTTAAAAGGAGAAGAATTTGATTCTATCAATCTAGCAAAAAGTTCTTCTGGTTATCGAGGTTATTATGCTAAAAGCATTCTCGTAGATAAGAGTTTAACTGTAAACGATACAGATAAAGTATTCAAGGATCCTGGTCTTGATTATTCATTACGTAATGATTTCCACTTATGTTATTTTGAAAGCAACCTTGATATGATGGATCGAGACTGGTTTGCTTATTATCAATATGCTGCATTGATTTTTTATGATGATACCTTCGAGAGAATGCCAGACCTAGTAAAATCTGCAATTATAGATTATGTTAAAACTGGTGGAAATTTGGTTATTCTGGGTCATATTACCCCTCCCTCTGATTTTTGGGGAGGACGCTATAAGAGTGTAAAATATAAAGTTACATCAGGGGTTAGAAATATTTATTCTGTAGGCTTAGGTTCAATTTTTGTTTGTAATAAGGATTTGTTCAAAGAAGTTCGTTCTACTCCTCCTTCTTCATCATCTTCTTCTTATGGTTATGGTAGTAGAAAAGATAAAAAGGAAGAAAAAAAAGATGACACTCAGAATATAAAAGGAACTTACGTTCCCAGTGATATTTTAAGAGAGTTTGATATTAGTAGAAGGAAAAGCGATACCATAAAAGTTGAAGATTGTTTTAATAGTGAATATAAAGCAATGACTTCAGTGTTTTTGATTCTGCTATTAGTATTCGTTTTTGCTATTTTAATAGGTCCTTTAAATTTTGTTTATTTAAACTATTATGATAAGAAAATTCTTATTTTTGTGACAGTTCCAGTCACATCTCTAATTTGTTGTTCTATTGTATTTCTTTATTTCCTTTTCTTTGAATATGGTAGATTAGATGTTTATAGACAGTCTTTTACTCTTCTTGATGAAAACACTAATACATCTATAACTTATGGTGGAGAATCAATTGTTTCAGGTAAAGCAATTAACGATGCTTTGTCCTTCCCTCTGACTTCTATTGTAAAAACAAGTACAGGAGGGAGAAGTCGTAATATTACAGGCTTAAGAACTATATCACTTGGTAAGTCTCAAGTATTTGGAAGTAACTGGATAAAAGCTAAGACTCCATCTCATTATACTGTTGTTTCTATTAAACAGGATAGATCAAGAGTTGAAATTAATACATCTGGAAGTGAAGTTGAAATTCTTAATGGGCTTGGGGCCGATATAAGCTTGATTTATTATAAGTCTGTTGATGGAAAATCTTTTTATGAAGGTAAAGACATTAGAGCTGGTGATAGAAGAAAACTTTCTTCTGCAGGCAGTATAAAACGTTCTTCTGATAAAGAAATAGATTATGATATTCTTTTCAAGTCTTATAGAAAAGTAAGTGATATTAAATCTGCTTCCAGGACTTTTGCAGAAAGGGAATTAAGACCTGGAGAATATTTTGTCTATCTGAAAACAGATCCGTTCTTGAAACAGAGTTTTGATAGAAAAGCAAGTATAAGAGAAATGGGTTGCTTTGTTTATGGTAAGCCTAAAAAGGGAGGTGCCTAAATGATATTAACAGTAAAGCATCTTAGAAAACAATTTGAAAACTGTTTAGCTGTTGATGATATTTCATTTAGCATTGAAACTGGTGAAATTACTGGTTTTGTCGGTCCAAATGGTGCTGGTAAGACTACTACAATGAGAATTTTAGCTACTATAGAACAATGCACTGACGGGCTTGTTGAATTAGATGGAAGATCATTACTTGAATATCCGGAATTAGCAAGAAAACATATTGGATACGTTCCTGATTCTTTGCCTTCAAATAGTGATATGACTGTTCATGAATACTTAGATTTCTTTGCAAGAGCTTATGGTCTTAAAACTCCTAAGAGACAAGAAACAGTTTCACAACTTGAAGAATTTACTAATCTGGTTGGTATTAGAGAAAAATATATAGATTCTCTTTCTAAGGGTATGAAACAAAGAGTATCTATTGCTAGAGCTCTTATCAGTGATCCTGATTTTATTCTTATGGACGAACCCGCAGCGGGTCTTGATCCAAGAGCTAGAATTGAATTACGTGAACTTCTTAAAATCCTTTGCGAACAAGGAAAAGGAATTCTGATAAGCTCACATATATTGAGCGAACTATCAGAAATTTGTACTTCAACAGTTATTATAGAAAGAGGCGAATTACTTAAATCTGGTAAGATTTCAGAAGTAGTAAAAGAAGTAACTTCTTCTAATAAACGTGTAATTCATATTAGGGCTCTTGAATCTAGTGAAGAACTTTCGAAAAAATTAATTCTTGAACCTTTGGTTTCCAAAATATCTGTTTTGGGTAACGATATCGAATTTGAATATGAAGGATCAGATGAACAGGCCGCGGATTTGTTGTCAGTACTTATTAAAGGTGGTTTCCATATTGTGGCATTTGGATTTAAACAACAAAATCTTGAATCTGTTTTCATGAACATTACAAAGGGTGATGTACAATGAATTATAATCATTATATAGAACAATTTGATGACTTTTTGAATGCAATTTTAGTAAAAGAATTACGTCAGACAGTTAGAGGAAAGTTTTTCTGGAGTATTTTTCTACTATTTTTATTATTTATATGTCTTGTTTTATTCTTTTCTCTTAATGAAGTAAACCGGTATGGTGGTTTCCATAACGGTGAAACCACGGCTTCTTTTTTGCTGGCTATTCTTTATTTTATCAGTGGTCTTTTAGTGCCTATAAATTTAGGAAAGAAAACCGCAGCAGAAATAGGAGATGCGACAAATGAATTGCTTTATATAACTACAATGACACCTAGCTCTATAATAAAAGGAAAATTCCTTTGTGGGGCAGTAATTATATTGATGTTATATTCAGCTATTGTTCCATTCTTATCTTTAACCCTATTTATGGGTGGTGTGGATGTAAGATTACTATTATTGGTGGTATTTTTCTCTTATATATTTTCAAATCTTGGGGTTATCTTTCAGATATTTGTTGCAATGAGTAACACTAGTGATTTTAATGACTCTGGTTCTGCAGGTGTCGTTAATACTGTTGTAGCAAGTGTTATTCATTTAGTTTTATGGATTACATCAGTCTCTTTTGGCGCTAGTTTTATGAATCGCTATTCTATGAGAGATAGTTCTGAAATAGTTACCTTAGTAGTTATTTTTGTAATTGTTTGTGTTGTTTTTGGGCTGCTTTTTGCTGCATCATCAATTAAGCTTGAACCAGAAACTTCAAACAAAATGTATACATTTAGAGTTTGGGCTTCCATAATTTGGATGATTGGAACACTTGCTACTTCTTTTGTAAATTTTGAAGTAGTAGTGGTATGGTCTAGTTGTGTTTTAATAGCACTGATTCTATTCTCCTTTAATAATCAAACAGAGCCTGAAGTATATTCAAATAGAATTCTTTCAGAGATTCCTGATTCTTTATTTAATAAAATTAGCAAATTTCCATTTTTTACCGGTGTTGTTAACGGTTTTACCTGGAATGTATTTGTTGCAATTCTAACCTTAATGGTAGTAATTGTTGGTGATATTACTCATAAAATAGGTTATCATTCTGATAGAGAATTTATCCTTTGTGTTTTTATAACCCAATTTTTACATGCTAATGCACATGGCTTTTTTGCCAGCTTTATTCGCAAGAATATTCTTAAAGCTAGTAATAGAAAAGGTAATTTTAACTTCGCCCTCGCTTCTTACATAATTACAGGAGTTGTAGCGACTATTGTCTATAACATGTTTGATGGAAGACGTAATCCTATAGGAATTGTTTGCGGTATAATCAATCCATTCTTTATTTTCACTTATGGTACTAGAGGAGAAGGACTATTACCTTTAATTGCAGCTGTAATTTTATTTGGTATCGCTGTTTTGCTTAATATTAAATCTATTATTGAACAGCTCACTTCTTATTTTAATAAAGGCGCAGAAGATTAATGAGGGGTTAGTTTAGCTTTTGAATAAGGTAAATAAGAAAAATTTAGAAGCTGCCGAATTATCGGGACAAAGATTTTGTTTTAATCTTTCGTCTCGATTCTCTGGTTCTCAAGGTGGCGGTAAATATGGTTCAAAGACTGGTCAGTCTCTAGAATTTGTTGAACATAGAGAATATCAACCAGGAGACGATATTCGTCATCTGGATTGGAGTGCTGTAGCTCGTTCTGATAAGCTCGCAATAAAACTATTCAGAGAAGAAATAACACCTCATATAGATTTATTGGTTGATCTTTCGGCTTCGATGGATTTGAACGAAGCAAAGTTCGATGCTTTGACTTCCATAATAGCAATTCTCATTAAATCAGCATATAATTCTGGGTATACTAGTGATAGTTGGCTTATAAAAAAGATGTGCCAGAAAGTTGAACCATCAAATCTTCCTATAGATAAATGGCCTGATTTTAAAGCAGATTCTAAAAATAATACTGGTAAAACAATTATTGATTTTCCACCAAAATTAAAAAGCGGTGCTGTTAGAATATTGATTAGTGATTTGTTCTGGAATCAGGAACCTTTAGGGGTATTGCAGCGTTTAAGTGATGGTGCTGCTGCCCTGATTGTAATACAGTTAGTTTCAACTTTAGATATTAATCCAAATATTTATGGGAACATGCGTGTAATAGATTCGGAATCTGGTGAAGCTTTAGAGCTTATTTGTGATGAAAGCTTAATAAGTGAATATAAAGCTAATTTTGACCGACATAGACAATATTGGAAAGAATGTTGCACTAGATCAGGTGCTGCTTTTTGTTTTTTAGAAGCAGAAAAGTTTCTTGAAGACTATATTCCAAACGATTTAATAAAAAATGAAATTTTGGTTTTAGGTTATTGATATGCCGATTTTTACAAATACTTCTGCTATATGGGGAACCTTGATATTTCTAGGTCTTATAGCTGTATATATTTATAAAAGACGTTCAAGAAATATTCTGGTTTCGTCTTTGATGTTTTTTTCAAAATCACGAAGTACTGCAGAAGGCGGACAAAAACTACATAAATTACAGACTCCATTATTGTTTTTCATTGAATTATTGATTTTTTTGTTTATTATTTTAGCTATTGCCGATCCAATGAGTCTTCATAGAGGTCAGTTGATTCCTGTTTCTATTATCTTAGATGATTCAGTTTCTATGACAGCAGGAGGAGAAAATTCTCCTTATAAACTTAGTTTAAAGTACTTAGAGAATAATATTTTTTCACAGTCTCTATACCGTATAACTCTTATTCTGGTTGGCAACAAGCCAAAACAGATTGGTCGACGCGATATGAATCCTTACGAAGCTGATAATGTTTTGATGAACTGGAAATGCGAGTCAAACACATCTAATCTAATGGAGGCTGTAGCTCAGGAACTGGAATTAGGTGAAGATGATTCTATAGTAATTGTTTTAACTGACCATTTGGAAGAAAAAAAGAATCATTCTGAGCGTATTAAATGGGTTTCTTTTGGAAAACCTTTGGATAACTTTGCTATTACTGGTGCTAATAGAAGTAGCAATGGAAAGACAGACAGATGCTTCTTTGAATTTACGAATTTTTCTTCTAAAGATAAAGAAATACATGCAGAAATAATTGATGAAACCAATAATCAGTTGCTGGAACAAGTTACGGGTGTTATTAGCGCTAATTCTTCAAGACGAACTATTGTTAAAGTAAGAGATCAAAAAGCTGTTTTAAAAGCAGTTATAAAAAGTGATGATATAGACTATGATAATGAAGTAGTATTATTGCCTATAAAGAAAGAAAAATTAAAAGTAAGTCTGAAATTTGAAAATAAACAACTATCTGATATTGTAAAAAAAGCTGTATTAGCAACTGAATTAGCTCAATTAACTTCAGAAAAACCTCAGGTAATTATTTCTGACAAAAAAATTAAAGGTGATGAAAATCTATTAACTGAGCTTGTAATCCATAATGCTACAGAATCATATTTTTTCAATAAAATGATTGCTTCTGATAAAGAACATATGCTTACTGCTGATTTACCATTAGAAAATGCTTTATGGGCAGTTGATAAAGATTTGAAGAAATCGGGGAAAACTCTATTGGCTGAAGGTGATTTGCCTTTGCTTTCTCTTGATGATAATAGCGAATTATGGTCTACTCTGACTTTAAATTATAGCTTTTCTAAATCTAATCTGCATCAGACTTCGTTTTGGCCTGTATTTTTCTACAATCTTATGGAATGGACATTGCAAAGGCAAGAAGGTCCATCATCTAATAATTTCAGGTCTGGAAGTAGAATTGAAGTAGGGGTAGATAATAAGACATCAAGTTTATTTTTACAGAGAGAAACAGGTACTTCTGATAAAAATGAAAAAACAGAAGGAATAGTAAAAAACAAAAAAGCTTTATTTATTTCAGGCAGACCAGGAATATATAGTATTTTCAATGAAGATAAAACAAAGAATTATAAAGTATCAGTAAATTTGTGTTCTTATGAAGAATCTGATTTGAGTAAAGCAAAGTCTAGTGAAAAGCTTCCTGAAATAATAACCAATGAAAACATGGTTCATTTTGAAAGTGTTAAATGGTGGTTTATATTAATTGCTTTTGCATTGCTAATACTTCATCAATGGTTGATTTCCAATAGGAGGTCAGGTTATGCTTTCTGAACCTCATTGGCTGATTTTGCTCATTCCGCTTTTATCTCTGGTTATTCTATTTAAACCAGAATCAAAGATCTTATTTACTCTTAGAATCCTTTTGGTAATAATAATTATTATTGCTCTAAGTGGTCCTATTATGAAAATAAGCGGGAAAGAAGGGGTTGTCGTAGTCGTTGCTGATATAAGTGCTTCTATGCCAGATGACATTGATAAACGTATTCAGGAAATTTCTTCTATTCTTTTAAATGATATGCCTATTAATAGTCGTTTGGCTTTAGTTAGTTTCACAGATAAGGCAAAAATTGAGTTTAGTCCTACTAAGAATAATATTTCAGATTTGTCTATGAAGCAGAATGCAGATGCTTCTAATCTGTCAGAAGGTATAGATTTGGCACTTTCGATGATTCCAGATGGTATGTCCAGCCGAATTATCGTTGTTTCAGATGGACTATGGAATGGACAAAATCCACAGTTATATGCAACAATCGCGGCTAATAGAAATATTCCGATTGATTTCAGATATATAGGAAGAGAAATTGTTAGAGACTTAGCTGTTTCTTATTTTAGTGTTCCACCAATTTTAGAACCACACGAAGCTTTTTTATTAAGAGCTGGTGTTTATTCGCCTATTGAGCAGGAGGCTAATATTGAACTTCTTTTGGGTGATAAATCATTACTGAAAACAAAATATCACCTGAAATCTGGTATGAATGAAATCAGCTTTAATATGAAAGCTCCCCCTAGTTCTATGGGAAAATATATTTTTAAGGTTTTCTCGTCTGGAGAAGATTCTCAATTAAAAAATAATGTGGCTCAATCAGTCTGTTTAATAAAAGGCAGGAAGCCAATATTGATTATTAGCGAATCGAACAATTCAACGATGAAACAGTTCTTAATGAATAATAAAGTTATGATCGACGTAAAAAAGCCAAATGAATTTCACTGGCAAATCGAGGAATTAACTGGTTATTCTGCTGTAATTCTTGAAAATGTGTCTGCTGACCATATTGGTTTTAGTGGAATGCATAGTTTGGCTGCCTGGGTAAAGCATATGGGTGGCGGTTTGCTGATTACTGGTGGAAAAAACTCTTATGGTAATGGTGGTTACCATAAATCACCTTTAGAAGAGGCATTACCTGTTTCTTTAGAAATGAGAAGCCAGACGCGTAAAATGAGTATTGCTATAGCTGTAGTGCTTGATCGTTCTGGAAGTATGGGTATGCAGGTTTCCGGCAGAACAAAAATGGAATTAGCTAACCTGGGGGCTGCTTCTTCTCTGGATTTACTGATGGATGATGATGAATTTGGAGTTTTTGCTGTAGATACTAAGCCTCATGAGATTGTTCCTTTACAGAATGTCAAATCTAAAAATGAATGGCGTGATAGCATTTTGTCTATTCAGTCTTTAGGAGGCGGTATTTATGTGTATGAGGGTATAAATGCCGCTGTAGAAATGCTGAAGAGGGCCAAGAGCAAGACAAGGCATATTATTTTATTTGCTGATGCCAGTGACTCTGAACAACCGGGGAATTATTGGCAATTATTAGGTGAAGCTCAATCATATGGTATGACTTTGAGTGTTATTGGTTTAGGCAAGGAAACAGACTGTGACGGTGAGCTTCTTAAGAAGATTGCTGATGCCGGAAAAGGTCGTTGTTTCTTTACTGATGAACCTGAAGATCTGCCAAGACTTTTTTCTCAAGATACTTTTATTGCTGCTAAAAGTACTTTTGTTGAAGAAAAAGTTGATATTCTTTCATCTCACGAAATGAATACTTATATAGGGAGTAACTTAAGTTTTAAATCTTCCTTAGATGCTTATAATATTTGTTATCTTAAACCAGATGCATCAGATATTATAACTGCTAGTGACGATGATCATTCTCCAATTCTGGCTGTATGGCAGTATGGCTTGGGAAAAGTTGCCTGCTTTACAGGAGTTTTAAGCCAGGAACTGGGCGGAGAATTCTTAAAAGGGGAAAATGCTACAAAAGTATTTAATGGTTTATGTAAATGGATTGCTTTTGATGATAGAGAATCTATTAACGATATCGTAGTTTCTCAAAAGGTTTCAAATGGCAGATGGGAGGCTTCTTTAAATCTTGACCCAGAAAGAGTTAGAGACCCATTTTCAGATGTTCCGGTTTTTGAAATCTTAAGAAGCTTTAATGATGGACAACCAAAACATTTAACAATGAAAGCTTCTTGGGATAATGCTGACCGTCTTACTGCGTCTTGTGATTTAGTAGGAAATGAAGTATTGGTGCCTTTATTAAAAATTAATGATAAGCAGAATTTAAGACTTGCACCGGCTTGTCAGATGTATTCTCCTGAATTTTTACCTCAAACCAATAGAAGTGGTTCATCTGAACTAAAGCAGTTGGCAAAAATAACTGGCGGCAATGAACTTATAGATTTGAGCAGTGTTTGGGCTTCTATGCCTATGGTTTATCAAGACAAAAATGTTTCTAATTTCTTTTTCGCTTTCGCTCTAATTCTATTTCTTTTAGAAATTTCAGAAAGACGAATGGCTATTTTAACTATTGTTTTGTCTAATTTAAAAAATCTTAATAAAAAAAGAATATCCGTTATTGAAAAGAAGGAAGTATCCGATACTACTATACCTGAAGGGGTAACTATTACTAAAACAAGTGAATCCATAGTTCCTTCATCCTCGAATGAAGAAAAACATGAAGAAAAGCCTTCACTTGAAAAAAGTAGTATGTTATCTGCTTTGAGAACAGCTAAGAAAAAAGCTGATAGAAGAAATAGCTAAAATCTTAAAAAGATAGGGAAAACTATATGGATATTAAACAAATATTGGCTTCTGCAATGAAAAGAAATACTTCTGATATTATTTTGACTGCAGGCAGACCGCCAATGCTTCGTATTAATGGCAGTATGACTCCAGATGGTAATAAACAGCTTGATGAAAATGACTTAAGAGAATTGATTTATTCAATTGTTAATGAAGATCAAAAAGCCGAATTTGAAGCTCATTCCGAATTGGATTTAGCTATTGAATTCCCTGATTCAGGTCGTTTCCGTGTTAATGTTTTCAAACAGATGGGCAAAATTGGTGCTGCATTTAGACCGATTATGAGTGTTATCCCAAAGTTTGATACTCTGTCTTTGCCACCAATTACAGCAGATTTTTGTAAACTTACTAGTGGTCTTGTTCTTGTTACTGGTCCGACAGGAAGTGGTAAATCAACTACTTTAGCTGCAATGATAGATTATATCAATACTAATAGAGCCTGTCATATAATAACTGTTGAAGACCCGATTGAATTTATCCATGCTCATAAACTCTCCGTTGTAGAACAGAGAGAAGTTGGCAAAGATACAGAAACTTATTCTTCTGCACTTAAATATGTTCTTCGTCAGTGTCCTGATGTTATTCTAATTGGTGAAATGCGTGATTTGGAAACCATTGCTGCAGCTATTACCATTGCAGAAACTGGTCACTTGGTTTTTGCCACTTTGCATACTCAGTCAGCTGCAAAAACTATAGACCGTATTATAGATGTTTTCCCCGCTTATCAACAGCAGCAGATTAAAGCTCAGTTGGCTACAACTCTAAAAGGTGTTATTTCTCAAGTGCTTTTGCCAAAACAGGATGGCTCTGGTCGTATTGCTGCACGCGAAATAATGGTTGTTAATTCTGCTATTTCAAACCTTATTCGTGAAGGAAAAATCTATCAGATTCCAACAGCTATTCAAACTGGGGCTGCATTAGGAATGATTTCTATGGATCAGTCTTTGGCAAATCTTAAAAATGAAGGAATTATTTCTAATGAAGTTTATCAGACTAGAACACGTTCTGGAATGACTTCCACTTCTAATACTACTCAGAAAGGTGAAAATACAACTGGCAATACTTATACTAGCTCGGCATACGGCTCTGTTTATGGAGCTTCAGCTTATGGAACTGTAAAGTAATTTTTGGAGTTTAATATGAAGATAAGTGTTGATTTGATAAAAACAATTCCATTATTTGCTAAGCTAAGTGAAAGCGATATTGTAGCGAGTCTAAATATTTTTAAACTTGTAGAACCTGAAGAACCTGATTATGTGATTTTTAATGAAGGTGGAGTTGGAGATTCTCTGTTCATAGTTATTAAAGGACAGATTGAAATTCAAAAAATCATAGATGCTGAATTAGGAACCAAAAAGATATTGGCTGTATTGGAACCAGGTTCATTTTTCGGTGAAATGGCTCTTCTTACTGGTGAAACACGTTCTGCTTCAGCTGTATTAAAAGGGAATGGTGGCGTATTAATAAAAATCGATAGAAGCGATTTTATGGATTTTATGGCATCTACTCCAATAGTAGCCTCTTCATTACTTGGCTGTTTGGTTAGCAGCCTTTCAGACCGTCTTAGAAATACCAGCACTGAAGTTGTTACTCTATATGAAACTGGGCGTATTATAGGTCAGTCTTCAAACTTCAATGAAATAGTCTTTCATATTCTAGATAGAATGATAAAGGTTACAAAGGCTTCAGCTGGTTTTGTCATGATGTGGAATGAAGTTGTAGGATGTTTTGAATGTAAAGCTGCAATTCCGGAGTTCCCCCCAATACCTGTTTTAAACTTTGACAGCAAGTTGGCTCAATATTGGCAGAAATTAGATGTCCCTGTCACTTCTGCAATATCTGATTCTTTTGTTGATACTAGCGAACTTGGATTCAAAATTCCTTCTGTAATGTACACCCCATTGATTGTTAAACAAGAAGATCCTAACCAGGAATATAAAAGGGTTAAATTCGTTACAGGGGTTTCTGTCCTTGTTAGTCCAGAACCTAATGCTTTTTCCATGCAGTATTTAAATCTTTCTAGAAGCGTAGCTGAACAGGTAAGTCAAGCTATTGCCAATACCAGGTTTATTATGGAAAATGAAGCCAGGAGACAGCACGAACAGATTTTTGTTACCGCTGATATTTAATATATTTTGCAAACTTCTTTGAAAGTAGTATAATGCTACTTATTCTACTCTCAGGGGTTTGCTATGGGTTGGGGTACCAATTTATTAAATGAAATTTTAGGTTCCTTTTTTGGCGATTCAGATAAAAATGATGAAGCCAAATTCGGTTATAGCAGACCATGTGGGCATACCAATAAAAACTTCAGAAGCGACCCCTTAGATGAAGATATTCCTGAGGGAAAATATACTAGAGAAGAAGACAGAAGAAAGACCACTAAAAGTTCTGGCTCTAATAATAATCAGTATACGCAAAAAACTCGGACTACCCAGAATACTCAGAGTAGTCCGAATACCGAGAACTCCGAAACTAGATATTCCAGAAGTAATCAGTATTCTAGATCTAATGATTACACAGATACAGATCCGTATTCGAATACTAATCGGTATTCTAATACTAATCAGTATTCAAGAACAAATCAGTATACCGATACAAACTATAATTACTACGATGATAACGATAGTGGTTTCTATAATAGTGATAGTTACTACGATGTCGATTATGAGACTTGGAACGATGTAAATTCTTCATATAGTAATAATTATGAAGGAAGTTCTAATAACTCCTGGGATGGTTATTCTAAACAGAATTATCAGAAAGATAAGAGTTCTAAAGCTAGTCAAGGTTTTAAAAGACAGCATGCTACCCAAAGCAAACCTGGAACTTATTCTTATCCAACTCTTTCAAGTAAAAAATCTAAAACAGTCAAAAACGATCGTGCTTCATTTACTTTTGGCGAACCACATTTTTCTACTTATGACCATGGCATAAGAGGAATTGCTTTCCCTTATACTTTAAAAGTAAAGAACCCTAAAAATAGAAAAATAGTCGTTTCCGGAAAGTTCTGTTCAAATACAGGAACTTGGATAAAAAGCCTGGTTCCGGAAATGGCTGATATGTATGGCGATATTGTTATTAATGAAAGTGTTGTCTGCATAGATTCTCAGTTTTGTATTGACTCCTATTTGTTTCTTCCTTATGGTGTTTTATCTTTAAAACATACTCAGAAGATCTATTTGAATGTTGACGTTTTTGTTGATGGACCTGGTCCACAACATTTGCTAAGATATGTTCATGGTTTTGAATATTATATCTATGAAAACGACCCGCGTGAAACTGTAACTACATCTACTTCAACATTCAGTGATAATAAAGCTGGTTTCGAAGAACTCATAGGGCTTGTGGCTCATGTTATTAAGGCTGATGGAGTCTGTGCTCCTGAAGAAATTCGTGCAGTAATTGAATTTTTCAAAAAATTCAAAGAAATTGATAAAGACTTCTTGAAGGAACGTTTGAAATACAAGTTGTCTAATCCTTCTAATCTCGAAAAGGATTGTGAAGTTATAAAGAATTCATTTAATACTCAGACTCGACTTGTTTTCCTGGGGTTTTTCTTCAAAATAGCAGTATCAGACGAATCTGTTCCAAGTGTTGAGATTAATATGATAGAAAAAATCTCTATTTTACTTGGTATTCCAAAAGCAAGTTTTGATTCTTTAAGCGCGGAATTTTTACCAGCTTCTGATAAAGTATGGCACTTGTTTGGTCTTACTTCTAAGGCTACAAAAGAACAATTAAAAACAGCTTACAGAATAAAATGTAAGGAATGTCATCCAGACCGCTTCGCAAATGCGTCTAAGGAAGAATACAAAAAAGCTGAAGAACGTTTTAAAGAACTTCAAGATATGTATAACTTTTTGTTGAGAAAATTTTCTAATCTCTAAAATTTTTTATCCCATTGAAGCAACTTGATATTAGGCTTTTGTGGTGCTAGAATTAATTAGCGATATTTAAGAAAAGGGTACACACTATGAGGCTTAATAAAAGTTTTTTTAGTATTTCTTTATTCTTGGTTATGGCTTTTGTAGCCGTTTCTTCTGTAGGTTATTGCCGTCTTGATGGCATTAAACCATCTGATTGTAAAGTTTTAAAGCTTACTTATGCTGAAGTTAATCCCGTTAATTCTTATTCCGGTTATATTGCTAGACTATTTAAGCAAAAAGTCGAAGAACTTTCATTGGGAACAGTTCTAATAGATATAAAGTATGGTGGAACTTTAGGAAATGATAACGAAGTTCTTACCAGTATGTATCAGAGTGATAATCCAGATATTATCAGAACTAGTGTTTCATATTTGCAGGAATATGGCGCAGACAAAGCAGCCATGCTTTCTACTCCTTATGTTTTTGCAAACAGAGATCATTATTGGAAATTCATTTCTTCTGGAATGTATAAAGAATTCTTAGATGAAATTACTGTAAAGAATAGTAAATTCAGAGGTTTGTGTTTTATAGAAGAAGGTTATAGACATTTCTTCTCAAGAAAGCCTATTAACAGCCTTTATGATCTTTCTGGTCTAAAGATTCGTTCTGCTTATGGTAATTATTTTGAAGACCTTATTAAAGTATTTGATGCTACTTCAGTAAAAGTTCCATTTACCGAATTTAATACTGCAATAGAAAGAGGAATTATCGACGGTGGAGAACAGCCGATTCTTAACTATTTAAGTAATGATTTATACAGACGTGCACCTTATCTGGTATTAGATGCTCATGTTCTTGCCATAAGTGAAATAGTTATTAGCGATAATATTTGGAATCAAATGACTGAAGAACAGCAGAGAGTAATAGTTAGAGCTGCAGATTATATTCAAAGAGTAAATAAAGTAACTATTAGAGGCGTAGAAGAAAAAACTTTGAAAACTTTGAAGGAAAAAGGTGTCGTTGTTAGTGAAGTTGAAGATATGTCACCCTGGAAAGAAAAATGTTCTGAATTAGTTTTCAAGATTACAAAGGCTTATTCTGAACTTTATAACAAAATTCAGGATTTAAAATAGTTTGTTAAGGTTTTTTAAGAGACTAACATATTCGGTCAGTTTTCTGTATAATATAAATAGAATATTATTAGGAGTACACTAATGAAAAAAGTATTATTTTTATTATTTGCTGGTTTATTATCTGCACAAATATGTTATGCCGGTGGCAATTCCAAGATTACTCTTAATGATGGAACCACAATTTATGGAAAAGTAGTTGGTATGTCTGATGGAGTTTATACCATTAAGACAGATACTATGGGTGATATAAAAGTTAATTCTGATAATGTTGTTGAAATTAGTTCTGGTTCAAAAGCCTCTAATTCTAATCAATCATCCATTGGTATTATTGATGGTAGTAATAGAAGGTCTTCTAACTATTCATCTGATAGAGCTCAGAGTAATAATTCCTCAAATTCTTATTCATCAAAACAGCAAGATGTAAATGCTATGGTTCAAAGTAGAATGATGGATGAAAATTTCATGGAAAACCTTATGCAGCTTGGTTCTTCTCCAGAAATGCAATCTGTTCTTGATGACCCTGAAGTCATGGAAGCCATTCAAAACGGTGATTATGACTTTCTGATGAATAATTCTAAAATGAATGATTTAATGAATAGTTCTGAAATTCAAGGTATTCTTGGCGGTATGAATTAATTGTAATTTTTATTAGTAATGGAGCGATTTATATGCTAAGGAAAATAATCTTTGCTTTAGCTTTTATATTGATAATACCTGTAACTTTATGTGCAGGTGAAATTTATCGCTCCATTAATGATATCATCAGAGTTCCTGACCGCCATATGGATCTTAAGACCTTCGCTTATTTTGTTACAGAAAAACAGAGATGGTCTTTAATCATAAGTAATGATGTTAGTGTCCCTAAAAAAGAAATCGTTGGGGATACCATAAAAGAAATGCTAGACAATATGTGTAAAGATTCAGAATTTGGCTGGCGTTTCGTTAAAGATTGTCTATATATAGCTAATGAAAGAGAATTGTCTTCCTTTTTCACTCAGCTTCCATATTTAGAACTTCGTATTCCTGATGGGAATAAAGATGCTACCTATAGTGGCTATTTTAAAAATGTTGATCTTTCAATGCTATGTTTGTTTTTGAGCTCTATTTCAGGAGTTCAGATAAGAGTAGCAAATGGCTTTGATGCAAATATAATGATGAGAGTCAATGAAATGCCATGGAAGCATGTATTGCTATCAGTAGTTTACCTGAATAGATATAAATTAGATATTTCAGATTTTTCCATGCTTATAATGCCAGAACGCTGAAGCTCTTTTGTTATTTCATTATTTTTTATTTTATAATTAAAAATTTTTAATTGCCTGTCGATACGGGAATCATGAAAAAGTCTGTTTTTTTATTAACTTTAATTGCAATGGGCTTTTTGCTCGTTGGCTTTGGTCCAAGACCTTATTCTGATCTTGCGACCTATAAGCGTATTCCAACTGTTACTAGAGTTGATAATCTTTTAAAAGCTGGCAAAGATTTATACTTACGTCGTAGATACGAAGATGCCCGCTCAGTTTTCCAAATGGTTCTTAATATGGATAAAGACAATCTGGAAGCGCAATTTTATATTTCAAAGATAGCAAATAATTTGGAATTAGAACAAAATGAACGTAATAAACAAGCACTTTATAAAAAATGGGGTCATTTGACACCTATTGATAAAATATATGAAAACTGGCGTTGGGGTCCAGAAGTTGGACATTTTGAAGTAAGATATTCTGAACCTAAACCCTATGTTCCCGCTGTTAGAAAATTCAGACCCAAAGCAACAGATGAAGAAGTTGCAAAAGCTTTGAAAGCATATAAAGATTCTAAAACTGCTGATAATGGTTTCGAGTTGGCTATGTGTTATTGGTCTAGACGCGAAAAAGATAATGCAATTAAGTATTATCTTGAAGCAACCGACATGGATCCTGAAATTCTTGGCAGAGATGATGAATATATGCTCTCTATGATTAGCGAAGAACTGGAAGAAAAGTTAAGTACAGGAAAACCAACGGCTAATGATTATTTAACTTATGGAAGACTAGCTTTAATTCAAGGGAATCGTGATGCTGGAATCACTAGTGTTATTAAAGCAGCTACAAAGGATTCAAAACTTAGTAAATTAGCTGATCAAACATTATCTTCTTACATTGCTAGAGGGGTTGATATCATAGGAATTCCTGCTGAATTTTATAGTTTCAGACAGGCTTATGTTTTCGATAAAGATAAAGACAGTATTTATATGAGAGTAATTCTTTGTCCTAAAGACAAAAGACAGCTCATTCCTATAGATACAACATTGCCGGCAAGTACCACTGGTAATATCTCCATTGAATCAAAAGATGCTCTCTTTATTTATAATGAACCTGGTATTGGGAATTCAACCAGATTATGGGTTGCTCTTCCAGAAAAAGAAGGTGAGTTCCCTGAATATGAAGTAAGATTGATAATAAGTTTAAAACGCGAAGAATCTCATGGAATTGAATTATCAAATTATGTTTTACCCGCAGAACAGCCTGATAACTGGAGCTTTATTATCACTTCAGAATTCAATACAGATAGAAGCGATATTCCTAAAAATTACGAAAAAATTGAGAATGGTTTAAGAATTTCCGCTTACCACTTAGGAACCTCAGATGGAAAAGGACCTTACATTCCATTTGAAGATTATAAAGAATCACTTCCTAGTGATGCAAATGTTTGGAAAATTCTCGAAGATAAAGAAGGCGAAATGAGCCTGCTTTAAGTAGCAAAAGAATCTAAATATATGAAAATAAAAAAGTCGTCAAAAGACGACTTTTTTTGTTGAAAAAAAATGGAACTTTAATATTATTAACGAAGTCTTAACTATAACTATGTACAATTTGTGATATTATATAGTTAAGATAATCTTAAAAGAAGAAAGGAAGTGCCAATGAAAAAAATAAATATTTTGCTTTCTGCATTAGTATTAACATCGGCTATGCCTTTATTCGCAGATTTTTGCTCTAATTGTGGTAAATCATTAGAAAAAGATGCAAATTTCTGCTCTAACTGTGGTAAAGCTGCTTCTGGCGCATTTCAAGCTGCCGAACCAGAAGATGTAAGCTTGATGAACTCTAATAATTATAAGGATATTTCTTATACTGATTCGAAAGCCGAAATAGATAATCAAGGTTTAGCAGACTACCATTTTATCAACAGAATAGAAGAATATTTAACTCAGTCAACAAGTAATGTAGCTTATAGACAGTGCCAGGAATTAAAGCGTCAGAATGCTGCAAAGATGCAAAGAATGGAAAATGACTATATGAATTATAGCATTTATAGACGTAAAATCCATGATTTGCATGTTAGAAAGCTTCAGACGTTGGAAAACTATCTTGAAGCCAGAAAAGATGCAGATAAAGGTAATGATATAGCAAGAGCAAAAGCTAGAATGAACAAAGAGCTATTTGTCGTAGATAAGATGAATGAAGCTATAGATATGCTGCTTTCTGGCGGAAATAATCTTTCAAATATCAACAAGGTTGAATCTATTGAAAATCGTGTAAAAAAGACAACTGCCAATTATGTTGTAACTTCTTCTTATCTTACTCTTGGAAATGTGAGAGTAAGAAGAAATGAACCAATCTGGATAGAAGATGTATCAGGCGCTTCTGCTAAGGTCCATCATATGGGAACTGGCGTAGGTGATGAACCAGCAGTAGGCTATGTATCTATTTATGATTTGGAAAAACGTTCAAACTGGACAGCTGACAGTGATTTCTTTTATTCCGTTCCGGCAGGTTCTACTGTAGTTCTGACTCAGCCTGTAAGACCAGAACCTACAGTAAATGTAGTCGTTTGGGATGGAATTTATCCTTATCGCCGCTGGCACCATTTCCATCATTGGGGTCCACCACCTCCTCCAAGACCAAAGGGACCTCCGATGCATCCACCGGCACCGCCAAGGAAGTCTCCACCTCCTCCTCCAGCACCATCTAAAAAGTCACCACCTCCAGCGCCAAGACCAAGGAAGTAAGTAAAAAATAAACCCAGATTGCTAAGGCAGTCTGGGTTTTGTTTTAAATGATTGTTACTTGGTTTTATATGTGTAATCAGTAAGATTTACTTAACTCTTTAAAACCGTTTGGGACTCCAGTTTTTTTGCCAATATAAAAAGTATCGCCGTCTTGAGCTACAGTTTCGTTATACATTGATGTTTTCAGCTTTCTTCCATCTAGTGTAGTATATTCATCAACTTCTTTAATAACATCGTCCCACATATTCATTACTTTTTCAGAAGTAGAAACTGCTTCTCCATTTGTTGAACTAGAGTAAGTCCCCATGATTTGTTCTCGTTGTGCTTCTAAAGATACTTTTGCGCGCACAGCACCAATTTTGGCAACTCTTTCTTCGTTCATCTGTTTTAATTTCATATTTAGATAATAAAACTCAGGTCTGATTCTAGCGTTTGAAATAACAGTCTGATAAGTAGAGTAATATTTATCAAACAATTCACTAGAATTGGCACGGAATAATATAAAATATGAAATTTCCCATGAAGTAGTCACGTTAGCAATCATGTTGTTTGCTATTGTTGTGGTAATGGCTCCAACACAGGTAGAAGCTTCTATTTTCCCGTAACCTACAGAATATTGTTTCTTTGCCATATCTACTCGAACATCGTTCAAAGTAGTTCGCATATCGGTTCTAGCCATTACATTCATCTGATGTATCTTTTGAACTTCAATCTGTGCTGTTTTTAACAAATTGGTTTTTAGTGTTTGAAGCTTATTTTCGTCTACTGGCAAACTTTTAATTTGTTTTCTATTGTTAAAGCCAAGATTATTCAAAAATACTTCCAATACAGAAGAAGAATCCATATAATTCATGATAGTTATACGGCGTTCATAGTCAGGACCTTGTTGCTGAGGCATACTTATGCCAAAATTATTCCTATTCTGGAACTGGTAGTAACTTTCGTTGGTAAAAATATATATGCCAACAGTATTATCTGTATTTTCTATTCCTATAACTTCATGACCTGGAAAATTGCCATCTAATCTATCCCATTGACTGGTTATCTGGGCTTTAAAGCCTTTTGGAACCATTATGTCTGCTGCTGGAATTTTTACAATATTATCTGTAATAGTTTGATAAGTATATAAGTTTAAATCATCAGCGGAAACAGATGAACAAAGTAATATAAAAAATATAAAGGATATTTTTATATATTTAGAAAGATTCATTTGATTCTCCTATTTATATTCCTATACAGAATTATTAATAACAATAAGATTGTTTTATTTGGTTGATACTGAATTAGAATTTACTGGGAAAGTGAAATAAGTATTGGGATAGGGTTCATTTTTAAGGGTAAAATGCCACCATTCTTCTGATAAGGGTTTGAATCCATGTTTAAGCATAACTTTACGTAATATCATTCTATTTGCGAATTGTTCAGGAGTAATATGGGTATAGTCCGGATGGCTAAGTTTACCGAAATAATCAAATGTTCCACCCATATCGACTTCCTTTTCCTTCTTCATATCAAAAAGAGTAAGGTCAACTGTGCTTCCTCGGCTGTGTCCAGAATGTTCGGCAATATAACCAAGTGGGAAGAGAACATTTTTTTCTAATTCAGGGTAAAAGTATTCTTTCATTCTAGTATCGTTAAAATCCAAAGCCCAATTCATAAAGTGAGTTACAGCTTTTTGAGGACGATAAGCATCGAATATTTTTAAGCGGTAACCATTAGTGATGAGTTCATCGCTGACTTTTTTTAATGCTGTCGCTGCTTCTTTTGTTATAAGTGCAATTGGTTGTTCGTATCCATCTATACGGTCACCAACAAAATTATATGTAGAGTAATAACGTATTTCCAATATTACATCTGGAACGGCTTCACTAAGTATTACAAAATCAGAAGAATCATCTGAAAGTATGATATTGCTGTCTTTTTTAGTTTCTACTTTAACGTTAGATGCTTTTAGTTCATTTTTTATTTCAGAAGCATTTCTTGCTGATGCTGATGAAAAACTAAAAAGCATAAATGCCATTAAAAGGATGGCACTAATTGTTTTTGCTCTCATTTGATTATTCTCCTATTAAAGTATTAAGAGTTAATTAATATTATACCATTTCTCTATGCTGTTTTGCTTGAAAAACAAAGGTAGCTAGATTTGTTTCTCGGTTAGGTTGAATACTTCCGTCATAGACCATATCAACGAAAGGAATTTTCCCTCTAGCATAAACTTTTAAAATAGAGCTTGCAACTGTGCTTGGCATACAGGTAAACGGCATTACGTTTACTATTCCATCATAATTATCTTGCATAAATGAGAGTGCTGCACCAATACTTAAAATACTTTCACTTTTTATATGGTTGGAAAACTTATCGCCAACAGCTTCTAATATGTGTTTTGTTGAGTGGTCTTGTCGATTTTTCAATAATCGACTGAAAGGCTGCATTAGAATCTTTGTTGCTAAGGATTGATAACTATATGCGCCAAATGAAGCTGCAGCATCTATTATATTGTTGTAGCTTTTTTCGTCTTTTATAGCTTCTATAGCATAATCAAGACTAGTGTCAGCAGTATAGGATATCCATTCTGAAATTGAGGAAATATAGGCTTCGCAGCCTAGTGATTCTAATTGTCTGACAAGGTGTTGATTACTTTCTTGGTGGAATCTGACAAATATTTCTCCTACAATGCCTATTAAAGGTCTGACTTCATCATTTATTTCTATGCTTTCAAAATCTTTGGCGGCTCTTTTGGCTTCTTTGAATAGCATTAAGCCACCACCTGCTTTTATTGCATGAACAGCATTGTCTAAGGCTTTGAAAAATACTTTATCGGTTGTTCCCTTAACTTTTTCGTAGGGTCTGATACGCCATCTGGCTTTTTCAAGAATGTCTTGATAAACAATAGCCTGGCAAACAAGCATTTTAAAGCCTAAGAGTAGTTTGGGGTTTATAAGACCTCTGCAACTATAGCTATCTTCGCAAGTTGGTGAAATGATTGGTATATCGGAATAACCGTATTTATCTAATAAGGTTCGATGAAGCTTGTTGTATTGCCCGAAACGACAAGGGCCTTCTGCTTCTGGCATAAAGAAAGCTACATCATTTTTTAAATCAGCTCCTTGTTTTTTTAGCTTTTCTATAAAATCAAACATGTCACCAGTGGTGACAATACAGGGGAAGCACTCTTTCCCTGAGGTATTCTTTTTACCAAAAGCCAGACCAGATTCTGTATAAGTTGGCATTATTTCTGTCTTAACGCCAATATTTTCGAAACAGGCAGCTAGACATATTTCACCGTCACACATATGAGGCATATACATTTTTCTTGCGGTTATTGGTGCAATGCTTTTTTGAGAAAGTATATTTATTTCTTTTTCAGAAAGTGTCTGAACAGATTTTTGATTTTTTATAGCATCAACAAAAGCAAGCAATCTTGTTTCTACACCTGCACCTGCAGAATGTTCGTCTAATTCCAGCTCGAGATAAGGTCTGCATGTTTTACTCATTTCATGGCTGAAAAAGTGAAGAATAAATGAGTCGGGACCGCAAGAAAAACTAGTTAAATAGAGGCCAAACAGGTTTTTGTTGCTATTAATATATTTAGCTGCTCTTAGTATCTTGTTTCCAAAGCCCCAATACATGTTTTTGTATTCATTTTCGATTTTATATTCTCTTAAATCTAAGAATTCTTGAGGAATAGCATGAACACCTAATCTGCTGAAGGTGGCAAATAAATTCAAATTGGTTCTGTCATCGTAAGTGCTATAAGGTCTACCCAGAACTATTATTGCTGGTTTGTTTCCAATGTTTTTAAGAACTTCTTTGCCAATGGCATATAGTTTTTCTTCAAAATCGTTGTGGGCTTTCCAAGCGTTATTGTAAGCTTTTTCAAATAATTCAGTATCAAAAGTCAGACCAAGTCTATTGAACTCACTGGCAAAAGCCTTTTCCATGGCTTTTAAACCTTTGTTAATATAAATAGCAGGTTTGATAACTTTCCTGTTATCAAGGTTTAAAGCCGCCTTTAGCATATAAGTGTTTGATTCGACGTAGGGGCAGTAGAACGAAAAGTCTTTTCGATCAGAATTCATCTCAATCATCATGGGCATAAAGAGGTAATCGCATTTGTCCTTTAATATTGCAGCGTGTCCATGAGATATTTTTACAGGGAAACAAGCCTCACATGTCATGGAGGCAATTCCTGCATTTACTATTTCAGCGTTGGTTTCAGGTGTTATGACTATATCGAAACCCATATCGTGCAACAAATGAACCCAGAAGATTCCAAGCTGATGGAAACTTAGAGAACGAGGGATACCAAGTGTTATTTTATTGGTTGGGTTGGGGTGAGAATTATCCAAAACCCGATATAAGCCCTTCATGCTTTGATAATACAAATTTTGTCGTATTTTGCTGTAATTTGGGGCTTTCTTTTCAGCTTGACTACGAGATTCATACATACCACATTCGCCACCATAAATAGCAGTTTCGCTTCCTATCTTATAGATTTGAAGCTTACATTGATTATGGCAGTTTGGATTCCTGTGGCATACTTCTTCTCTATGGCTGAACTCCTGATTGATTATATCCCAGCCTTTAAATTTTGTTTTTGTCCTTTCGCCGTTCTGTATTTTTGTTTTCATGTCGTCCATGGCGTGAAGAGCAGCGCCAATAGCTCCCATGACTTCTCGATGGGGCAGGGTGGTTATTGGTTTTTGAGTAATACTTTCAAAAGCAGCAACAACAGAACGGTTTAAAGATGGTCCACCTTGAAAGCTGATGTTGTCACCAATTTTACCTTCTTGAACGACACGATTAAGATAATTGTGTACAACAGCTTGCGAAAGCCCTGCTAGCAAATCTTTTATGTCACCACCCATTTGTAAATATGACATTAAGTCAGATTCCATATAGACGGTGCAGCGTTCTGTGAGTCTATAAGGAGCTTTCGCTGACATAGCGAGGCTTTCATATTCTCCTGAAATATTTATTCCTAGCTTGTTGGCTGTTTCTTCTAAGAAGCTACCTGTTCCAGCAGCGCAGACTTTATTCATTTTAAAATCTATGACAAAGCCATCTTTTAAAGATGTGTATTTAGCATCCTGACCGCCTAATTCAAATATAGTATCTATTTGAGGAGCAAAGAAGGTTGTTCCTCTCGCATGTGCTGTTACTTCATTAACAACGTCATCTGCACCCGCAAATAATGATGCAACTTCTCGCCCTGAGCCTGTTGTTCCTACTGCTAAAACATTAATTCTGTTTATATCAATATTCTCGATACAGTTTTTTAAAGCCTTTTTTATTGCAATAACAGGCTGGCCCTCAGTTGGAATATATCGTTTATATATAACTTTGCCATCAGAAGTTATTAATACAAGCTTTGTCGTTGTAGAGCCTATATCAAAACCCATATAAACATTAACTGGATTATTGGGAGTTGCTTCTTTTATAGGTGAGCTGTCAGCTTCTCCACATTCACAAAAAGGTTTAAGTTTTATTTCTAAAGGCTTTGTTCTTGGAGCGGAAAAAGCTTTAGAAGTTTTCAGCTTAAGTATGCTTTCAGAGGTTATTTCAGAGATTGGGTTTTTCTTTTGTATGGCGTTAAGAATTACACCGAAAGCCCCAACACCAGTATAATGGCTTGGAACTACTATCTTTTTCCCTAGAATATCTTCAAAAGCTTTTCTAGCAAGCCTGTTAGAGGCATAACCGCCTATAAAAGCAACTGGTTCTTCTAATTGTCTATTAGAAATAAGTGTAGAACGGTAATTTCTTGCTACCCCCTGATGAAGACCTGCTATGATATGTTTTATTGGAATCCCTTTATTTTGCAAGTGAATCATGTCTGATTTGGTGAATACTGTGCAACGGCAAGCTACATTAGCAGGTGAATCTGACTGAGAACCCAAATCAATGAATCTCTGTAGAATTGATTCAATACGTTTTTGAGGAGATTTAATAGAATTAAGAGTTAGGTCATCAGAGAAAATTCTTTCTGCTTGCTGGTCTATAAAACTCCCTGTTCCAGCGGCACAGGCTTCATTTAATTTAAAATCGTTTAAAATAAAGCCGTCTTTTGAATGGGAAAGAAGTAATAAAGCAGAGTCATGACCGCCAATAGAAATAACAGTTTTGGCATTAGGCATTAGAGCGAACAAACCTCTGGTTTGTGCAGTGGTTTCTATTTCGAAGTAACAGCCTGTTGCTTGAGCTATAGCTTTGCCATGAGTGCCTGTAAAAGCTATTCTTTCAATGTTTTCTTTGCCATAACGCTTTTCAATTTGATTTAGAAGGTCTGCGCAAAGCTCTATGGTTTTGCCGAAATGACGATAATATGGTAGCTCTTCTATGAGCTTTCCGTCTGAACTGCAAATAATTGTGTTGATGCTGACAGAGCCTATATCAAAGCCTATATTGACTTTTCCCATTTTAATAAAGAACCTATAATAGAACTATTACCAACCAGCGTCTTCATCACTAACTGTTGGTAACTCAGTTGGGATGGCTTTTTGTTCAGTTTTAGTCGTTTTTTCTATTTTTTTAGTATCTGAAGCTTTTTGAGATGTTTTTGCTTCAAAAGCTTTGTTTACTTTTTCGGTCGGGTCTGGCATAGCTATGTTTGGAGTAGCAGGAGTTGAAAGTGTTTTAAATACAGGTTTTGGCATTAATCGAATTGTGCCATCATAGTTTAAAAGCAAGTCACCTTCGCTTAATGGGTATGGCTTTCTGAAAAGGCTGCTACCCTTAGCAAACCATAGATTACTAGTGGAATCTACTCCTAAGCAGGCAGCATAGGTTGTTCTTGCAGAGAAGTCTTCTTTGTAGGTAACAAAAATACCATTTCTATGAGGATATAATCCGTAAATGTCTCCTAAATCTTTTTGCCAAACTAATACTCCTGAATCTAATTCGAAACAGCGTAAAGAGACTTTATCAGCTAAGACTAGTCTTGAACCAATCTGAGCAGCACCGACAAAATCTTTCTTCAGAGAACTTGTCCAGGATTTTCCCGTAAGTAGTGAAAGATAAACAAATGTTGTATAAGACTCATTGGCTAAAATTATGCCTTCGTCAAGGCCCTTAACAGCAATATATCCTTTTGCTCCGCTTCTATAAAGGATTTCTCCTGAGAGTTGATTAACAACTATAGCTTCGCCTTCGCCAGTCGTTACAACACAGGTGTCTTTTACGAACAGAGGTGTTTCTTTGCTTACAGGTTCATCTAATTTCCATAGTTCAACACCGTATTCAAGGTCATAAGCAGAACATTTCCAACTTGGCTTACTAACGTCTTTATAACCATGGATAGCTACTACGACTTTGTCGCAGGCATAGTTTTTCATTCCATCCAGGACTGTTATATCCCATAACTGTTTGCCTGTCTTGGAATCAAAACAGAAAATGCTTTTACCACTACCCTGAATAACATTGTTATTGCCGCATTTAGCTGGTGGAAACTCGAATGGGTCATTGGCACCGATTTCCCAGGCTACTTTGAAATCAGGTAATGAGAAAGCTCTAAGCATTCTAGCATGGTCAGCCATTATAACATTATTCCCAATAACTATTGGGTCGAATGGGAGATTTGGCAGATTTGGGCTTTCTGCAACTTTTTGACCTTGTGAATTAATACAATAAAGTTTGTAAAGGTTTTTGCCCTTGTTGCCACCCCAGAAAATATAATTACCAGAGGCAGCAAGAGGATCTGAAAGAATTTTTTCTTCTATGGCTGACTGCCAGATAGATTGGGTTTCAAAATCACTGGCGAGAAGGTGATAAGCAAGAATGCAAACTATAACTATTATTATTCCAATCAGGCGTTTAGACATATTGTTCAATAATTCTTAATGAGATTTTCTATAATTGTTACACAATTATCTGGTGTTATTTTGCTGGTATTCAATATGATATCGTAATTATGGGGGTCATTCCAATCTGAATCAAAGAAATCTGCTATAAAGTTTGCAGAGGCTGTATCCCAGTCATGAATGAGCTTTTCGGCTCTTTGCTGGTCTTGTTCTGCATCTTCACCGGCTTTATAATCAGAATCGTAAAAACGTCCACCTTCCATTTGTTCTTTTATGACATGATTTAAGCGGTCTTCATAATCTGCAATAATTCTGACATGAAGAGTGTTTTTATATTCTTTTAATATATGACAGCCGCCTCTCCCGAGGAATATAGCATTATTTTTATCTGCTAGTTCTTTGAATACCTGTCTTAAAACTTCGTAATAATCTTTTTCTTTAAATGACTGCTGCGGATAAGTAGAGAACATTTCTGTGGCATCCCAATTCAGAGCACCTAGTCCAAATGGGTGAAAAACCATTCCTCCTTGAGCAAGGCTTGCTATAGCTTCTTGGAAAAATACTCCTATTCTGTTATATGTGTTTTGGTCGAAGTGCTGAAGCTGGTCTTTTTCTTTGCCCATCTTTTCAGCTATTGTGTTGAGTATCTGCTGGTCATAACAGGTATAACCCAGTTTTTCAGCAATTTTTAAAGCTATATAAGTGCCAGAAGCACCTAATTCTCTAGATATAGTGAGTATAGCCATATGTTCTCCTTCTCACAGCCATTTTATTTATTCTAACATTATTTAGGGTCATTTGTTAATAACTTATTTAGACAACTTCATCATTATAGGACTATTTTTGAATTTTTCTGCCAGCGACCGCTTAAATAGTATGTCCAGGTAATTAAGAAGCCAACAGCAAAACCAAATAAGTTGTTCCACCAGATAATAGAATAGCCGAAACAATCGGGATTATCTTTAAAGATATAGGTAAATATAACTCTTGTGCTTAAAGCACAGGTCGCAACAAGGGTTGGAAAGGCTGTGTGGTTAGCACCCTGGAAAACACCAAATACAGGTACATAAATTGAAAGAATAAGATTTGTAAATGCAATTGTGTTTATATGGTCTCTACAATAAACAGCGGCTTGATCGCTTATTCCAAATATCTTAATAATATCCTGGTTGTAATAACAGACTAGTATAGAAATAATAACAGTAGAAACGAAAGACATTGTCAGAGCTTGCTTCATGCCCTGTTTGACTCTATCCATTTTCCCAGCACCTATATTCTGACCAGAATAAGTGGCAAGTGTTGTTTGGAATGCGTGAAAAGGAAGATTTAAGAACAATTCCATTCTTTGACCAACTGTGAAAGAAGCTGTCATAGCTTTACCAAAGCTGTTTACCGCTCTTTGGATAAAGGTCAGACCTATGGCTACAATTACAAGCTGTAAAGCAATAGGAGAACCCATTTTTATTGTTAACCAGGCTAAAGATCTGTTCCAAGAGAATTCTTTAATCTTGAAACGAAAAACTGGATATTTGACACTCATATAAACGTAGGCTGCAACAAAAGAAACCCCTTGAGAAATATTTGTTGCCCAGGCTGCTCCTTCTACATCCCACTTAAAGTAAGCAACAAAAAGTAAATCAAGTACTATATTCAGTATAGAAGTTATTAGTAAAAAATAAAGCGTGGAAGCACTGTCACCTACGGCTCTTAGTATCGAAGAAAAAATATTGTAGCCAAATTGAAAAACCATTCCCAGCATACAAATATTGAAATATTTTAAAGTTAATTCGAGTATTTCCGGTGGAACTCCGACAAAATTAGAATAAGCATATCTGGAAATAGATATTCCTATTACAGATGCTAATACTCCCATCCCAAGAAGGAGTAATATTCCTGTAGAAGCATTGGCTCTAACCTGTTTTTCGTCATTTGCTCCATAGGCTTGTGCAACTACAACACCGTTTCCTGATGAAAAACCAATAGCCAAGGCAAGGAAAATGAATGTGAAAGTTGCTGTAGTTCCTACTGCTGCCAGTGAAGATTCTCCACAATAATTACCAACTATTATGGCATCAGCAGTATTATATAGTTGTTGAAGAACTGCTCCGAAAAAGACAGGAAGGGTGAACTTTATGATATGCTTCCAAGGAGCACCTTCAGTCATTGATTTGCCAATAGCCATTTTTAATAATCACCGGATATTAAGAAAAATTGTATCTATCCAATAACACTTTTTGTCGTTTCTTTCAAGAAATGAAAAGTAAATATCTAGGTGATTAGAATTCTAGCTATTAACAAAAATCTGTAATGCAAAGCATTACAGAGCTATGGAAATTATTAATTAGGGATTTTATTGTAATTGATACTTTTTGTTTTGCTTAAGTTCGCAAACTACCATTTTCTATTTTGTTTGTGGTAAAGAGGTAATATGTTTTTTAAAAGCATCAGGTTCTTTTAAAAACTTGACGTATTCATCTATTCTTTCGATTGTTTGCGGTGATACCTGATGTTCCAGACGACAGGCTTCTTTTTGCGAAAATTCTTTTTCTAAGCCAAGTATGTTGGTAAAGAAATTTTCTAATATTTCGTGGTATCTATTAAGAGATTCTATAACTTCTTTCCCTTTTTGAGAAAGAGTAACGGGTCGATAAGTGTGGTAATTTATCAACCCGTTTTCTGCTAATCTTTGTAGTGCGCTTGTAACAGAGGAACGTTTACAACCCATTTTTTCTGCCAAAACAGAAGGGCTTGCTGCCCCATCTTCTTTTTGTATTTCAGCTATTGCTTCCAAGTAAGATTCCAAGGCCAGCGAAACACGTTCCATTTGTTACTCCTAGCATTTTCTGTTTTTATTTCCGCATCCAGCGCAGCCATCACATCCACAGCCGCAACCAACGGCTCCTGGCTTTCCTTTTAAGGCCCTAATAAGTCTTGAAAGCATTATCCAGGCTGCCATTAGAGAAATAAATACAACTAAAGCTTCTTGAGAACCAGTTCCGCCTCTTGAAATAATTATTTCTCCAACTTTTAGTGTTGCAAAGCTTACACCATATGCTATACCAAAATAACATAAAAGTGAGAAAATTGTAAACTTTATTGAACCAGTCTCTCTCCAAAGCACTCCAACAGTGGCAATACAAGGAACGTAGAGTAATGTGAACAACATGTAGACAAAAGCTATTAAAGGTGATATTCCGTTTTTCTTCATAGCTTCGGCTAATTTTTTTCTGTTTTCTAATTTTTTTGCATCGTCATCGTCTTCTTCTTCATCTGTCTGATAAAGAACAGCTAGAGTAGAAACAAGAGATTCTTTTGCAAAGAAACCAGGAATCAAAGTTACTGTTTCTTTCCATGTAAATCCTAATGGTTTCATAACTGGAGCCATGAAATTTCCTATACGACCAAGATAACTTTTTTCTGTTTTTTCTTCCTTTTTCTTCTGATTGATTTCAGAAGTGGCTTCTTCAATCTGACTGTCTATTTCAGCAATTTTTTCTTCTTTTTCTTTGCTGCTGAGTGTTGTGTTCTTTTCTATATCAGCTTTTTGAGCTAAATAAGGAGCTTCTATTGCTGCTTTTTGCCCTTCATAATCGAAACTTAGAGGGATGTTTCTTGGAAATGCTGACAGAGCCCAGATTATAATAGAACCAGCTAGAACAACTGTTCCTGCTTTTTCTATGAAATGCATTGCCTTTTCTTTTAACATATTCCAAACGCTTTTGGGTGTAGGAATACGATAAGGTGGCATTTCTAGCATAAATGGACTATCTTCAACAGTCTGGAAGAAAAGACTGACGAAATGACCCAGGAACATTAAAACTACTAAATCGATGACAAAAAGAGCAAACATCCATAAACTGGGGGAATTAGGGAAAAATGTTCCACAGAGAAGAACCAATATAGGCAATCTGGCATTACAGCTAACAAGAGGAATCAAGAACATGGTTAACCATCTTTGAAATTTACTGTCGATGATTCTAGTTGCCATAATAGCAGGAACATTACAGCCTACGCCCATAACCATAGGTATGAAGGCACGTCCTTGCAAACCGATGCTTTTCATAAGTCTATCAACTATGAAAGCGGCACGAGACATGTAGCCAGAATCTTCTAATAGAACTATCCAGAAAAATAGAATGAGTATATTAGGTATAAAAACGATTACGGAACCCACGCTTTTAATGCCTGCATTTACTACTAATTCTCGTAAAATTCCTGGAGACATCCAACCTTCAACTTTTCCTCCAAGCCATTCAACAAAAGCTTCCATCCAGTCCATAGGATATTGACCTATTGTGAAGGTTGTCCAGAAAACAAAAAGCATTAATAAAGCAAATACCGGTACACCTAGATATTTGTGAACTAGTACTTTATCCATCTTTTGTTGCCATTCTGGAATACTCTTTTCTGGAACAGTAGCACAAAGAGGTATCATTCGTTCAATACGATGATATCTGTCTTCAGCAAGATTACAAGCTAATGTTGCTTTTGTAACTGGTTTAGAAGATTCTTTTGATAATTCGCTACATAAGCTGTCACGAATTTCTTCAAGTTTTGGGTCTTCTTTTTTAGGTTTTACCAAAGAGTTTATGGCATTATAACGTTGTGTGGCTGTAGCTGATTCCCATCTTAAATTTTCAAGTTTTATTGCTTCTTTTGCGGCATTTAACCATTTTTCAGGTAGGGAAAGAGCTGAACCTTTTATTTTTATGCTTTCGCTGTCTCTTTTGGCGAGATATTCAACTAATGAAGAAACCCCAACGCCTGTTCTTCCAACAGTCGGATATATTTCGCAGCCGGTGAGTTCTGTAAATTTTGATAAATCGATTTTACCGCCTTGTTCTGTAAAAGAGTCGTAACAGTTCAAGCTGATTACTGGTTTTATTCCTAATTCTATTAACTGTGTGGTTAGGAATAGATTTCTAACCATATTAGTAGAATCTACAACATTAAGTACAGTTCCACGGCTAGCTTCGTCTATTGTAGAAAGGACTAATGTTTCTTCAGGAGTAGCAGGTGAGAGTGAGTAGGTTCCAGGCAAATCTGTAATATGTATGTCACCGTTTTTGGTGTGGGTTACACCTTCAAGGCGTTCAACAGTAACGCCTGGCCAGTTGCCTACGTGGAGATGTTCTCCTGTAATTGCATTGAATAGACTGGTTTTCCCGCAGTTAGGATTCCCTACTAAATAGATACTTTGGGGAGTAATATTGGATTTATCGTTTTTATTGTTCATCTGGTTTTATTTCAACCTCTATAATTTCGGATTCACTGCGTCTTAGACCTAGTTGATAACCACGAATTTCAAAGGTTGTTGGATCACCCATAGGAGCTCTTTTTAATGCTTTTATAGGAGTGCCAGGAACAAATCCAAGATCAAGGAGTCTTTGTGCAGTAGCTGATTTTGTGTCTATAGATGTAATTGTGCCGGATTTCCCTTCGGGAAGGTCTGCCAGACAAATGCTATTGATAATCATTTTTTTAGTCCTTGATAAATAATTAAGTTAGTCTCGTCTAAGTAAAATAGACTACTCTAACTTTTGAAAATTAGAATAGTCTAATTCTCGAAAGAAGTCAATATTTTTTTAATGAATATTAATAAAAAAAATAATAAACTTTTAATTAGAATTAGGGTATTATAGATATATTGAAAACCATTAGATGGAGATAAACAATGTACAAAAAGATAGTAGTTATTGTGCTAAGTATTTTCCTAGCTAATACTATGTGTTTTGCAGAAAGTCCTTTCGAGGATAAAGAAGTAACTAGAGAAAATACAGTCTCAGAAAAAGATTTGGAAACCGCTGATATTACTGTTGATGAAAGCATAAAAGAATATGAAAAATTTATTGCAGATGGTGTAGTTGCATCTGGAACAGTTGCTTCCGGAACTGCCAACGCTTCTGATACCGTCGATGCTTCTAGCACAGCTAATGCTTCTGATAGCGCTAATGTTGCTTCAGGCACAGCTTCTGCTTCTACTGAAAACAAAACTACAGAATATACTGTTGTTCCTGGTGATTATTTAAGTAAGATAGCTTTGAACCTTCTTGGTGATGCTAGCCGTTGGCCAGAATTGGTTGAACTCAACAAAGATAGATATCCTTCTTTGTTAAGTAACCCCAACTTGATTTATGCTGGCTGGGTATTAAGAATACCTGGTGGTGCTTCCTCAAGCTCAAGTAGTTCTTCTAGTAGCTCTTCTAGCAGTTCTTCAAGTAGCTCTTCAAGTTCAAGCGGCAGTAGCTCCTCTGGTTCAAATCCAACTGTTACTCCTTCTGCTGATGACAATTCTAATGTCTCTGCAGGTAAAGCTCCAAAGAGAGCCGTAGATTCTCCATCTGGAGCTCCAGCTCTTGTATATCAGAGTGCTCCAAGTGGTTCTGGTGTTAATACTAAGTCTGCTCAGTTTAAAGAATGGTTTAATTCTGCTCTTGATACTTATGGCGATTGGAATATGCCAGCAGTTAAAAATCAGTATGGCCAGACAGTAAGTGTTGAAATGTATATGAAGGCTATATTGTTTATCGAAACCAATGGTACTCACAGAAAGAGCGATGGTTCTCTTGTTAAGAGTTATTGTGGTGCTCAGGGCTTTATGCAGTTAATGCCTGCTACCGCACAAGAACTTGGTGTAGATGCTAATGACCCGAAACAGAATCTTGCTGGTGGTTGTAAACTCTTCCAGAAGATGTTCAGCGGAAATTACGGTCCTGCTGGTAAGACTACTGGCGTCGACAAACTTATGTTAGTTGCTTGTAGTTATAATGCTGGTCCATGGTCAAGCCTTGTAAAAGGTTCTTGGCAGGATCTTAAGAACACTGGTTCATCTGTTCAGGGTTATGGTATTAAATTAAAAATGTGTCTTGGATTGGCTTTAACAGAAGATGAAAAGACATATGCTAGAAACAAAATGACCAATGGTCAAAGCGTAGAATCATATGCAGCAACTTGCTATTCTCACGCTCAGGGTTATGGTCTATAATTAATTGCTAACTTTTAATGGATATAAGTAATTGATATTATTTATATCCATTAAATTTTTGTTAAAGGTAGAATAAATGACTAGAATAATTAAATCACTTTTGTTTTTATTGATATTAACTGCTTTTTCAGCTTCTTTATATGCTCAAGAACAGGAAAAAACAACCCAGACAAGTATGATAACTGATGGAGTTACATTAGAACATACTAAAATAAAAGAAATGTTTGGAAGCTTTGATAAATTATTTATAGAAGTAAATGGTAAAAAGACAGAAATCTTTGATTCTGAAGGCAGAACCATAAAGCAGGTAATACCTGTAGAAGGAACAGGCTATGTTGTTTCTATGGATTGTGGCGGTTCTGGTGGATTTTACGATATCGTATTGCTCGTTGCAAATGGTGAAACCTGGACAGCAGCATGGGAAGACACATTAGCTCAACCAACTATTTCTATAGAAAATGAAAATGGTAAAAAGATTCTAAAGATTGAACATTTTGTTATAGAAAATGATGCTCCTAAAAAATCAATGACTAAAGTTGATTTAAAAACCAACCAAGTTATACAAGATTAAGAAAATAAAAAAAATACCCTTTGAAAAAAGGGTATTTTTTTGTCTGTTTTTATTTTCCGTCTTTGAGTGAAGCAGATACAGCTCTTTCACTTGCCCAGTTTTTGATGAACTTGATTTGTTCAGCCATAGTTCTAGACAATGGAACCGTGTTGCGAATAATAGTGTAAAGGTCGTCTTGGTTCATTTCTTCATTTCTGCTGAATGCTTCTATCATAGCTGCTTCAACAGCAGATTCTATTTCTGCACCATTCCAGAACTCAGTTGCTACACTTAACAAAGGCAAATCAAATTTAGAAAGGTCATTCTTTCTTTTTTGCAGATGAACTTTGAAAATATGTTCTCTTTCTGAGTCGTTAGGAAGGTCAATAAAGAAAACTTGGTCGAAACGACCTTTTCTTATTATTTCTGCAGGAAGCAAGTCTATACGGTTTGCTGTTGCAGCTACAAAAACGTCGGAAGACTTTTCCTGCATCCAGGTTAAAAATGCAGAAAAAATATGAGAACCAGTGCTACCGTCTTTTGCAGTGCTGCTACTGATACCGCCTTCAATTTCGTCTATCCATAGTATAGCAGGGGCAACGGCTTCAATATTCTTAATTGCTCTGAAGAAGGTTCCTTCAGGGGTTCCATAAGCTCCTGAATATACTTTATTCATGTCTAGTCTGAACAAAGGGAGGTTCCATAAAGCGCTAATTGCTTTAACAGATAATGATTTACCGCAACCGGAAATACCCATCATCAGTAGACCTCTAGGAGGTCTTAGTCCTGCGGCAGCAGCTTCTGGGGTAAAGAGTTTTCGACGTTTGACAAGCCATTCTTTAAGATTTTCCAAGCCACCTACGTCTTCAATTGTTTCTGAACCTCTGACGTATTCAAGAACACCGTCTTTACGAGCTAATTGTTCTTTTTCATCGTGAAGTTTGTCTAGTATTTTATTATCTAATGATTTCAAACCTATACAGGCTTTATTGAGTGAAAACCTTATTTCAGCAGAAGTAAAGCCTTTTAAGGAAGTATAAACCTGATCTATTTCATCTTCATTAAGATTGATTTCTACTCCGCGTTTTTTCAGAGCTGCAAAATAATCGTCAACCAGATATTTAATTTCGTTTATTTCTGGCAGTTTATAATCAACTAAAGTAATGTCTTTATTTAGTTCTAAGGGTAAAGTGAATTTTGCACCCAATAGGATTAGAAACTTATTACGACCTCTGAATGCAGAATAAACGTTTTTTATTCTTCTTTGAATTTCATTATCAGAAAGAATTTCAGCTAAGTCTTTGAATATATAGAAACCGGGTTTGTCTAAACTCTGTATTTTTTCTAATGCTTCAACTGCTGAGAGAGGTTCGCTTGTTCCTGATGAAGGTTCGCAAAGACCGTTTTGAAGGTCCCATACATAAAAAGAGCCATTGCCTTTAAAAGCAGAGTTAAAAAAGCCTGTTAAAGTAGATAAAGAGGATTCTTCTTCCCATGTTTCAATAGCAACTACTGGATAACCACCGGAAAGAACATCTTTAATTGCTTTGATTGAAGCTTGTCTTATTGTAGGAGCTTGATTGGTTGCTGTCATTATTTTATTGGGGCTATTGCTTTAATCAATTTGTCTAGTGCAGCACTTAGAAGTGTGCTGTTTTGCTTTTCTGTAGCCAGACAAGTTTCTCTGAAAAACTGTGCTTCAAATAAGTCTCTAGTTCCATCTTCGTTTAAAGAAGTATATTTTGAAATGAAAATATCTTGGTTTTCTAGAGCAGGTGTAATTTTAGTCAGATTATCTAATTCATTTAACATTGTATTAATAACCCTTATTTTTATCAAAAGCTTTAGATATTATAACCTAAAATAATGGTTTGTAAAGAAAGCAAATAAATATAAAGGACAAATGCAATCTTTTTCCCCTATTAATCAGTATTTATTTGTTTGTAGCCTGCCCATTGTCATAAATGTATAGCTTTCAGGGCTAAAGCCCATACGCTATACTTATTAAGACAAATGTGTAGGCAATTAACACTATCTAAAATGAATGAAAAAAGGTTTCGTTTGCTTTGGCTGTGAAGAGGCTTTGGGAGAAGTATAAATAGAGGATTCTATAATTTTAACTTGATATTTTTTTTTGTATAAATATATTCGGATTCAGGAGAATCCTATGAATAAAAAACGTCTGAAAAATGTTGCTGAAAGTATTTTGGAATCTGTTACAACACAGTCCGAAAAAGCTATACAGCATTTTGACAGTAGTCCTCTTCCAGACAAGGAAATTTTGTATGAACTAATTCAGGATATCTTCGTAGTGCTATTTCCTGGCTATTTTGGCAGGTCAGGAATGTCCTTTGATTCTATTGAAATGCGTATCAGTTATCGTGTAGCAAGAATTTATGAAATTCTAAAACCACAGATTTACAGAGAAATGATACATGGTTGTCGTAAGGATCCTAAGAACTGTAGCATTTGTGAAGAAGCAGCAGAAGAACTAGTATTGAATTTCCTTGAAACGATTCCATCAATAAGAGATTGGCTTGATATGGATGTTGAAGCTGCTTTCAAAAATGATCCGGCTGCCGGTAACTTTGATGAAATAATATTCAGTTATCCAGGATTAGAAGCAATAAGTGTACATCGAATAGCTCATTTCTTTTATCAGAATGGTTTGAGAATTATACCTAGAATTATGTCTGAATGGGCACATTCAAAAACAGGAGTAGATATTCATCCTGGTGCCGTCATTGGACAGAGTTTTTTTATCGACCACGGTACAGGAGTAGTTATAGGCGAAACGACAATAATTGGAGATAATGTAACAATTTATCAGGGTGTAACATTAGGAGCATTGAATTTCCCGAAAGATAAGGAAGGTAAAATTATCAGGAATTCTAAGCGTCATCCTACTATATGTAATTCAACCGTTATTTATGCAGGTGCAACTATTCTCGGTGGAGAAACTGTTATCGGTGAACATAGTGTTATTGGTGGTAATGTTTGGTTAACAGAATCTGTTCCCGCTAATTCGAGAGTAGTTATATGCGATTCTGGAATAAAAATTACAGATAGAGGCTCTCCTAAGATTCCTGAATGTATTCGAGAGCAACAATAGTTACTTTATATATAGAATTAAAAGCAAAGTTTCGTTATCGTTAACAAAAACATAATTTTTACCGATAGCCTGGCTGATTGCACTAATTCTATATATATGGTAAATAACTTGAATACAAAGACTTATAAATACATTATTCTCTTTCTAGGAATATGTTTCATAGGCTTTTTAACTGGTTGCAGACAAGGGCCAGCTAAAGAGCCTCCGAAATATTACGAGAGAGAATTAGCGCGAATGAAAAAGGAAGAACAAAAAAAAGCGGCTGAAAAAACTGAATATCAGTTTATGTCCGATCGCTATCCGTGGCGTGGAACAAAAAGCGAAACCCATTTACAATGTGTTCCTTGTAGAATTACAATAGAAGATAAGTGTTTGTCACATAGAATAGAGTATCTTACAGAAGTTGTTCATGGAAAGCGAAAATGTAGAATAAAGTTTAGAGATTAAGATGAGTAGGATAGAAGGAAAGATTAGACGTATATTTGTCTTTATTTTGACGATATTTTTAGTATCGTCTATCTTTTCTACTGCTTTTTCAAAACCTGCTAAATCAGACCAGCCACCTGTAGAAGATTTTGTTGTTTCTGATAATGAAGAAGCTGAAGAAGGTGCTGAAGAAAAGAAGAAACCTGCTTCTGACGAAACTTCCGAAGACGAAGAGGAAGGTGACGAGGATGAAGAAGAGCATGAGCCAACAGAAGAAGAATTAGCAGCAGCTGCTGAAGCTCTGAATAAAAAAACTGAAAAGCTTGTTGAAGAAGTAAAAAAAATAGGTAATAACAGTGTAGGTATTATCGAGTGTCTAACAAAAGAAGAAAACTCTGAAGCCTTAGATAATAGCAATGAACTTCTAGAAACATTATTAGACACTTTATTGAAAGAGAAGAAACTTAATTATTCAGATTTAGAAAAATATGGTCAGAGACTATGCAATAAGGATAGAAAATCTTCGATTGGTAACTATGCCTTAGGTCTTGGATTGATGAATAAAAAGAAGCCTAATCTTAAAAAGGCTATGGATTGTTTAGGTATAGCAAAAAGTGCTAAAAAACCTTATCCTGGTGCTTCTTCAGCTTATACAAGCTGCTTTTTAAAGAGATTCGGGCTGTATATTGGTTTGGGTGTAGTTGCAGTTATTGCTCTTCCTATTGTTATCATAGTTATAAAGAAAAAGAAGAAGAAAGCTGCTGAGGCAGAAGCTGCAAATGCTGAAAATACTGAAAATACAGATGGTGAACCTAATTTAGACCTTCAGAAGTTATTAGATGAAGGAAAAGAACTAACTGATGCTGCTACTAAGGCAGTTGCTTCAGGAGATAATTCTGAACAAAAACCTGCTAAAAATACTGAACAGATACAGAATCCTCTTGAAAAGGCTCTTGAAGAGAATAAAACTGTTGCTCCTACTCCAAATGTTTCACCGGCAGCAACTTCAAATGCAGTTAGTGCCAAAACAGAAACAACAGAAGTTAAGACAACTCAACCGTCTGAAGCTGTATCGGCTCCCGCTGCCAATACTCAAACAGCAGATAATACTTCTCAAGCAACTTCCCCTGCTCCCAAAAAGGTTGTTCGTGTAGTCAAAAAAGTTAGAGTAAGAAAAGATGCAGATGGGAACTCCTATATTGTTTCTGAAAGTTCTTCAAACCAAAATGTTTCTGAACCTGTTTATCAGGAATCACCTCAAAGAAAGGCTGATTTAGAAGCAGTTCGTTCAATAGTCAGACCAACAGAAAAGCCTTTGCCTCCTGTAGATACCCAACTTGATATTCTTTGGGGAAATCTGAGTCGTAAAGCTATGCAGGGACATATTGGACTAATGGCACGCAAAAGCGATTCTTTAGGAAGTTCTTTGGCGCCAACTACTGGAGGTGGTGGCCCTGTATATGGCGGTGGTTTTTCTGCTGATAATCGAGTAACAGATATCCGACTCGGTGATGTTTCTATAGACTTATCTGAAGAAGCTTTGAAAGATGATTTGGTCGGAAAGCTGAAAATGTTAGCGATTACCGATTCTGAGCTTAGAGAACTCTTTGCTATGAAGAATCCTGCTCATATACCTCATTTAATTGAGTATATTATGACTAAGCCAGAACCTATGCGTTTGGCATTTGTTGCTAAAGAAATAGGAAACTACGGTGATCCTGCTGTTGTAGATACTTTGGCTAGCCTTCTCTATCATGAAGACGAAAGAGTTGTTCTCGCAGCTATTCAAGGACTTGAAGCAACAAAGTCACCTGCCGCAGTTATTCCGCTTTGTCCTTTTTTAAGGTCAGAAATACCTTTATATGCTCAAGCTGCACGAACAGCATTAAGTAAATTTGGTGCTGTTAAGATTATGCAGGCATTAAAAGATTTACCAACATTTACAGATATAAAAATAAAAGAAGCTGGAATCTTTGTTCTTTCCAGAATGAAAGGTGATCCGGTAGAAAAGATATTGAAGGCTCTTTTGAATGATGAGTCTTCTAGTGTGCGAATACAAGCAATATTAGCTATGTCTTACCAGAAAAATCCTGTATATATTGATTCTCTGAGGGAATTCTACCGCATAGCCAACGAAACTGAAAAATCAATGACAAGAAAAGCTATTGTTTATTTGAACGGATTTAATAAATAGAATTTCATCTTGATGATGAATTATAATAGCTTTTTAAAACCTATTTCTGATAGTGATTATTGTTATGTCTTCTTTCCAGGGAAGATTAACTGAATAGTCATTGATTTCTTTTAGTATAGCTTCAGAATAATTAACCCCGTCGTTATTAAGGTTTTGATTTACTATTTTAATCAGATTATCTTTTCCTAATTCTTCGCCATTGTTGTTTGTTGTATCTATTGCTCCATGAGTATAGAGAACCATTATTTTATTTCTAAGAGATATTTCATGTTTGCCGTAGGATGTATCAGATTTCGAACCTAAACCAAGAGATGTTGATGGAAGGTTAATTGTTTCTGATGCTTTTCGCTTTGTATCATATAACAATGGATAAGGCTGTCCAGCATTTGAACAGAGTACAACATCATTTGTAGGGTCTAATAATCCAATAAAACAGTTAATAATATGCTGGCTCTTTTTATATGGTTCAAATAATTTATCCAGCTTTGCCATCATTAATTCTGGATTATTTGTATAATAAGGCATTAGAGTAATAAATGCTGTTTTAAGCATAGCTAAAATATGAGCTGATTCTGTATCATTACCTGACACAGTGGCAGATAATAAGGCATATGTTCCTGCTTTTAACGGTAAACATTCAAACATGTCACTGGGAACAAGGTTTAAATTGGTATTTGCTGTGTGAACGAAATAACTTCCGCATCTAAGTTCTTTATCAAAGTTCAGGTATTTATTAATTTCTTTATTTATATCTAGTTTTTCTAGCTTGGAAGCAGTTTCGTTAAAGGATTGAGATATTATTCCTAATTCGTTGCTTGATCTAACTTTGATTCTGTAATCATAGTTTTTGTTACCAAAAGCTTTAACTCCATTAATAGAATCAGATATAGGAATAATCATGGTTTTAGTCATGATTCTTGCCAAGGCTAAGCCCATTACCATTATGATAATGAAAATAAGTATAACTGTATTTACTTGTTTTTTATAAATTTCATTAATTTCTTTTACTCTTATAATCTTTAAAAGGAGATATTGTCTTAAATATGAGCCCCTTAGAACGCTAACATAGCATTTTTCTCCGTTTAAAGTCATTTCATGAGTAAAGGTTTTGCTGTCATTTTCGCTTTGTTTTAGTGTCGAAGCGAATATCTGATATTCGTTTATCGTTGGGAAACATGTGGCAAAAGGATGAGCGGAAATAGCTCTAATATCTTCATCAGAGAATACTCTGTTGATTCTGCTGTTTCTTATTTTTATATCATGGAATATTTCGTCTAAGTACATTCTTTCAAGACAGTCTAGGTTAGTTAATGTTACATAGCTGTACCATGCTTCTCCTGAGGGACCAGGTATAACATCTAAGTAAGCGAGTAATTTTTCTCTTATTGCTTCTAATTGAGTAAATCTGCCAATATTGGTTTTTGCAGATCTAAATAAACCTAAGGAATGAGATTCTAATACTGCACCAACAATTAAGCTGGATTTTGATTTTACTCTTTGGGTTGAAATATTATTGGATTGGTTATAGTAATCCATTGCCGAAGATGATGTACTGGAAAAGACTTTTGTAAAAGCTTTATGGGCTTCTGTTTTTTGGCTATCATCCGGGAAGTAAATTGCATTTTCATTATTATATAGATAGTTTCTATGAATTTGAGTCAATATAGCCCCGCGGTTAAACCAGCTTTCATAAATTTCTTGCTTTTCTTTGGGAGATTTATCTTTGTAACGTCTTACTTCTGAAGAAACTAAAGTTGAAGTTAATAATAGGGTTGAATCAGATGAAATCAAATGTGCACTATCTATAACAGAGTCATAACACATCTGTTTTAATTTATCTATGATATAATCTTTGTTTTCAACGTTTGCTGTTAGGTCTTTATTTATGTTTCTATATTCAATTAATTTTGACGTTACATATCTTGAAAATCCAGAATCTATTTCTGATAAACGTTTATAATTCTTTTGAGCTTCATTGGCTAATAAATAGCTTTTGAGTTCAATAAGATATTGTGAAGCAAGAATTTCACCTACTATAATAGGCAGTATATAACATATGGAGAATAACCATATTATTCTTGATCTTAAGTTTAAACCTTTGTCTGGCTGATAAACAAATGCCCGATAAGTTGTTTTAAAGAAGAACCAGCTTGAAATTATAAAAAGTATTCCTATACAGATGAACAAACTCCAGGCTGGGTGATTAATGCCTTTTGCTCCAACAAGTATACAGTGTTCTCCTAGTCTTTTTAAACATACGAGTTTAGAATGACGTCGGAATCGGTTAGTTGGATTCTGTTTATAATAACCTTTTATGAAATCATCATTAATTTGAGAATCTAAGAGTGTTTTAGGTAATTCACTTTCGTTAGAATCTATAAACCCATAATTTTGTTTTAAATCGTTTTGAATGGTTTCTGAAAGAATATCTTTGTTTTTTAGTTTGTTGTAATGAACAAAAACTAAGATACCACCTATGTTTGAAGAATTGATTTTTAAATCATAATCAAAAAATCAAAGAGAGTATTTGTCTGGATTCCCTAATTCTATAGCCTTGTTTTTTTGTTCTCTTACTAGTTTAATAATTAAAGATGGTTCTGGTATTTTTTGACCGATATCTTTTAAATGGTCTTCTGTAATGGTTTGGTCATCTGGGCTTGAAGAAGCTAACTTTAGGAATTTTTCAAATTCTTGACTTGCTCCTTTGGTTTTTATTATTTCAAGTTTACCGTTAAAAATATATATAGACATCGCGTCTTTAGGATATTTACCGGTAAACCCATCTATAATTCTTTGCAAATTGGTTATATTGATTGGAATACCTTTAAGAGACATAAACAGCTTAGAGAATCTGTCTTGGAAATATCTTGTTCTTGCGCTGTCATGAGCTATATCTTCAAGTTTATTTTCTATTATTTTTAGACTGTTTGCGTCTTTTCGTTCACAATCTTCAGATATGTAGAGATAGAGACTTGTCCAGAATATGGAAGAGGGTAAAAACCATACAAATAATACGACAAGAAGCCATTTAAAGAGGTTTTTATTTGTTATCTTTCTGTCAGATTCTCTAAGATTAAGCATTGGATTGGCTCCCTGTCTTCTGACTTCTTATAAGTGCTATTGGATTACTTTCTGCAAGTTTTTTATTTAACAATGCAGTTTTATTTTCTTGTTTTCTAATGATATACAATAAAGAATCTATTTTTTCATTCTGATGTATAAATTCGTGAATAATCGGTAATAATTCTTCCTTGAGATTATCATTATTTATGGATTTATTTGCTAAAGCTTGCTGTAATAATTCGATTTTATCTGAAGATATGTCTTTAGATAATATAATAAAACATGTATTCTGAGAAATATTTTGCTCTATATCAAGACTTCCAGATGAATCTTTAACAGGTTTGTCTTGTTTTGAAATTTTGATGATATCAATTTTAGACTCTGTTAAATTGCATTGAAGAATGCAGTATTCACCTAATCCATAATAATTTAATAATCCTGTTTCAATATCTAAGAAGATACTTAAATAATTAGCAGAAATACTCATTTTGTAATTTATTTTAAAGAATTCTTCCAGATTTTTAATGGCTAATGAGGGAGAACGCATATTTTGCTGTTCAATAAATACTTTTAAGGCCATACCAGACATTGATAATGGTAAAGAAGAGGTCAAATCTGCTTTACCATTATGTTTAATAAAGAAAACTGATAGGGTATTATCTTCAGGGAAAAATGATGAATAGTAAAGAGAATTATTATCATTTTCCTTTAATGGGAAAACATTAGCTTCATATTGTGAATCAGTATAGGGTGTAAAAGGAAGAAGCTCTTTTACAATGTTTTGTTTTTCATAAAATTCTTTAGTTTTAATAACAAGATTTGTTATACCTGTTGAAATACTTTCTAATTCACTGCTGTCAGAATATTTTATAATATTCTGTAATTTGTTATGGTTCCCTTTTATTGTGGCGGCATTTTGTTTGAGGATATTTATAGGACCATTAATAGAATAGCTTATAATGACACTGAGAATAATCATAAAAATCAAAGCAAATACAGAACCAAATAATAATACGTTAGATAGGCTTAATGCTTTGTCGCCCATGTTATCTACAGGCATTGAGAGGAAAAGATTATAATTTTTCATTTTATTAGCAGGAATAGCTGCAACTATGACATTATTTTCTCCGATTTTCCCACTTTTAAAACTAGGAAGTTGAGTTTGGTTAACTATGTCGTTCAGCTTCCAAAGAGGTTCTTCATAAATATATGAATATCTGGGGTAATAAGAACTTGGATTTAATGAAGTTTTTGGGAAAGCTATAAGTTCATAGTCTTTTGAATTATTAATGTTTACACCACTTTCATTCAAATAATGTCTTTCAAGTTTTTGTGGCTCATGAATAATTAATAGACAACCTGTTGCGAAATCTTCTTTGTTAATAACAAAATCCATGAAAGCCAATGTATCTTCATTGTCTAATTTTGTTTCAATAAATTTTGAACGCCCAGACAACAATCCTTCTACTGCAGTTGTTGTAAAGACTTGTATTGATGGTGATTCGCTTTCTGTCTGTATTTCGCTTCTAGAAGAGTTAAAGGTTTTTAAGCTTTGTATTGCTAATCTATTTACAAGTCTTCCATATCTACTGGCTATATTTGAAAATTGTATGGAATTATTGCCAGGAGCTTGAAAAACAATTTTCCCTGTATAGTCAACATAAACAGCATAAGCAATTACTTCTTCTTTTTGTGCTTTGATTAAAGGAGATAAAATTTCTTCAGCAGGTCTATTGCCGTTGAGAAGTTCTTCTTTAAAATGTCTATATTGGACTAACAAGTCATCAAATGAATCAGAATATTGTTGGTCTACTTTTTCCAGAATTTCTATAGCTTCATTTTTGTATTTTTGAGTAACACTTTCTTGCTTTTCATATTGATATGCAGTGTTGCTGATTAATATAGCAATAATCCCAATAATTGATGCAAAACCAAAGGTTAAAGCAGCCTGTAATTTTATCGAAAAACTAATTTTAACTTTGAATATTTTTGCCCAGATAAATAAAAGAAATACTACAGGAACAATAATAAACAATATTCTTTTATATGTTTCTATTAACTTAATGGGTTTGGGACAATGTTTTGAACATATAAGTCTTAAACCTTCCTGGGTGTCACTTATTGAAAAGAGTTCATTTTCATATATAAAACCTGATTTTAATGAGTTTGAAGAAAGAATCTTGGTTATAGGATTTTTAAAACGTCTATTATTGCTGCTTTTGTTTATTTCTATATCGTTCAGATCAATATAGGAAAAAGTATATTCAGAAGTGGCCAATTTTTGCATTGTTGCAATTGTTTTTTCTGCCAAAGTATATTTGCCAAGCTTTTGCAAATCAAGCCAAGCAATCAAATCTCCATATTTTTTTTCGGTTTCGTTTTCTTTTAGAGGTAATTGGATTTTAAACCAACCGCCCATTTTTCTTAAGCCTAATCCCTGAAAATTAACAAGGGTATTCGGATTATTTACAAGGCTAGACAAGGTTTCTGAATTACCTGAATACATAATGGAAGTCTTAGATTCTTCTGGTTGGATGGGGACATCTGGATTTGAAGAAAGGCGTTTAATAGCTTGGATGTAATCTTGCGAAACTTTAGTTTTAATAAGGTTTTCATTAGCAGGCCATTTTAATCTATTGCCATTTTCGTCAAACAGAGCCAGGTCTAATAATTCTTTTTCTCCAATACGAGGGACTTCTTCTATGTTTTCATACCATTTGAAAGATTCTGCCAGACGTCTTAAGGATTCCTGATAATAGGTTTTGGGTTCTGTTAGTCTTTGCATATGGGCTGTTATTTCTGCCATTTCATCAAGACTATGATTTATTGAATTATCAAGAATTTTTTGTTGAATATTGTAAAAAGCAACTCCAATAGTAATTATTGGTAGCAAAAGTAATATTAAAAAAAGTCCAAGTTCACTTAGAAACTTGCGACATTTATGTAAAAAAAGATAGTTGCTTTTTCTGTGTGTAGAAGCCATTGCTCTATTCTAAACCATAGTTGTTTAAAAGGCAAGCAACAAAGAATGGATAAGTAAAACAAATGAAAAATAAAAAATTATTTGATTTGATTACTGATAATTTCAGATATTTCAAGAACTCTTTCAAAGCTTGGAAGAAGCTGATTTGGAGCAGATAAATCAGAGTTCGATTCCGATGCAAGTGCTTCGCTGGCTTTTAAAAGCATTTCGTCTGTTAATACTCTAGCCTTAGATTTTATCATACCTATGCCTATTCCAGGAAAAACTAAGGCATTATTGCACTGAGATATTTTGATTGTTTGCCCTTTGTAGTTAACTGGTGGAAAGGGGCTACCAGTAGCGATAAGAGCATTCCCATCCGTGCAATTTATAATTCTTTCTGGAGTAGCTTCTGCTTTGGAAGTAGGATTAGAAATTGGCATTATAATAGGCTTTTTGTTGTAACTATACATAGTTGTGAGAACTTCATCTGTAAAAGCTCCAGAAGCTGTCGAACAGCCAATCAGTATGCTGGGCTGAGCATTTTTTATTACATCTAATAGACCGATATAATTTGGTTTTGTTGTTTTCCAATCTGAAACTTCTTCAGGTGAATGGGCGAAGGTTTTTTGAAAATACAACAGATTGCTATCATTGCTTAGCAAGAGCCCAGTTTTATCAATAAGATAGAAGTTTTTGCTTTGTTCTTCAAAACTTACACCTGACTTTATTGATAATCCTCTACATAATTGGTTGGCTATGCCACAACCTGCGGTGCCAGCGCCAAAGATGCATATTTTATGCTGTTTTAGAGGAATACCGGATTTTTTTATTCCACTTAATACGGCTGCTAATGCAACAACTCCTGTTCCCTGAATGTCATCATTGAATGAAGGGTGATATTCTCTGTATTTATCAAGAATAGGTCTAGCATTATCTCTACCGAAATCTTCCCAATGAAGAAAACTGTCTGGAAAGATTTCGGAAAAAGCATGAACAAATTCATCAATAAAATCATAATATTCTTGCCCTGATAATCTTGGGTGACGCCAGCCCTTGTATTCAGGAGAATTCAGAAGAGTCTGGTTATTTGTTCCTACATCGAGCATTATAGGCAGAGTAGTCGATATGTCTAAGCCTCCGCAAAGAGAGTAAACCATCAGCTTGCCTAAGGAAATATATATAGCACCTACGCCTTGATCGCCTATTCCTAATACTCCTTCTCCATCGGTAATAACAGAAATAGTCATCTTTTTAGCGCCAAAATCTGCTTTGGCTTTCTCTAATATATTTTTTATATTTCCTTTATCTGAATAAGAAATAGTGAGCCCGAGCGGGTATTTATAGTTCTTGCTGTAGTTTATGACGGCATCGCCGATAGTAGGGGTGTAAAGAATCGGCAAAAATTCGATTCTATGTTGGTTGGCCAGCTCAAAGAAATCTTGGGGAGAATTATGATATAAATCATAAAGATAGAGGCATTTTTCTAGATTAGTTGGTTTATCAAGGTATTCTTTATATAAATTTTTTAACATATCATTTCTATGGGGGTAGAAGTATTAATCAGCTTTTGCAAGATTAGAATTGTAATATCGAGGGTCTCCTGTAACTTCCTTTTCTATCCATTCTGGCAATATTACTTCTTCATCTTCTGATTTCATTTCTACTTCAGCTAAAATAAGCCCTTGGTGACGACCTTCAAATTCATCTATTTCCCATATATGCCCTTTATACTCAACTATATGGCGAGTTTTAGCTAACCCGGTATGTTGGCAGAAAAGGTTATACATTTCTTCTGCATCTTGCAATGGGATTTCATATTCATATTCTGGTCTGGAAATATTAGAACCTTTACCTTTGATTGTTAGAAAGCTTTTGGAATCTGCTATTCTGATTCTAACTACAGACAATGGGTTTGTTGAGATGTAGCCCTGTTTAATATGAATGCTTTTGCTTGCTATTTTTTTCCAGCTATCGTTTTTTAACAGAAATTTTCGTTCAATTTCCATTTTAAATCTCTAGCTTTTCTAATATAGAAGTGGTTTTTGCCAGAAGAGATTCGTATTCTTGAACAGGAATGCTGGGAGCAAGAGGATATGAGATTGCAAAGTAGTCTGAATCTGCTTCGTATTCATATTTTTCGATATGTTCACTGGTAAAAATCTGTCTTCTTTTTTCTGTAAGAAATTTAGTGGTATTTTCAGAATTTTCACCTCGAAGCATGAATTTTTCTGAAAAGTTCTTGTCTTCTGTTATTTTTATTTCTTCTTTACCAAAGAGTTTACCAATTGAGTCGCTAAATGTCTTATGTTCTCTTAAATAAAACTTAGGGAAGTTAGCATCTTTTTTATTTATCAAACAGATTAAACTACCACTTGTAGAATGGTTGCCAGGATAAATAAAGGTTAGTAAATGAAAATCAAAACCTTTAGAATTTCCTTTAACAATACTGTGAAATTCTTTATAACCAACATGACTTTGAATAATACTGAAATTGCGAACTTTTTCTGGAAGTTCTTCCAGCTTCATATTTCTTATGAACTCAAATTTATTGGTTTCACAGTATTTTTTAGTATTAGCCAGATTGTCTTTTTCTTTCTGGGTTTTACGACTGATGATAAAAGCTATAGCTAGTATAGCAAGAAAAACTACTAAGGCGTTAATAACTGAATAAGGCATTCTTCGACTCCGATGTCTTAAGTGAATTAATTATAAAATTTACTCCCCTCAATGTAAAGAAGATTTCTTGTTTCTTATTAGGAATATTAATTTTTTATAAATTATTGTTAAGAAAAATAAAAACCCTGCCGAAAAAGTTGATGGGTTTGTTTGCCTCCTTAATTTTCGGGCCGAGGAAAAGACCTCGGCTTTCTTTTTTTTAGACCATATGGCAACTTTAATTTTTGTATGAAAGTTTTGTTTTTTTGTTTTATTATATTCTTGAGGTTGAGTTCAAATATGGAAATTTACGTATTATTAGCGTTACTGGTAATTGTAATAGTTTTTGCTCATTATTATGAGCATTATCGAGTGAGTGTTAGTATTAAGAAAGCTAGCAGCGAGATAGAAAACTATTGTAAAAAGAATAATCTGGAGTTCAATGAAAGATTACGCGATAAGACGGATTTATATGATTTTGTTACTCATTCTCTTTTGTTGGATAAAGGAGAATCCAGAGAATACTTGAGTGAAATGTCTGGAATTCGTAATGGGGTTAGTTTCAGTACTTTTTATTTCAAATATATAACTATAGACTCTGAAGGTGGTAAGTATACAAACTTTGAAACTGTCTGCATTATAAGTAAACCGGAGTTTGACTTTCCTATATTCAGATTAAAAGAATCTGATCAGGAAACCAAAGGCTTCTTGGGCGATCTTTTCTTTTCTGCTATATGTCTTAATATTTTTGAAGTTTTAGCTGTTGTTTTAAATAAGGTTTTTAAAAGTAAAACAGTTAATTTTGGCTATGATAAAGCCTTCTCGAAAAAGTTTTTCGTAGAAGGCTTAAATGAACCAGAAATAAAAGCATTTTTAAGTAGAGATGTTAGGTATTCATTCTTGAAAAATCATGTTAAAGGTTATCAATATGAATGTTTTGATAATTTTATTCTTGTTAGCAAATATGGCTCATTAGATTTGAAGGGAAGGCTTAAGATGCTTTCTAGTCTGTTGAATATTACCCGTGATTTTAGAGAGAATTCAGGGGAATTACTTCGCTAATCTTATAGAAGATAATATATACCTAAGCCTATAATGACTGGTATAAAGAAGTAGACAACACAACCTTTTTTACCGCCTTCTTTTTTGCTAAATAGGTTGGTTATACCTTTTGTAATCATGGCTCCGATTTTTCTATCACGGCCAGCCTTGGAAAAAGGAACGCCTGTCTTTCTTGATATTTTCTGTTTTAAGCCTGTGAGACCAAATAATCTGCTCCATGAAAAGTCATTGTTGGATTTCTTTTTGGTTCCGCCAGTGGTTGTTGTTTTGGTTACTGTAGTAACAGTAGTAGTTGTAGTTTTTTGTGGTTTTGATGTAGTTGATTTCTTAGTTGCAGCCATGATGAACTTCCCTATTTCTATAATCTCAAATTATTTATCTGTTTTCAGTTTACATTAAGTGCTAAGTATCTTCAAGTGTTCCACTTCGCTGGTGTAATTGTTAGAAGGGTTGGAAGAGTAGGAAGTGTAGTCCTAAAGCCTCCACTTGAGGGGAAGGAGCCTGTCCGCTCTGCCGCTCTCTATGGAAGTCTACCCATTGTCATAAACGTATAGCTTTCAGGGCTAAGGCCCATACGCTATACTTTTTATGACAAATGTGTAGACTGCTCTTATCTCTTAATTCTTTTAAAAGCGGACAGTTGCTTGCTCAACCTTATTCTCCTCCGCGGTCTCTGTTAATTTGTACTTTCGAATAGACTTTGAGGGAACGAGCCTTGTGCGGAGAATAGAGGTCTCGCGTCTACTGTCCGCTCTGTCGCTCTTCCGCTCTCCGCTCTGCTTGGCTCTACTTCTTTCCTTCGTAAGCGTTAATGAACATCTGCTTGATTTCGCTGATAAGCGGATATCTTGGGTTTGCACCAGTGCATTGGTCATCAAATGCCATTTCGCACATCTCATCTAGGCTTTCGTAGAACTTGTCTTCGCTGATACCGTATTCTTTTATGCTAGAAGGAATACCGATTTCAGCTTTAAGTTTTGCAACAGCCTTTATAAGCAGTTCAACCTTTTCATCATCGGTTTCGCCGCCAAGATTGAGATAATCAGCTACACGAGCATATCTCCACTTGGCTTCTGGGTATTTATACTGTGGAAAAGCTGTCTGTTTGCTTGGTTTGTCAGAAGCATTGAATCTGATTACTTCTTCAATGAGCAAACCGTTTGCAGTTCCGTGTGCGATATGATGAGCTGCACCAAGCTTGTGAGCCATTGAGTGGCAAACACCTAAGAAAGCATTTGCAAAAGCCATACCGGCCATACAAGCAGCATGAGCCATTTTTTCTCTAGCTTTTACATTTGAAGCACCTTCTCTATATGCTTGAGGCAAATATTTGAATACTAATCTGATTGCTTCAAGAGCAAGGCCATTAGTGAATTCAGAAGCCATTACAGAAACTCTTGCTTCAAGAGCATGAACAAGAACGTCTATACCAGAAGCAGAAGTAAGGCTCTTTGGCATATCAAGCATCAATTCTGCATCAACAATAGCCATATCAGGTGTTAATTCATAATCTGCTAATGGGTATTTGATTCCTGTAGTTTCATCTGTAATAACAGCAAATGGAGTTACTTCTGAGCCTGTTCCGGCAGAAGTTGGAACGCAAACCATCATTGCTTTGTCGCCCATATGGGGGAATTCATAAACACGTTTTCGGATATCCATGAATCTCATGGCAAGGTCATCAAACTTGACATCAGGGTGTTCGTAAAGCAGCCACATAATCTTAGCTGCATCCATTGGAGAACCGCCGCCTAAAGCAATTACTGTATCGGGCCCGAAAGTGCTCATTTCGGCAGCACCACGGCGGGCAGTTCCCAAAGTCGGGTCTGCTGTAACATCTGTAAATACTTTGTAATCAATATTGCAGTCGTCTAATACTTTTGTAACCTGTTCTACAAAACCTTTATCAAAGAGGAATTTGTCTGTAACTATATAAGCGCGTTTTCTGCCCAACTGCTTCAGTTCTTGAATAGCAGTAGCCAGGCATCCATATTTGAAGTAAACCTTTTCCGGAACTCTGAACCAAAGCATATTATCTCTCCTTTCGGCAACACTCTTAATATTCATTAAATGCTTAACTCCGACGTTTTCTGATACAGAGTTCCCGCCCCATGAGCCGCAGCCCAAAGTAAGAGATGGAGCAAGCTTGAAATTATAAATGTCACCGATAGCACCCTGAGATGCAGGCATATTAACGATAACACGAGAGGTTTTCATTCTTACACCGAATTTGTCAATCTTGTCTTGAGCATTAACTTGGTCGGCATATAAAACTGATGTATGGCCAATTCCACCGTGTTCTACAAGAACAGCAGCTTTTTCAGTAGCTTCTTCAAAGGTCTTTGCATGATACATAGCAAGAACAGGGGAAAGCTTTTCGTGGGCGTAAGGTTCATCAAGAGAAACATCTTCTACTTCTGCAATAAGAATCTTAGCTTTTTCAGGAACTTCCAAACCGGCTAATTTGCCGATATTATAGGCTGACTGACCAACAATCTTTGCATTAACACTGCCGTTTACAAGAATAATCTTGCGCAAAGCTTCGGCTTCATCAGCATTTAAAACATAAGCACCACGTTCAATGAATTCCTGTTTGATTTTATCATATATAGAATCAAGAACTATAACAGACTGTTCTGAAGCACAAATCATGCCGTTGTCGAAACTCTTGGAAAGAAGAATAGAGTTGACGGCCATTTTAATGTGAGCGCTTTCGTCAATAACAGCGGGAGTATTACCAGCACCAACGCCGATAGCTGGTTTGCCGGAAGAGTAGGCTGCTTTGACCATACCAGGACCACCAGTAGCAAGAGTGAGGTCTAATTCCCTCATAACCATCTGAGAAAGTTCAGTAGAAGGTTCATCTATCCAGCCGATGATGTTTTCTGGAGCTCCTGCGGCAACTGCTGCATCGAGAATAGTTTTGGCGGCCGCTATAGTGCTTTTCTTAGCTCTTGGATGTGGAGAGAAAATCATACCGTTGCGGGTTTTGAGGGCTAAGAGTGATTTGAAAATAGCTGTAGAAGTGGGGTTGGTTGTTGGAACAATAGCTGCTATAACGCCTATTGGTTCAGCTATTTTCATTATGCCGAAAGCTTCGTCTCTTTCGATGATTCCGCAGGTCTGTGCGTCTTTATATTGATTATAGATATATTCTGAAGCAAAATGGTTCTTGATAACCTTGTCTTCAACTATACCCATGCCTGTTTCTTCAACTGCAAGCTTTGCAAGTGAAATTCTGGCATTGTTTGCGGCTGTGGCTGCTGCTCTGAAGATTTCATCGACTTTTTCCTGAGAAAAAGTAGCATAAATCTTCTGGGCTGCTCTGACTTGAGCAATCTTTTCTTGTAATGATTCTGCGGAATTAACAGTCATTTTAGGCTCCCTTTGTATTAATTCGGCAATGAAACTTTTCTACTAACCGTCATTGCGAGCCGATAGGCTCGGCAATCCAGTTAATTATCTCATTGCTTGTTTAATAAAGTAAATTAAACATCTTGTAAAAACTATTCTAAACCAAAGAATTTATTTTTACAATTTACCTGTTTGTGAATTTTATCACAAACTTTATGAAAATGCAACTCAATCTAGAATCTCTCCTCAAGTAGGGGCGTTTCTTACAATCATTTACAAGAATTCTTGTGCTCCGTCTATGGTTTTGTTTTTCAATTTTGGGTCTTATATCCTAACAATAAAAACTATTAACTACTTGTGAAATTTTTCACGTTGTCGATTTTTGACAAAATTTTTTGTCCAATTTTCCGTTTTCAATTGATTACTATATGTGCACCTAAATTTTTTACGTCATTGCGAGCCGACTTTTCGGCGTGGCAATCTATTGTTCTTGGTTTTTGTAGTTTTTATTGTAAATAAGCCTCTGGATAAAGGTTATTACAACAAAAACAATTACTACCAACTACAATGAGAACAAGAAAAGGAGAAAATATGTATTACTTAAATTTTTCATTTGTTTCCACGCAAAAAGATTATGTTTTGCGAGAAGAATCTGTCAAATACAAAGCTAATGAAAGATACAAAGACAATCTTTTCAGATTCATATTCGGTCGAGAGGAGAATAAGCAGAACCTTCTGGACTTATACAATGCGCTGAACAATTCAAACTATAGAAACAAAGATGATTTAGAAATAAACACGTTAGACAACGTAATCTACATGAGAATGAAAAATGATGTTTCCTTTGTTCTCGATAATCAGATGGTTTTGTTGGAACATCAGAGTAAATATAACCCCAATATGCCATTACGGGGTTTTCTATATTTTGCAAAGCTTTACGAAACAAGACTGGCTACAGAAATGAATCTGAAAAATATTTATTATCCTAAGCTCATTAAAATACCTACACCTCAGTACATTGTTCTTTACAACGGAACTGATAGAAAAATTGGTGAAAGTATCACGCTTAAGCTTTCTGATGCTTTTGAGGATAATGATAAACCAGAAGGTTACGAATGGACTGCAAAAATGATAAACATCAATGTTGGCAAAAATAAAGAATTATTGTTAAAATGTAAGATATTAGGTGAATATTCTTCTTTTGTTGAATGCGTGAGAAAATATTCCAAAATAAATAAAGATTTCACTATTGCTATAGATAATGCAGTAAATGAATGCATCGAAAAAGGCATACTGAAAGATTTTCTGACAAAATATAGTGCGGAGGTGAAAAATATGTTATTAACTGAATTTGACGAAGAAAAAGACTGGGCGATTATTGCTAAAGGGTTCGAAGAAATCGGTTATGAAAAAGGCATTGAAAAAGGTAAAAAAGAAGGAATAAAAGAAGGAATAAAAGAAGGGATGAAAAATATCATCAATATGATGCTTTCAAATGGAACTTCAAAAGAAACTATACTTAAACAAATGAATATTTCTAATGAAGAATACGATGATCTGATTAATTAAATTTCATATAATTTAGAAAAAGTAAAAAGGCTAGGATAATCCTAGCCCTTTTGCTTTAATTAAGAGCTCTATATTGATTAGTTTTTCTTTTATTCGTAATAAACACATCTATAAGTATAATTTTGTGGCATGGCAAGTGTTAATGACATAAGCTCATTGTTAGTAGCAAAATCATAAACAGACATGCATACAGCGTCTTTATTTGTTATTCCCCAACCAATCACATAGGTTTCTCCATAAATTCGCTGTGCAGAACCACAAGCAGACGAGAACTTCCCTGGAACCGTATAAGTTTTGACTTTTGCGGTCTTATTCCCCATATTAAGTTTATAAGTTCGAATGTGGGTATTTCTTAATTTATTTCCATTATCGAAAATACTGATATAATCATTATCTATTACGGCATAGTGTTGACAAGAAGATTTTTCATCTTCATTTAAATGGAATTCATCGCCTTTCCCCGAAAGTTTCCATAAAATCTGATTGTTTTTGCTATATCGATCTAAGCAAATAATAGAATTTAGATGTCGGAAAGAGCAAACGAGGTTTCCGTCAGCATTTATACGCATAGAGTTAAAGTGAACGTAATCTGGAGCATCCGTATTAGCGTTTTCAAAATCATTTGCATTTTGGTCAGCGTCAGTAACTGACAGTGCATATAATTCAGGGTAATCTATGCTTTTCCAGTCCCAGATAACAGCACCATTCTGAACTTCCTGCAAATATGAAAAAACTACGCTAGAATTCTGTGATAGATTTGGAATATTGTTTACCGTTTTTTTGATGTAACCAGACAAAATATAATGGTCCAAATCTATCATAAGAAAATCATGACCATCGACTGGATGACCTTTTTCTGTAACATCAGATTGTTCAAAAGTGATTCGTTTGATTTCGTTAAAATTCGCATCAAGTATTACTCGTTCACCAGGACCGAAACCAAGTAATCCGTAATTATCATTTGATATTATATGGTCATGATAGCTGTAATATATTTGGCCACCAATATTATGTTTTTTGAAATCCCATAGACCTGCGTGAATCCCTTCTGGAAGAGGTTCGTGTTTTGACCAGATAATATTGCCTCTTCCATCCATCATAATTAGATTTTTGGTAAATGGAAAAGATATAAAAAAATGACCTTTAAATTTGGTTCCGCCACTAACTTTGATTTGAGGCAAACCTTCGGCAATGACAGGTTCCATTTGTTGTTCTTTGTTGATAAATGGAGCATTACCGCCAGCGTGACAACCAAGCAAAGAAACTATAGAAGCCAAAGATAGAATAAAAAGAATTAAATTACGTTTCATATTTCCCCTCATATAAGCTTAATTATATTACTAAATAATCAAAGCAAACTCAAATATTTTTAGCTGTTAATCAATATTTAAGATACGTCATTGCTGTAGAAGTTAATCAATTAGTATCCTTGTCTATTTCATTACATCTCCATTCTTTATCTGTACTATCCATAAACCTTATATATCTACAATTGGAATTGCATTTCTTTCTTTTAATAGTATTTATTATTTTTTAGCTTAGTTCTTGGTTTAATAAAAATAGATAGTTATTAGGAAAGCCTATTAAAGACAAATCTACATTGCTTTTATATTTGTTTAACAAGAACTCTATCTTTGATACAAATTCCTTTTTGTCTTCTTTTAATGGAAGTCTTTTGAGCAAAACAAGTATATATGCAAAAAGACTATCATTCTTTACTAAAGGATTATTTCTTAGAAATTTTTTAGGGAATATAGCTGGTGGATTAAAATTTGAATTGTACAATCTGGCAGAATGTGCACATTTATTCCTCAATACTTCAAAGAAGTCTCGGGCAACTCTGTTATTTTAAATATAATAGTTGAATTTTATTTTGTCAACGCCAGTATTTATTTGTTTGTAGCCATCCCATTGTCATAAACGTAATTCTTTCAGGGCTAAGGCCCATACGAATTACTTTTTATGACAAATGTGATGTCTCCTAAAGCCCCTCCTTGAGGAGGGGAATTAAAGGGGTGGTGACCGAACCAGTGATAACCATTGTTATATAATGTATCCGTAATCGCAACCGCAAATTATACGTCATTACGTACAGTCGAATACTGAGTGGTAGACCGTGGCAATCCAGATCTGCTAAGAATTTAATCAATGTTTTATTCTAAAAAGTAAAGAATCGCTTGATTTCATAATTCAAGCGGTTCTTGGAATGAAAGTTAAAAAACGACCTTAAATTTTAACCTTTTTGAAGATTATTGATTAAACGTGTTTTTTTTATTATAATTAGTATAGACAAAGAAATTTGTCTATGTGTTAGTTATGCTAATACAAAAAGCGGTGGTTCCTACCGTAAGTGGAAGTTGTAAAAGCAGTGGTTCCTACTGTAAATGGAAGTTGTAAAAGCAGTGTACCCTACTGTGAGTGGGAATAGTTAAGGGGTCATGTTTCTGCATGGCCCTTTTTTATATTAAAGTTTATGAAAGCATTAAGACTACATTTATATACTATTGATATAAAATATATACGTAATTTGTCTAAAATAGATAATAACGTAATGTCTGTGTCTCCTCAAATCAATAAACAGACAAGACCTTTCGTTGGAATAGTTGTTGTTTGTAATAATTATAAATATTGTATTCCTTTAAGTTCACCAAAATCCAAACACCTTTCAATGAAAAATGATAAAGATTTTTCTAAAATATTTGATAAAACAAATAAACTTATTGGTGTTCTTAATTTTAATAATATGATTCCTGTAGCAGAAGAATATCTTAAAGAAATTGATATAAGAATATTACCCCAAGATAACCAATATACCAAAAAGTATAAATCATTAATGAATGACCAGTTAGATTGGTGTAATAACAATAAAGAAATAATAATAAAAAAAGCCAATAAATTACATGAACTAATTACATCAGGTAAATGCAATAATCTTTTAAGAAAAAGATGCTGTGATTTCGCAAAATTAGACGCTTACTATCTTAAGAATTATAGAAAATAACTGTCATTGAATTGCTAAATTATCTTATCTCTCAACCTAAATGTAAAAAAGCTAGGATATACCTAGCTTTGGTCCCCAATACTTCTAAGAAGTCTCGGGCAACTCTGTTACTTTAAATATAACAGTGGTATTATATTTTGTCAACGCTCGTATTTAGTGAGAACTCAAATTTGATATTAATCAATATTTAAAATATGTTCTTGCGAGAGGGTGTGCGAAAACATGAAATTTACTGATAAAAAAAGTATTTATTTGTTTATGCCTACACATTGTCATAATCGTATAACTTTTAGAGATAAGTGATGAGAGTATAAGAGATAAGGGAATTGTTTAGTTTGTAATACAAAGTAGGTCTGTGCTAATATCTCATTACTACTGAATTATAAATAAACTTAAAGTTAGTCGTAATGAAATAGTTTTCACGAAAACTATTATCAGCAATTTAGCTAAAACAATCCTCTAACCTCTTTTAAAATAGAAGCCCATACGAATTACTTTTTATGACAAATGTGCAGGCAATTAGCACAATCTAATTTAGATTTAAAAATTAGTTTTATCACAGCCTCTGCTAGCCGAAGGAGTGCAATACAGATCTGCTTGGTATTTATTGTTTAGTAAGCTAAGTTGACTAACAATTTCTTAATTGCTAAAATTATGATATGGGACAGCAAGATTTAGCACATAAAGAGTTTTATTCAGAACCTGAAAATATCAAAGATTTGATTCAGGGTTTTGTTGCGCTAAAATGTGTTGAACAGTTTGACTTCAGCACTCTTGAAAGAGAAAATACCTCTTTTGTAACAAAAGAAAACACAGAGCGTCATGATGACATAATCTGGAAACTTAGATGGCAAGACAAATGGGTGTATATTTATATCTTGATTGAATTTCAGTCAGATGTTGACGAAACTATGCCCGTTAGAATTATGTCTTATGTTTCCTTACTTTATTTGTATCTGCTTAGCAATAAAAATCTGGAATACTGGAAGGAAAAGAAACTTCCCGTTGTGTTGCCTATAGTTCTATATAACGGTAAAGATATCTGGAATGTTCCTAAAAACGTGCAGGATATGTTTAAAGAAACAAATGATGAGCTACAAAAGTTTGTTCCAAAAATAAGCTATTATTTTATTGACGAGGTTCATCCAGAAGCCAATGAGAAAGATTCTGTTCTAGACGGTCTTGCTAATTCTGTTGTTGCTTCTATGAAACTACAACGAACAGCAAGCAGCGAAAAGTTTTATGAATTTTTAAACGAACTGAAAGAAATCATAAAGAATCCTGATGAAAGAAACAAATTTGCTTCTTTCATGGCTTTTATGAGAAGATTTCTTTCTGCTGTTTTTGACAATCCAGCTTATGAAGAAGCTTTAACCTTAGAGGAGATTATCAGAATGACTAAGACATTTAGAGATTACGACAGAGAAAAGGATAAGGAAGTTTTTACAGAAGAAGGTAGAAAAGAAGGAGAAAAGAAAGGCGAATTTAATACTGTATATAATTTTATAAAACAGGGACTAGTTACTGTTGAACAGGCAGCTAAATCTGTTGGCTTAACAAAAGAACAGCTTTTAGAAGGCTTTAAACAATACAATTTAGTTTTGTAAATAGAGTATATTAGCCTCTAACCTTAGAGGAGATTATCAAAATGACTAAGACATTTAGAGATTACGACAGAGAAAACGATTTAGAAGAAGGAAGAAAAGAAGGAGAAAAGAAAGGCGAATTTAATACTGTATATAATTTTATAAAACAAGGACTAGTTACTGTTTAACAGGCAGCTAAATCTGTTGGCTTAACAAAAGAACAGCTTTTAGAAGGCTTTAAACAATACAATTTGGTTTTGTAAATAGAGTATATTAGCCTCTAACCTTAGAGGAGATTATCAGAATGACTAAGACATTTAGAGGTTACGACAGAGAAAATGATAAATCAATATTTCGCATAAATTAATAACCACTTGAGTTCACGATTCAAGCGGTTCTTGGAATAATAGTTAAAATACAACCTTAAATTTTAATCTTTTTCGGAGATTTTTCTGCTTTTTTACTTGTAAATAACCGCCCATAGCTATAATAACAATCAAAAATAATCCTGTAATAAAAAGAATCAAACTATTTCTATTCATTTTGCTTTTCTTTATAAATATTTTTTAGCTACAAATAAAAGCCTATTCAATCAGTTCATGTTTATGATCGTTACTTTTTGGGCAATAGGTTTTTGCAAAAGAGGCATCATTTTGAGTTTGCCCACAAAATTTACAAGTATAAGAACTTTTGGAATTAATCAAAACATGAGTTTTAGTAGGTGAATGAGTGCAATGGGCTATTGCCATGCTATTTTGAAGTTTCATACCACAGTATTTGCACACATAAGAATCGCTATAAGCTATTATTTCATGCTTTTTACTTGGTGATTTCTGACAGGGTATTCCTGCTAGACTAGAGCTACCAGCTACTCCACAATGCCTGCAAACAAAAGTCGGCAAGGGATTACCTAGCGAATCAGTTCTCCCTGAAGGAGGCTTTTTTCCAAAAAGACTTATTACTACGATAAAACCGATTACAAATAAAATTACTGAAGCCATAATAATTCCTAGTTTGATTACATAATTATATTAGTTATATTTATAAAATAGAAATATTATAATCATTTATCTATTATTTCTATAAAACCACCAAAGCCCCAACCAGTGACTTCACCATCTGTTATTTTATACCAATTAGAAGTGATGTTTTCAAATGTATCAATATTATTACTTTTTTCTATAATAATAACTTCAGTATCATAGGCCAGACCTCCGACCTTTTTAGTTTGAGTAGATGGAGCTTCTCTAAGATTTAAACCAGATTTTGAAATTATTCTACCTCTAGCTATACCAACAGAATCTATTGTATCTTCCTCGAAATAAGATTTAAAATCATCGAAACCGTTCCAAGAAACAATTCTGTTTTTTTTATCATATTTAATATAATCTTGTTTCGAATAATACAATATAGTTCCATCAAATGTTTCTTTTTTTTCAACAGGATAACCAAAGAGTAAATATGCAACTTCTTTATTAGAACCTTTATTTATTTTTAAAGAAATACTAACATCACTTGATTTTATATAACATTTTTCAAGGTCATAGTTGTCGTTTTTCCATTTCAATAATTCTTCATTACAACTATCTGAATATAAATCATAACAACGGAAAAACTCTTTTGAACTAGTTTTTTCAAGTTTTAATTCGATATTATCGCCAACAATTTCCCCAATTATAGAACCATCAAAACTAGGTTTATTATAAAGATAGATTTTGTTGTTTTTATCTATCGTTCTAGCAAATCCTAATGTATGTCCATCTTTTTCTATTTCTTCTTTTAAAAAATCATTAGTGTTTCCTATCTCTATAATAAACCATTTTCCATTTATTAAACCCAATTTTATATGAAACATATTAGGTTCCTCTTTACTTACTTCTTTTAATGAAACCCAATATTCATTATTATGCTCAATTAAATTCCAATATTCATATATACAAACGGTAGCAACTTGTTTTTCTATTTTTACTTCACCAATATATAAAAATTGATATTCTCCGCTATTGTGTAGAGGATCACATTCACAGTCCCAATAATTTGCAATATTATACAAGATTTTTGATTGTGGAAATACCTCTTCACAAGACCAAATATTCTTTCCTTCTACAAAATAATTAGTTAAAAAACATTGAACAACTTTTGCTGCTTCATATTCTTTTTGATATGGGTCATCCTTTATCGTCAACCTGAAATTTTCCTTGTTAGAATTAATTATTTTTACCTCCGCATAAAGATTTGAAGCAATAAATACAATCATCAAACAAAACCAAACCACATTTATTTTTTTGAAATTTGTTTTCATAATTACTCCATTGAAACCTACTAAGATTAAATTGGAACAAGAGCAACACGGAAGCCAATGGTATTATCTTTATCATCTTTAGGCCAAAAAGATCTAGAAGCTGAACGGCAACTAAATGCCATTCCTACCAAAGAACCCCTTATAACTCTATATTTACTTTCTTCTTTGCAAATATAATCTTCAACAGAATTCTTAGGATATTTTCCATAATAATCCTTACACCACTCAGAAACTAATCCTGACATTTCATAAATTTGCCACCTATTTGGCTTCTTAAAACCAACAGAGTGAAGTTCATCATTATTATTTTTGTCATACCAAGCAATTTCATCTAAATTCTCACATAAATCATCATTTGAAGTTAGCTCTTGTCCATTATTTAAAGGAGTTGTTGTTCCAGCACGACAGGCATATTCCCATTGAGCTTCAGTTGGTAAATCGAATAAATAGCCTTTAGGTAAATAATCTTTGAACAATATATTAAGCTGATTACAAAAAGCTATAGATTCTTCCCAAGTAATATCTACTATAGGGAAATTAGGATTTTTATAATTTGCCTCACATGGGTTATTTTTCATTATCTTTTCATAAAGCATTTGAGTTACAGGATATTTACCTATAAAGAAATCTTTTGTAAAAGTTACTTCATGCTGAACTTCATTATATTCAAATCTAAAAGCATCATTATGGTTAAAGCCTTTAAAATATTCTATAGCATCTAAATGTTCTTTTAATGGACTTCCCATTATAAAAGAATTTGCAGAACATTTAACCAGATTACTTCTAAAATCGTTCCATAATTTTTCAGTTTCACTTACTTCTAAAACCTTAGAATTATCTAGTTCTATAATCTTTGAATTATCTGAAGATTCTGACATTCTATCATTGTTAGTCTCAATAGCCTTTTTAGGCAAAGCTACAGCTTTTGAAATTGATTTAGATTCATCACTAGAAATTAAATCAGATTTTTTATCTATATATTCATCTTTT